>NZ_JALQEK010000032.1:0-504528 GCF_023630765.1 Caballeronia sp. ATUFL_F2_KS9A | reverse complement strand
CGTCGGCGGCGCGGCGCGCGGCGCGGCGGGCGGCGCGGTGATCGGTGCGATCGCGGGCGATGCGGGCAAGGGCGCGGCCATCGGCGCGGCGACGGGCACGATGGCCGGCGGCATGCGCGCACGGCAGAACAAGCGGGCGCAGGAATCCAACGCGCAGGCGCAGAGCCAGGGCGCGATGCAGACGTACTATCGCGCGTGGTCGGCGTGCATGCAGGGACGCGGTTACACGATCCAGTAACGTCATCGCGGTATCGATAGAACAAAAGGAGCGCGAACATGAAACGCGTCAGCCTCGTTGTCTTGTCATGCCTTGCGCTATCCGCAAGCGCCTTTGCAGCCGATCCCACCGCCGATCCTCAGGCCGACGTCAGCGTCGTGCGAAACCCGGACGGCGCGACGGTGCAGGGCGTCGCGAAGGTGACGGCGACGATCGTCGGCATCGATCCGGCGACGCGCACCGTCACGCTGAAAACGAACGCCGGCAAGGTGATGGAACTGGAAGTCACGAACGAAGCGCGCAACTTCGATCAGCTCGCAGTCGGCGATGTCGTCACCGCGCAGTACCGCGAGTCGTTGACGCTGAGCCTGCTCGACAAGAAGACGCAGCCGTCGCGTTCCGAGAGCGACTCGGCCGAGCGCGCGGCGCCGGGCGCGAAGCCGGGCGGCGAGGTCGGGCGCGAAGTGACGATCATCGCCGATGTGATCGCCGTCGATCGTCATGCGAAGACCGTGACGCTGCGCGGGCCGCGCGGCGAGACGGTCGATCTGCACGTTCAGGATCCCGAGCGCCTGAAGCGCGTCAAGAAGGGCGATCAGGTGAAGGCCGTTTATACGGAAGCGTTCGCCATATCCGTGGAACCCGCCATGACAAAATAAGGCGCCACGAACCGTGGCGGACGCGGGAGAGACCCATGAAAAAACGCTTTGCATTCGCGCTGACGCACGGCGCGTGCGCCGTCGCGCTCGCGCTCGCCGGTTGCGCGCAGCCGGAACAGCGCGTGCAGCCCGGCATGGATCAGCAGGCGATCGTCGCCAGGCTCGGGCCGCCGAAGGAAACCTACGACCTGCCGAACGGCGGCAAGCGTCTGATGTGGCCCACGCAGCCGATGGGATCGACGACCACGGCCGTCGATCTCGATGCGTCGGGCAATACGGTCAGTGTTCGGCAAGTGCTTCAGGAAAACGAGTTCTACCGCGCCGAGGTCAACAAGTGGACGCGCAACGACGTGATGATCGCGTTCGGACGCCCGTTCGAGACGGCCTATTTCAAGCGGATGGATCGCGAGGTGTGGACGTATCGATACCTGGAGAACAACATCGACCACATGCTGTTCCATTTCTATTTCGACGCTCAGGGCGTGCTCCGGCAGACGCAGAAGCAGCCCGATCCAAAATACGATCCGAGCCAGCGCAACGTGCTTTGAACGGCGCGCGCTAGAAGCTGACGGCGAGACCGAACGACACGCCGTGCACGTTGTGGCCGAACACGTAGCGCACCATCGCGCGCGTGCGCGTGATGACGACAGGATATTTGCTGCTGTCCAGTTCGAGCCCGACGCCGAGCGATGTCAGATCGTTGAAGCCGAGCACGCCCGCGCTGTCGCCGAAGTAATGCGAGTACGCGGTTTCGAGCACGTAGCGCACCGGCCTGTCGAGCGCGGCGAAGCCTGTGGGCGCACGCCAGCGCGCCCACAGGCTGAACTGCTGCGCGGTCGCGGAGCCTTGCACCGCTTCCGAGGAACTGCCGAAGCTGCGTAGATAAATATCGGTTGCGCGCAGTTCGACATCGACCTCGTAGTGCTCGCGATAATGCTCCAGATCGAGCATCAGCGAGCCGCCGACGCCGTACGCATTGAGCGCGCCGTCCTCGAGGAACTGCAGATTGGTGTTGGCGACGTGATTGAACACCGTCTGCGCGATGCGCGCATCGCTCGCGACGCGGCCGATCATGCCGTTGATGATCGGGCGAAATTTCAGCTCGCTCGTGATCGGGAAGTCCCAGCCGACGCCAACCGTCGTGCTGAACGTGTTCCATTTCGCAGGCACCGCGCGCTGCTGGTCGCCGTCGGTCGCGATGAAGGTCGGATCGTAGCGGCTGTACGCGAGCGTGCCTTCGAGGTAGAGCGGAAACGAATTGCTGAGGGTAAAGCCGCCGCCGAGTTGCGTCTGACCGAAGCCCGGATTGCCGGTCGTGCCGCTATTGATCGACAGTGAACTTGTCGTGACATCCGGCACCGCGGTGTACGACATGATCGCGAGCACGGAATTCGCATACTGCTTGACGTTTGCGCCGACGACCGCGCGGTCCGGCGCGCCCTGCGCCAGCGCGGCGCAGGGCGCGGCAGCGAGGACGAAGAGCATCACGAAATTTCGCAACCTGGTCGGGAAAGGGGTTGGCTTTTGCATCTGCGGGGCGCGTCAGAACGTTAATTGGTTTAGTTGGTCATGCGTTGCATTTGCTGCTCCGCCATACGCGGGAAATGTAGCCTAACGATCGCGGCGCGCCAAGGTCATTGCACACGAGTGTGTTCACAGGACGACGGAAGTTTTCCTAAACTGAAGCTATCTCGCGCACCGCTTCCGGGAGACATCGATGAGACTGAACGAGCCGCGCATGGTGGTTGCCTCGATTGGCGTGTTCATCTGGCTCGCCGGGCTGTATTTCACGATCCACGGCCTTCTGTACGACATGAAACTCGAATTCCGTTACGGCATGTGGGCGCTCGGCATCGGGATCGTGACTTTCGTCGTCGCGCTGAATCCGCTCGCGCAGCGCAAATCGGCCAAGCGAGATGGGTCGACCTGAGCCGTCCGTTGGTGTATTAGTCGAAGAAACGTCGCACAACTCAACGGAGAATCTTGCAATGGGCGATCTCTGGATAGGCAACGTGGAAGAGTCCACGACCGACGACGAAATCAGGGAATTTCTCTGCCGCTACGGCTTTCCACCCTACGATTCGATTCAGCGCGTGACGGGCACCGGCGAGCATCCGGCCGCGGTCGTCACCTTCGATTCGATCGAGCCGCACGTGCTGCGCACCTTTCAGCCGCGCATCCACAACATGTTCTGGAAGAACCGCACGCTCGTGGTGCAGGTCGTGCCCGAGCGCAACGAAACCTGACGGCGTCATGACGGGTCCGCGACCATGTGCCGCGCGCATCGTCGCGACGGCGGACTCGGTTCGTCCGCGCGGATGGCATCCAAAAATATCGGGAGACAGCAATGAACGAAGAGAGGGCTGTCGGCGAATCGAGAGGCGTGCGTGAAGGCGCGGGCGTGCATGAGCGCCTGAACAGGAAACAGTACGAAAAAGAGCTTGCGCGCCTGCATGTGGAACTCGTGAAGCTGCAGGAATGGGCCGTCTACACGGGCGCGAAAGTCTGCGTCGTGTTCGAGGGACGCGACGGCGCGGGCAAGGGCGGCACGATCAAGGCGATCACCGAGCGGGTGAGCCCGCGCATCTTCCGCGTGGTTGCGCTGCCCGCGCCCACCGAGCGCGAGAAGACGCAGATGTACGTGCAGCGCTATCTGCCGCATCTGCCCGCCGCGGGCGAGATCACGCTTTTCGACCGAAGCTGGTACAACCGCGCGGGCGTCGAACGCGTGATGGGCTTCTGTACCGAGGACCAGGCGAAAACCTTTCTGAAAGGCGTGCCGCTCGTGGAGCGCGCGATCATCGATTCGGGCGTGATTCTGCTCAAGTACTGGCTCGAGGTCGGTCAGGAAGAGCAGACGCGGCGTCTCGAGGAACGCATCCACGACGAACGCAAGATCTGGAAGCTCTCGCCGATGGACCTGCGTTCCTACAGCCGCTGGTACGACTACTCGCGCGCTCGCGACGACATGTTCGAGGCCACCGACACGGAACAGGCGCCGTGGTACGTCGTGCGTTCCGACGACAAGCGCCGCGCGCGCCTGAATCTCATCAGCCATCTGCTCGCGAATATCCCGTACAAGGCCGTGCCGCGCGAAAAGGTGAAGTTGCCGAAGCGCCAGAAGGCGGAGGGTTATCGCGAAAGCGATCGGCCGCTGCGCTACGTGCCCGAGCGTTTTTAGCGCGACTTCGGAACGCGGGATCGTCATGCCGCATCGCGCGTCCATCGCGCCCGAATGGCTGTTTCGTTACGAGAAGCCGTGGGCGCGCGCCGATATCGTCGCGGGCCTGACGGCGGGGGCGGTCGTCATACCGAAGGCGCTCGCGTACGCGACCATCGCGGGCCTGCCGGTTCAGGTCGGCCTCTACACGGCCTGCGTGCCGATGATCGTCTACGCGTTCGTCGGCACGTCGCGCGCGCTGTCCGTCAGCACGACGACCACGCTCGCGATTCTCGCGGCGAACGCGCTCGGCGCGACCGTCGCGAATGGCGATCCGCACGCGCTCGCCGTCGCCAACGCGACGCTGACGATGCTCGTCGGCATCATGCTCGTCGCGGGGGCGTGCCTGCGTCTCGGGTTCGTCGCGAACTTCATTTCCGAGCCGGTGCTCGTCGGTTTCAAGGCGGGCGTGGCGATCGTCATCGTCGTGGATCAGTTGCCGAAGCTCTTCGGCATTCACTATCCGAAGGGATCGTTCTTTCACAACGTCGGCGCGTTCGTCGCGGGCTTGCCGCATCTGTCGGCGAGCACGCTCGCGCTCGCGTTGGCGACGCTCGCCGCGCTCATCGCGCTCGAACGCTTCGCACCGCGCGCGCCCGCGCCGTTGTTCGTCGTCGCGGCGGCGATCGTCGCGGTGGCCGCGTTCGGTCTGCGCGCGCACGGCGTCGAAACGGTCGGCGCGGTGCCGGCGGGATTGCCGTCGTGGACACGGCCGGATCTGTCGCTTGCATTGAAGCTGTGGCCGGACGCGCTCGGCATCGCGTTGATGAGCTTCACAGAAAGCATCGCGGCGGCGCGGGCGTTCGCACGCAACGACGAACCCGCGCCCGATGCGAACCGCGAACTGCTCGCGACCGGCCTCGCGAACGCGGCCGGCGCGCTTTTCGGCGCGATGGTCTCAGGCGGCGGAACGAGCCAGACGGCCGTCAACCGGCAGGCGGGCGCGCGCACGCAACTCGCGGGACTCGTGACCGCGGCGCTCGCGCTCGCCGTCATGCTGCTGTTCGCGCCGCTCATGGCGCTGATGCCGCACGCGACGCTCGCGGCCGTCGTCGTGTTCTATTCGATCGGGCTTTTCAGCCCCGCCGAATTCCGCGCGATCCTGAAGATTCGCCGCACCGAATTCGTGTGGGCGCTCACGGCATGCGCGGGCGTCGTGCTGTTCGGAACGCTGGAAGGCATCGTGGTGGCGATCGTCGTGTCGCTCTTCGCGCTCGCGCATCAGGTGTCCAATCCGCCTGTGTACGCATTGAAGCGGATACCGGGAACCAACGTGTTCCGGCGCGCTTCGTCGCGGCATCCGGACGACGAAGCGTTTCCCGGCTTATTGCTGCTGCGTCCCGAAGGGCGGATATTCTTCGCGAATGCGCAACGTGTCGCCGAAAAGATCCGCCCGCTCGTGCGCGATTCCGACGCGAAGATCGTCGTGCTGGATCTGAGCCGCGTCTTCGATGTCGAATACACCGCGCTCAAGATGATGATCGAAGCCGAAGCGCGCCTCGCCGCGAACGGCACCACGCTCTGGCTCGCGGGCCTGAATCCGGGCGTGCTCGCGGCGGTGCGGCGCTCGCCGCTCGGCGCGCGGCTCGGCGAAGCGCGCATGTTCTATAACCTCGAACATGTCGTCGCGAAGTATCAGGAGATTGTTTCGCGCAATGGCGATGAAGTCGCGCGTCGTTGAGTCGCGAATTTTTGCCACCTGCTTGTCGCACATTGCGCATATATTTTGATGATGGTATCCAAGTCATCGGACCATGCGTTCATCATGGCCGCCGATGCATCTGCTTCCTGCGTTGTCCCTTGCACGTTCCCTCGCGGAGATCACGTCATGACGTATGCAGATCAACTAGCGCGCAGCCAGAAAATCGCGGAAAAGGTCACACGCGTTTATCAGAAGCGCGCGGAGCTTGCGCAGCATCAATTCAGCGAGCGCGCGCGCGAAGCAGGCGTGCGTGTCCTCGGCAACGGCGAGGCTGATCGTTTCAACGGCTTCGACTATGCGGTCGATGTCATGCAGCGCACGGTGCTCTTCTGGGACACGCTGCGTCAGCGCGGCAACAACTTCATCGAGCAGGCGAAGCGCGGTCTCGAACCGGTGCTGCATTTCGCGCATGAAATGCTGCTCGACGGACGCACGTTCGCGCGGCCGGTGAACTATGCGCTGTTGCGTATCGTGCCGCCCGAAGGCGTAGTCATCGATCCGCTGAAGCGGCCGTATCTCATCATCGATCCGCGTGCGGGGCATGGTCCGGGCATCGGCGGATTCAAGGACGATTCGCAAGTCGGCGTCGCGTTGCGCGCGGGTCATCCGGTGTACTTCGTCACGTTCTTTCGCGACCCGCAGCCCGGCCAGACGCTGCTCGACGTATGCGCGGCCGAGCAGCAGTTCGTGAAGCATGTGCGCGAGATGCATCCGGACAGCCCGAAGCCCGCTATCGTCGGCAATTGCCAGGGCGGCTGGGCCGCGATGATGCTCGCGAGCTCGCAGCCCGACGATACCGGTCCGCTCGTCATCAACGGCGCGCCGATGTCCTACTGGAGCGGCGCGTGGAGCGAAGGCGAGGGCGACAACCCGATGCGCTACTCGGGCGGCATGCTCGGCGGGACGTGGCTCGCTTCGCTGACGGCCGATCTCGGCAACGGCAAGTTCGACGGCGCGTATCTCGTCGAGAACTTCGAGAACCTGAATCCGGCGAATAGTTTCTGGGACAAGTACTACACGCTGTTCGACAAGATCGACACCGAACCGCCGCGCTTTCTGGACTTCGAGCGCTGGTGGGGCGGCTATTACCTGATGAACCGCGAAGAGATCGAATGGATCACGCGCAATCTTTTCGTCGGCAACAAGCTGTGGTCGGGCGAAGTGCGCGGCGCGTCGGGCGCATCGTTCGATCTGCGCGCGATCAAATCGCCGATCATTCTCTTCGCTTCGATGGGCGACAACATCACGCCGCCGCAACAGGCCTTCAACTGGGTCGCGGATATCTACGGCAGCACCGACGAGATCAAGGCACGCGGGCAGGTGATCGTCGGACTGATGCACAAGAGCATCGGGCATCTCGGCATCTTCGTGAGCGGCAAGGTCGCGAAGAAGGAATACACGCAGATCGCATCGGTGCTGGAAGCGATCGAATCGTTTCCGCCGGGGCTGTACGGCATGGAGATCGCCGAACGCAAGAACGCGAACGGCAAGACCGAATACGACGTGAGCTTTCACGAGCGACGTCTCGAAGACGTGACCGCGCGCTTCAACCGTTTCGAGCGTATCGACGAACTGCCGTTCGAAGCGGTGAAACAGGTATCGGATTTCAATCAGCGTGCGTACGAACTGTTCGCGCAACCCTTCGTTCAGGCAATGGCCAACGACGCGACCGCGACGATGCTGCGCGCGTTCCATCCGTTGCGCGCGCAGCGCTGGATGTTCTCCGATCTGAATCCGTGGCTTGCATGGCTCGGCCCGGCGGCGGAAGCGGTGAAGGCCACGCGCAAGCCCGACACCGAACGCGACGCGTTGCGCCGTGCGGAGCATTGCGGCTCCGACATGATCAGCGCGAGCCTCGACTTCTATCGTGCGATGCGCGACGCCACGACCGAAGCGATGTTCTTCTCCGTGTACGGCAACCTGCTGCCGGCACAGCGCGTGCAGGAACGCGAGACGCAAGAAAATCGGACCGATCCGCGCGATCTGCCGTTCGTTCAGGAAGCGCTCGCGTCGGTTGCGCACGGCGGATACGCGGAAGCCGTCGCGCGCGTCGCGTGCCTGCTCATGCGTCACGACGAGCCGTTGCCGCTCACGCGCATGGTGCTGCGTCAGGAACTCGCGGCCGACTATGCGGAGTATTTGCCGCAGATGCCGCGCGACGAATGGCGGCGCATTCGCGGCGAACAGGAAATCATCGTGCGCTACGAGCCCGAGCAGGCGCTCGCGTCGTTGCCCGGTCTGCTCGACGACAGCGACGACCGCAAGAAGCTCCTCACGCTCTTCGACAAGCTGCACGACGACAGCCGCATGCAGGGCTTCGAGCCGACGGCCGCGCAGCACGACATGCTCGCGCGCATCCGCGCGGCGCTGCCGGTCAAGGCTGCGCGCGCGCCAAGACGTTCCGCGCCCGCGCACTGATGTTCGGGCGTTGCATCACACGTAACTACGGAGGGTGAAATGAATCAGCCGCGCGAAAAATATGTACGGCTCATCGAGGTTTGCCGGGCGTTGCCGCCGCTCGCGGTGGCGGTCGTGCATCCCTGCGACCGGACATCGCTCGAAAGCGCGGTGAAGGCGCACGAGATGGGTCTGATCGCGCCGCAACTCGTCGGGCCACGCGATCGCATTCGCGAGGTGGCGGAAGAATGCGGCCTCAACATCGCGGGCTTTCCGATCGTCGATGCGCCGCACAGCCACGCCGCTGCCGAAAAGGCGGTGGAACTCGTGCGCGAGGCGAAGGCCGAAGCGCTCATGAAAGGCAGCCTGCACACCGACGAAGTCATGGCCGCGGTCGTGAAGCGCGAAGGCGGACTGCGCACGTCGCGGCGCGTGTCGCATTGCTTCATCATGGATGTGCCGGGGCACGACGACGTGCTCATCATCAGCGACGCGGCCATCAACATCGCGCCGACGCTCGCCGATAAAGTCGACATCCTGCAAAACGCGATCGATCTCGGCCACGCGCTGCGTTTCGCGGAAGTGCGCGTCGCGATTCTCTCGGCGATGGAAACGGTGAACCCGAAGGTGCCGTCGACGCTGGAGGCCGCCGCGCTCTGCAAGATGGTCGATCGTCATCAGATCACGGGCGCGCTCGTCGACGGGCCGCTCGCGCTCGACAATGCCATCGACCTCGAAGCGGCGCATACGAAGAAGATCGATTCGCCCGTCGCGGGTCGCGCGAACGTGCTGATCGTGCCGGACCTCGAAGCGGGCAACATGCTCGCGAAGAGTCTGTCTTTTCTCGCGAATGCGGATGCGGCCGGCATCGTGCTCGGCGCGCGCGTGCCGATCATTCTGACGAGCCGCGCCGATTCGCTGCAATCGCGGCTCGCATCGTGCGCGATCGCATCGCTCGTGGCGTCGAAGCGCCGCGAAGAAGCGCAAGTAGTGGGGTGATTTCATGGCCGATGTGATTCTGGTTCTCAATGCGGGCTCGTCGAGCATCAAGTTCAGCGCGTTCGATGTCGAAGGCGACGCGCTCGAACTCGTCACGCACGGACAGGTTGAAGCGCTGTTCAGCGCGCCGCATTTCGTCGCTTACGACAGGCGAGGCGAGAAGTCCGCGGAGCATTCATGGGGCGAGGGCGCGAAGCTGCAACATGCCGAAGCGATCGCGCATCTGGGCGCGTATCTGCGCGGGCATGGCGCGGGGCATCGTCTGGTCGGCGTGGGGCATCGCGTGGTGCACGGCGGCGCGCGTTTCACGAAGCCCGTACTGACGAGCCCCGAAGTGCTCGACGAACTCGACAAGCTCACACCGCTCGCGCCGCTGCATCAGCCGCATAACTTGAGGCCGATACGCATCGTCGCCGAGCGCAATCCGGGCCTGCCGCAGGTCGCGTGCTTCGACACGGCCTTTCATTCGACGCAGGCGCCGCTCGCGCAGGCGTTCGCGCTGCCCGAATCGATCACGAAGAACGGCGTGCGGCGCTACGGCTTTCATGGTCTCTCGTACGAATACATCGCGAGTGCCCTGCCGGATGTTGCACCCGATGCCGCGCGCGGGCGCACGGTCGTCGCGCATCTGGGCAACGGCGCGAGCCTGTGCGCGATGCACGCGGGCAAGAGCGTCGCCAGCACGATGGGCTTCACCGCCGTCGACGGTCTCATGATGGGCACGCGCTGCGGCAATCTCGATCCGGGCGTGGTTCTTTACATGCTCGACGAGCTCGGCATGAACGCGCGCGAGATCGAAGACATGCTGTATCGCCAGTCGGGATTGCTCGGCGTGTCGGGCGTGTCGGGCGACATGCGCGCGCTGCTCGCGAGCAGCGACGAACGCGCGCGCTTCGCGATCGATCTTTACGTGCATCGCATCGGCCGGGAGCTCGGCTCGATGAGCGCGGCGCTGCGCGGGCTCGACGCGATCGTGTTCACGGCGGGCATCGGCGAGCATTCGAAGGAGATACGACAACGCGTGTGCGAAGAAGCGGCGTGGTGGGGCATCGAACTCGATACAGAAGCCAATGCGAGCGGCGGCCCGCGCATCAGCACGGCGTCGAGCAAGGTGAGCGCATGGGTGATTCCGACCAACGAAGAACTCATGATCGCGCGCCACACGCTCGCGCTGATCGATGACAAACGCGAAGGAGCATCCGCATGACATTGAATGTCCCGCAGCCCGTGCTGAAGGGCGCGAAGGCGCTCGTCACCGGCATCGCCAACGAGCATTCGATCGCCTATGGTTGCGCGAAAGCGTTCCGCGAACTGGGCGCCGATCTCGCCATCACGTATGCCGACGAGAAAGCGCGGCCTTACGTCGAGCCGCACGCGCAAGCCCTCGAAGCGCCGATCTTCATGCCGCTGAACGCGTCGAGCCAGGAGGAACTGGAAGCGGTGTTCGAGCGTATCGCGAGCGAGTGGGGCAAGCTCGATATTCTCGTGCACTCGATCGCGTGGGCGCCGAAGGACGATCTGCAGGGCGGCCTGCTGAACTGTTCCGCCGAAGGCTTCGCGAAGGCGATGGACATTTCCTGCCATTCGTTCGTCCGCATGGCGCGGCTCGCGGCGCCGCTGATGAAAGACGGCGGCGCGATGTTCACGATGAGCTATCACGGCGCGAACAAGGTCGTCGCGAACTACAACGTAATGGGCCCGGTGAAGGCCGCGCTCGAAGCGTGCGCGCGCTATCTCGCCTACGAGCTCGGTCCGCAGGGCATTCGCGTGCATGCTATTTCGCCGGGGCCGCTCAAGACACGCGCGGCATCGGGACTCAAGGACTTCGACCTGCTCCTGACCGAAGCCGCACAGCGCGCGCCGCTCGGCGAGCTGGTCGACATCATGGACGTCGGCTTTACCTGCGCGTTCCTCGCGACGCCTTTCGCCCGGCGCATGTCCGGCGAGACGCTGTACGTGGACGGCGGCGTGCATATCATGGGATAAGCATGTTCAACTGGCTGTTCCGGCGCGATAACGCGAGCTCGCGCGAGGATGTCAAGGAGGCGCTCGGCCGCATCGTCGCGGTCGCGCCTCAGGTGCGCCTCGCGAGCCGTTATGAGTCGCGGCTCGCGCCGGTCGTCGGCAAGACGCTGGATCACGCGCGGGAACTCGTCGCGGCGCTGCCCGCGCCGCGCGACGCGACACCGGCGGCATGGGCGGACGATCCGTATCTGCGCGCGAAGTTCGCGACGCCGGACGACGTCGCGCGCGTGATCGGCGAATCGCACGATGTGCGCGGCTGGTTCGACGGCAACATTGCCGCCGATCATGGGTTCGCGGTGCTGGGCGCGACGCTCGTCGAGCGGAAGGTGCTCGTCGCGGCGGTGGAGGGCGGCGCGTTGCGTTCGGACGTCGCGCGCACGGCGGTCAGCTTCGACGACAAGCGCATGCGCTTTTGCAACGGAACGGACGAAGCGCTCAGACGCGATCTCGTGCAGCGGATCGTCGAGCAGTTCGTGCTGGAAGCGATGTCGCGCGTCGCGCACAACGACGCGCGGCGCGACGCGCTGCAGGAACATCGCGCGTTGCTGACCGCGCGCATGCAGATGCTCGGCCGGCGCGGCGCGGGCATGAGCGGCCTGATTGCATCGACGGATCTGGCCGGCGACGCCACGCGGCTGCAGCGCGATTTCGAGGAGAACGAAGCCGCGCTCTCGGCACTCGGCTCGCTCGCCGATTCCATCGAGATGCAGCTTCAGACCATCGTCGAATTGCTCGCCGAGCCGGCGGCGCTGATTTCCGTCACGCACCGCGAGCTGTGTCTGAATCAGATGAACCTGCTGATGGAAACGCGCTGCGACGAGCCGCACGCCGACATCGCGATTGAGCTTGCGCACTTGCCGACGCAGCCGCCGCAGACGCGCGCGGTGGAGATCGTGCGGATCGCGCGGCGCGATGTGCCGCCCGCGGGCGCGGCGTTCGATGAGGCGGCGAAGCTGGTGCTGTGAGGGGCGCAAGCCATGCTCAACGATGATATGGCTCGATCGATTCGACGATGACTTCGCGACACGTCAGCACGATGTCAAGGCCGATATTGGGGTTGAGATCGAACTTGACCAGACCATTCGATTCATCACTCAAGGTGATGTCTCTGATCCACGCCTCTCCGAGCATCGAGTTAATGTCGATGTTTGCGGCTTTTATTTCCAACAGTTTGATCGTTACCCGATAGTCGTCGGCACCGTCGGCATGGCGCGGACCGTATCGGTTATGAAGAATTGCAAGCGTAAGGTCGACCAGATCACGCTCGCAACCGGGCATCAGTGGCTCGCCGTTGTCATTCGTGTTCGACGATCTCGTTCGCTGCATGAAGAACGATTGCACTGCTGCATCGTGGAACGATGGATATTTCCCCAAGGCTTCGACAAGCAAAAAGCCATTTTTTGCCAACTCCCAGCCAAATGTTTTTTCATTCATATTCATCCTTTTCAGAAAGCTAGCGCCGGGGTATTGGCGACATCGGCAAATGGGCGGGATCACGCGATCCGTTATGGAAATTATGCCCATGCGCGTCGCCGTGGCTTTCGTGATACTGCGCGCTCAGATTTCCATTGGCATCGAAGAAGTCGGTATCGAGGCCATTCGGATTGAGGCGAAAGCCTCCCGGTTCATTTCCCGACATCTTCACGCCGCGCGCCGCGACTTCGAAACTTTCGCCGTTCATCGCATCCGGCTGATAGTCGAACGGCGGCGCGTCACCGAGCAAAGATCTGCCGGCGTTCGAATCATCGAGGCGTTCGAGCATCGAGTCGCTGCCGCTGTCGGCACGCGAGGCGTCTCGCGCAATACCGGCAATTGCACCGTCCGCCGCTTCGATGACGCTCATCCAGTTCAAGCCGCTGTCGTCATCGCTCGCGCTCGACGCAACGTCACGCACGGCACTCAGGCTTGCGCGATTTGCGACGGCTTTCAGCGACGGCCATTCTCCGTTGGCTCGTTTGAGGGCCGCGAATTCGCGCCAACCGAGAACCTCGCGCGTGGCGTGCGCTCCGCTGCCCGCAGCCGACCAGCTCTGTGGCGCGTAATACCTGAAAACGCGCTGTCCACCGTGCCAATTGCGCGCAATCACAGGAATAAGCTGGCGCTCTCGGGCAGCACGACGCAGAACGCGCGTAATGCCAGCGCCGTCAACTGGCCTGTCCCAGGTTGAAACCCGCAGCGTTCGGATGATGAAGTCCACATACTCGCGAAAGTCGTGACGCGAGAGCGCGTCGCGCCGGTCGATCCGTACTCTGAACAGGCGGTCGAAGTCCTTTCGGTCTTGCTCGATCTGCTCTTGCTGTTCTTTTCTCTTTTGCTTGCGCACGTCGAACGGCAAACGCCAAGTGCGATCGACTTCCTGCACTTCGCGAGCCGGCATCAACGCGCAATGCCAGCCGCCGGTCAACGGGACGTAAAGCGCATTGCAGGAGTAGCCCCATCCGGGAAACGGCATGTCGCCTCCATATTTCAGCAGGACTGCTGATCCTAGCGGCAGGCAGACTCGACTTCCCGGACGCGTCTCGAAAATAGCGGCGAGCGGCGGTTGCGATTACTTCAAGGAATCATTTCACACTACCCCCGATCGCCCCCGCGATATCCCTGCTCACGCTCGCGAGCGCGCGGCTGTGCGCGGCCACGAGCGCATCCCAGCCGCTTCCGCTGACCGGCTCGCGCACGAGCGAACGGCCGGTCAGCGCGTTGTCGTCGCCGAAGCGGCGCACGGACCAGTGCGCGTCGATCGCGACGGCATCGCCGGGAACGGATTCGAACTGCTGGATATCGACGCGCACGCGCCACGCGTTCGCATCCGCGATGGCGCGCGATGCAGGCGCGACCTGATCCGATGCGAGCAGCAGCGCGAGATCGCCCGCGATGGCATCCGCGATGCTGCTCTTGAGCGGCTCGCCCCAGCGCGCGTATTCGTTCAACGTGACTTCGTTGTCGGTGCTGCGCGTGACGATCTGCGGCCGGTCGACGAGATCGGGCACCGTCACCGGTCCGACGATCACCGGCCTCGATGCGGCGCGCGCGGTCGCCGGGGTCAGCGACGGATCGGCGCTCAAGCGATAAAAGCTCGCGCTCGGCGAGGCGCATCCGGCGAGCATCGCCATCGAAAGAACGAGAGACACGAGTACGGGCCGCATCACTTCTTGTCCTCCGGCTTGCCGCGCAGCAACGCTTCCGGATGCTGCTGCAGATAATCCGCGAGACTGCGGAACGAGACCGCCGTGCGCGTCAGTTCGCGGATCGCTTCGGCCGTGTCCTGCTGCAGCCCGGAATCCGGCATCAGCGTGGAATGCGCGGCATCGAGCGCGGCGCGCGCCGCGGCGAGCGTCGTCGCGGCCTGCGGCACGACTTCCGTGTTGAGGCCCTGCATCAGCCGCGTAGTGCTGTCGAGCGTCTGCCGCGCGCTCGCGGTCAGCTCCTCGATCGGCAGCTTGTCGATGCGCGTCATGATGCGGTTGACCGAATCCTGCAACGAGTCGAGGCCGCTTGGCGTCGTCGGCATTTCGGGCGGCGTGCGGCTCCAGTCGATGCTCGCTTTCTTCGCAGCCGGGAAGAAGTCGATCGACACATATAACTGGCCCGTCAGCAGGCTCCCGGTGCGCAACTGCCCGCGCATGCCGCGCGCGACGAGCACGTCCGCGAGTTCCTTGCGGTCGTTCGTGAGGCGGCCGCCCTTCGGCACGTTGGCGAAGCGCGACGTGAAACGCTCCGGATACAGATTCACCTCGACCGGTATGCTGATGCGCTTCGTCACCGGATCGAAGCGCGTATAAATCGCCGACACCTCGCCGATCTGAATGCCGCGGAATTCGACCGGCGCGCCGACCGCGAGGCCGCGCACGGAACCATCGAACGCGAAGACATATTTATCGACGATGCTTTCGCGCACGCGCAGCGCATCGGCGCGTGTCGGATGCAGCGTGAACACGGTGTCGCGCGGCGCTTCCGCCCAACTGAGCGACACGGCGGGCGTCTCGAACGCGAGTCCGCCGATGAGGATCGACACGAGCGACTGCGTATTGACCTTGAGGCCGTCGGTGCCGAGCGTCACGTCGATGCCGCCCGCCTGCCAGAAGCGCGAATCGGCGTTCACGTAACGGTCGTAGGGCGCGTTGACGAATACGTGCAGCGTGACGCCGCTGCCGTCCTTGTCGAGTTCGAACGCCGTCACCTGGCCCACCTGCAGACGGCGAAAATAAATCGGCGTGCCGACATCGACCGAGCCGAGATCGGTCGCCTTCAGGATGAACTGCCGCCCCGGCACGTCGCTCGCGAAGATCGGCGGCGTTTCGAGGCCAGTGTAATCGCGCCGGTCCTGCTTCGAGCGGCCGATGTCCATGCCGATATACGCGCCCGACAGCAGCGTACTGATGCCCGACACCGAGCCGCCCGCCACGCGCGGCCGCACGACCCAGAAGCGCGTGTCGTCGACGAGCATGTTGGTCGCGTCGCGCGTCAGCTCGGCCGTCGCGATCACGCGCGTGTAATCCTTCGACAGCGCGACTGTCTTGACGAGGCCGATGTCGACGTTCTTGAACTTGATCTTCGTCTTGCCGGCTTCGAGGCCTTCGCCGGTCTTGAAGCTGATGGTGACGGTCGGCCCTTTCTCCAGCACGGCCTGCGCCGCGAGCCAGATGCCGATCGCCACGGCGACCAGCGGCACGATCCAGACCCACGGAATGCGCCAGCGCCTCTTCGGCACGACTTCGGCATCGGGCGTGTTCATCGCGTACCTTCCCGAGTCGGCGAGAAATCCCAGATCAGGCGCGGATCGAACGACATCGCCGCGAACATCGTCAGCACGACGACCGCGCCGAACGCGATCGCCGCCGGCCCGGCCTCGATCGTCGCCATCGCGCTGAACTGCACGAGCGCGACGAGCACGGCGATCACGTAGATATCGAGCATCGACCAGCGTCCCACGAATTCGACGATACGGTAGACGCGCGCGCGAAACGCGCTCTGCTGCGTCATGCGCAGATTCGCGCTCGTGGCGAGATAACCGATGGCGAGAATCTTCAGCATCGGCACGGCGATGCTCGCGATGAACACGAGCACCGCGAGCGGCGGCGAGCCGGACGTCCACAGATACGCGACGCCGCTCATGATCGTGTCTTTCTGCGCGCCGAAGAGCGAGCTCGTGTTCATCACCGGCAGGATGTTCGCCGGGATATACAGGATCGCCGCCGAAATCAGATACGCCCAGGTTCGCGAAAGGCTCGCGGGCTTGCGCAGATGCAAATGCGCGCCGCAGCGCGGACAGCACAGATGGCCGCGGTGCTGCATGCCGCGCGTGGAAAGGCCGCAATCGTGACATACGCAGATGCCGCTTTCCGCCGCCGTGCGCCCTTTGAGCGGCGTGTCGGCGGGCATGCCGGGCGGCGCGCCTTCGACGCGCTGCCACATGGCGCGTTCATCGAACGACGATGACGCCGCGACGAGCAGCAGCATCAGCGCGGCGAGCGACCACAGCGCCGGCCCCGTCACCACCGATGCGATATGCGCGAGCTTCACGACCGCGACGAGCAAGCCGAGCATCAGCACTTCGGTCATGCCCCAGTTGCGCGCGACGCGCAGCAGGCGATACACGGTGTCGGCGCGCCACGGCCGGCGCTCCAGATAAAGCGGCAGCAGCAGCCACACCATGCCGAGCGCCTGCACGGCGGGCATCAGGATCGTCGTGAAGAAGATGAGGGCGGCGAGCGGCCACATGCCGTCGCGATAGAGCACGCGCACGGCGCCGAAGAGCGTCGTCTCGACGAGATCGCCGTTCACCGCGAGACCGACGATCGGAAACGCATTCGAGATCAGCCACAGCACGCAGGCGGCGAGCGCGTACGCGAGCGCGCGATCGAAGCCGCGCCCGCGGCGCCGGTACAGCACGGCGCGGCAGCGGCAGCAGCGCAGCGTGCCGCCGGGCGGCACGTCGCACTCGCGCTGCATCAGATCGCATTCGTGACACGCGATCAGCGGCCGCGCGTCGCGATCCTCCGATGTGACCGTGTTCATTGCACCGTCTGCGAAGCGGGCTGGCCCGGTTTGGGCGAATCGGCGGAAGGCGTGGCCGACTGCTGTTGCGTCGTCATCTTGTCGGCTGCGACGACCCAGCCGCCGCCCATCACCTTGTAGAGCGTGACGAACGACACGAGCGCGGCGGCCTGCGTCTGCGTCGCCGACAACTGCGCGTTGAAGAGGCTGCGCTCGGCGTCGAGCACTTCGATGTAACTCGTATAACCGCCTTCGTAGCGCGCCCGCGCAAGGCGCGAGTAGGTCGCGAGCGCCGTGACCTGGCGGCCCTGCACTTCGAGCTGTTCGTGCAGTTTCTGCGAGGCGATGAGCGCGTCGTCGACTTCCTGGAACGCGACCTGGATCGCCTTCTGATACGTGAGCAGCGCCGCCTGCTGCTGCGCTTCGGCGGACTGCACCTGACCCGAGATATTGCCCGCCGTGAAGATCGGCTGCGTGACCTGTCCCGCGAACGACCAGATGCGCGACGGCCCCGTGAACAGCGACGAGAACTGGCCGCTCGCGGTGCCGAGCAGGCCCGTCAGCGAAATCTGCGGGAAATAGAGCGCGCGCGCCGCGCCGATCAGCGCGTTCGCCGCGATCAAATCCTGTTCCGCCTGCAGCAGATCGGGCCGGCGCTCCAGCAAGTCCGAAGGCAGGCCGGCGGGGATAACGGGCGTCGCCATCTCGCCGAGCGTTCGGCCGCGCACGATCGGCCCGGGATTCGCGCCGAGCAGGATAGACAGCGCGTCTTCCTGCTGCGCGATCTGCGTTTCGAGCTGCGGAATCGTCGCGAGCGAGGCTTCGTATTCGGACTGGCTTTGCGCGAGTTCCATCTGCGAGACTTCGCCGCCTTCGAAGCGCAGCGTGAACACATGCACCGATTCGGCGCGGCTTTGCGTCGTCGCCTTCGCGATTTCGAGCTGCTTGTCGAGACTGCGCAAATTCAGATACGACGACGCCACCGACGCCACCAGCGACAGGATCGTCGCGCGCCGTCCTTCTTCGCTCGACAGCAGATTCGCACGCGCGGCTTCGGTCAGACGCCGGGTGCGGCCGAAGAGATCGAGCTCCCACGACGCGGCGATCGACGCCTGGAAGTCGTTGTAGACCGGCCCGAAGCCGTTGAGCGGTTGCGGTCCCGCCGCCGACGCGCGCTGCCGCGAGGCCGTCGCGCCCGCCGATATCTGCGGGAACAGCAAGGAACGCGTCGTGACGAACTGGCCCATGAACTGATCGACGCGCGCCGCCGCGATCTTGACGTCCTTGTTGTTCGCGAGCGCCGTCGAGATCAGCTCGTCGAGAACCGGATCCTGAAACTGACGCCACCATTCCGAGTTCGCGGCGTCGGCGACTTCGGGCGCGGCGAAGCGGTACGTCGCCGGGGTTTCGACCGGCTGACGCGAGTAGTTCGGGCCGAGCAGGCAGCCGGACAGCGACAGCGCCGCGGCGATGCCCGAAAACGAGTGAACGAGGCTGGCGCGCCGCATGTCAGTCTCCCTTGTCCGGAGCGGACGGCGACGCGTTCTGGCCGCTTCCGCCGTGCGTCTGCTTGGCATCCGGCGCGCTCGCTTCGGCGCCTTTCTTCTTCTTCGAGCGGGAGGACATCGTTTCGAGTCCCCAGAAGAACATCGGGATGAAGAACACGGCGATGACCGTCGCGCCGAGCATCCCGCCGATCACGCCCGTGCCGATCGAATGCCGGCTGTTCGCCGATGCGCCCGTCGCGATCGCGAGCGGCACGCAGCCGAGAATGAACGCGAGCGAAGTCATCACGATCGGGCGCAGGCGCTCTTCGGCGGCGGTCATCGCGGCGTCGTAGACCGACGCGCCCGCCTCGCGATTCAGCACGGCGAACTCGAAGATGAGAATCGCGTTCTTCGCGGCGAGCGCGACGAGCATCGTCAAACCGATCTGGAAGTACACGTCGTTGTTCAGGCCGCGCAAGAGGATCGCGAGCAGCGCGCCGAAGATCGCGAACGGCACCGCCATCAGCACGCCGAACGGCAGGCTCCACTTTTCGTACTGCGCGGCGAGAATCAGGAAGACCATGATGAGGCCGAATATGAACACGAGCGCCGACGAACTGCCCGACTGTTTCGCCTCGTAAGCCTCGCCGCTCCAGCCGATGCCGTAATCGCTCGGCAAGTCCTTCGCGATGTCTTCCAGCGCCGCGATCACTTGCCCCGACGCGTAGCCCGGCGCGGCGTTCGCCGTGATCTTCACCGCGGGGAAGTTGTTGAAGCGCGTGATGAGATCGGGACCGGTCACGTACTTCGTATCGACCACGGACTTGAGCGGCACCATCTCGCCGCTCTTGCTCTTCACGAAAATCTGCGTCAGATCGTCGGGCTTCAGCCGATACTGCGGCTCCGCTTGGAGAATCACCTGCCACAGGCGGCTCGATCGATTGAACTGCGACACGTACAGCGAGCCGAACATCGTCTGCATCGCGCTGTAGACGTCCTCGACGGGCACGCCGAGCGTTTCGGCCTTGTCGCGGTCGACGTTGGCGAGCAGTTGCTGCGACGACGCGTTGAACGTGCTCGTCACGCCCGTCAGCTCCGGCCGCGCTTTCGCCTTCGCGACGAAATCGTCGACGATTCCGGCGAACTGCGCGATGGTCGCGTCGCCCTTGCTCTGAATCCACATTTCGGTGCCGCCCGTCGTGCCGAGGCCCGGAATCGACGGCGGATTCAGCGGCACGACGATGCCCTCCCGAATCTGCGAGAGATGCTTGTAAGCATCGACGAGCACGGCGCGCGCGTTCTGCGTGCGGATATTCGCCGACGTATAGCGATCCTCGAAACTCTTGAAGCCGACGAAGAACGTCGACGAATTGTTCTTGTTCTGGCTGTCGAGAATGGAGAAGCCATCGACCGTCGTGATGCTGCCGACCGCCGGCTGTTTCATGAAGTATTCGGTCACGCGGTCGGACACGGCGCCGGTGCGGTCGAGCGACGCGGCATCGGGCATGATGACGGCGCCGAGCAGATAGCCCTGATCCTCGGGCGGCAGGAACGCCGTCGGAATGTCGCGCATCATCATGACGGCGAGCGCGATCATGCCGACAAAGAGCAGCAGCGCGATCGCGAAACGCTTGATGACGAGCCGCACGAGGTGCGTGTAGCCCCGCGTCATGCGCGCGAATTGATTGTCGAACCAGCGGAAAAAGCCCTTTTTCTCGTGATGTCCCGGCTTGAGCAGCAAGGAGGCGAGGGCGGGCGACAAGGTCAGCGCGACGAGGCCCGATATCACCACCGATATCGCGATCGTGATGGCGAACTGCTTGTACATCTGCCCCGTGATGCCGGAGAGGAACGCCACCGGCACGAACACCGCGCACAGCACGAGCACGATGGCGACGACCGGCCCGGCCACTTCGTCCATCGCCTTCTTCGCGGCGGTCTTCGGATCGAGCTTGTGCACCGTCATGTTGCGCTCGACGTTCTCGATCACGACGATCGCATCGTCCACGACAATGCCGATGGCAAGCACCATGCCGAACAGCGTCAACATGTTGATGGAGAAGCCGAGCGCTTCCATGCCCATGAACGTGCCGACAATCGACACCGGCACCGCGAGCACCGGAATGAGCGTCGCGCGCAGGCTTTGCAGGAACACGAACACGACGATCACGACCAGCACGACCGCTTCGAAGAACGTATGCACCACATCGGAGATGGACGCGCGCGTGAACTCCGTCGTGTCCATCGCGATTTCGTAGTCGATGCCCTGCGGGAACGTCTTCTTCATTTCCGCGAGCGACGCGCGCACCTGCTTGGACACATCGAGCGCGTTCGCGCCAGGCTGCTGATACACCGCGAGCACCGTCGCCGATTTGCCCTGAAAGCGGCTGCGGATCGAATAGTCTTTTTGTCCGAGCTCCGCGCGTCCCACGTCTTTCAGACGCACGATCGCCGCGCCGCCCGATTGCGCGCGGATGATGATGTTCTCGAACTCGGCAGGCTCGGTGAGGCGGCCCGTCGTCGTCACCGCGAAGGACTGTTCGACGGGCGCGCCAGTCGGCGATTGCCCGAGACGGCCGACCGCGAACTGCTGGTTCTGATTGGCGACGGCGCGTTGCACGTCGGCGGCGGTGATGCCGAGCTGCGCCATGCGGTCGGGCTTGAGCCAGATGCGCATCGCGTAATCGGGCGTGCCGAAGATCGCGCTCTGGTTCGCGCCCGGAATGCGCTTCAACGCGTCGAGGACGTACACGTTCGCGTAGTTCGCGATATACGTCGCGTCATAGCGCTCGTCGGGCGAATAGATGGCGATGACCATCATGAACGCCTGCGACTTCTTCTGCACCTGCACGCCCTGCGCCGTCACCGACTGCGGCAGCTGCGGCAGCGCGAGGTTCACGCGGTTCTGCACGTCGACCTGTGCGAGTTCCGGATTCGTGCCGATCTGGAAGTACGCGTTGATCGTGAGATTGCCCGTCGACGAGCTGGACGAGCTCATGTAGATCATGTTGTCCGCGCCGTTGACCTGCTGCTCGATCGGCGCGGCGACGTTGTTCGCGACCACATCCGCGCTCGCGCCCGGATAAGTCGCGGAGATCGTGATCTGCGGCGGCGTGATGTCGGGATACTGCGCGGTGGGCAGCGCGAGCATGGTCAGCGCGCCGCCCAGCGTGATGATGATCGAAATGACCGACGCGAAAATCGGACGGTCAATGCAGAAATGTGAAATGTTCATTGGCCTCTTCCGCGCGACGTGCTTGTCGTCAGATCAAATCACTTCACTTTTCGGTCCCGCCGCTTGCGTTCTTCGCGTCTCCGAGCGACGCCTCCTGCGCGCCCGATGCCGCCGCGCCGCCCGCGGCCGGTGCGGCGACGACGCGAACCTGCGTATCCGCGCCGACGCGTATTGCGCCATCGACGATGACGCGTTCGCCCGCCTTCAGGCCGTTCGTGATGAACCAGTCGTCGCCGTGCCATTCGCCGACTTCGACGACGCGCTGATGCGGCTTCGACTGTTCGTCGAGCACCCACACGAAGTGACTCTTCGCGCCCTGCAGCACGGCGCGTTGCGGCACGAGAATCGCGTTGGGTCGCACCGCGCCCGCCACGCGCGCCTTGACGAACTGTCCCGGTCGCAACGTGCCTTGCGGATTCGCGAACACCGCGCGCACGAGGAACGTGCCCGTCTCCGTGCTGAACGCCGGATTCGTGAAGTCGATGCGACCGGTTTGCGGAAAGACGGAGCCGTCGGCCTGGATGACGGTCACATCGAACTTGTTGTCGGGCGGAAAGCGCAGTTCGCCTTTCTTGATCTGCTCGCGATAGCCCAGCAGTTCGTTCTCCGAGATGCTGAAGTTCACCCACATCGGATCGAGCTGGTAGACGTAGGTGAGCAGGCCGCCCTGCGTCGGCGTCACGTAACTGCCTTCCTGGATGCGCGCGAAACTGGACAGGCCCTTGAGCGGCGAGCGGATCGTCGTGTAGCTGAGATTCAGTTCGGCGGTCTGCACTTCGCCTTTCGCGGCGATGACGGCGGCCTCGGCGCTCTTTTCGTTGCCGATGGCGTCATCGAGATCCTTCTTGCTCAATGCGTTCATCGCGGCGAGCGGCTTCACGCGCGCGAGATTCTGCTGCGTGACGAGCAGCCGCGCCTGCTGTTGCGCGAGCGAGCCTTTGGCCGTCTGCAGCGCGGCCTCGAACGGCCGTTTGTCCATGAGGAACATGACCTGGTTGGCCGAGACGAGCGCGCCTTCGGTGTACATGCGCTTTTCGAGGAAGCCGTCGACGCGCGCGCGGATTTCGACCTCGCGCGAGCTTTGCGTCTGCGCGGTGAATTCGAAGTCGACGGGCGTCGATTGCGCCGTGACAGTCACGGCGGTGACATCGACGGCGGGCTTCTGCGCTGGCGGCGCCGGCTTCTTGCACGCCGCGAGCGAGAGCGACGCGAGCGCGGCGATCGCGGCCACGCGCAGCGCGCGCATGGAGCGCGAAGGTGGAGCGAACGAGCAGCAGTCCAGTACGTGTTCCGACACGAACGCCATGGGCGCCTCCCCCGTTGGGATGGCCGATCGTTGATGAGCGAACGCGCCAACAGAGCGCCTCGCCACGACAATGCTCGCGGTGTGCGTTTAGGCGGATGCGCCCGGAAAGCGTGCGCATGTCCGGTGCGCCTGCGCCATGCGATGAAATCGCGCGGGACAGGACTTAGGGCGACGTCAGCGAGCGCGAGCCTGATGCTTGTAATGTGGCGTAGCTGCCTCCGGTTTTGACGGTCGAGTTATAGCCAGAGAGATGCTCTTGGTTCGCCACCGAGTGGCGTGACGTGCGTGACGAGTCTACTAATAGCTGAACTCGGATGAAAACGCCATAGCGTTTATCGGCATTTTGACTGAATGGTGTGGATCGGGATGCGCAGCAATTACTGAACTGGCGTGCTGAATCGGCGGGGAAGGTATGGATGGCTTAGCGAGCCGTCGGATTCATCGTGACGATAAATGCAACGCCGAACCGAAATGTCGATGTCCTGACTTGGGCGCCGTGACGCCGCCGCCGTGCGCTTTCCGGCGGCGAGTCGGAATCACAAATGCCCGAACAGCGCCCGCGGCCGGTCCCTCAACGTTCCCGCCAGCATCCGCAATCCGCTGACGAGCTGATCCCGGCTTTCCGCGCACGCGAGATTCACGCGCACCCCATGCTCGATTTCCGACCGGTCGACCGCGAACGCCGACGAGGGCATCACCACGACGCCGCGCGCCTTCGCATTCGCGGCGAAATCGTCCGCGCGCCACGGCAGCGGCAGCTTCAACCACACGAACATGCACGCCGGATCCGATTGCAGGAATTCCTGCGGCAGCAACTCGCGCGCGAGATCATGCCGCGCGCGGATTTCCGCGAGCTGCGCATTCATGATGTGCTGCGCGGTGCCGTCCTCGATCCAGACGGTCGCGATCAGCATCGACAGCGGCGCGGGCATCCACGCCGTCGTACGCACCGCCTCCGCGCATAGCGCGGCGTTGTCCTGCGGGCTCAGCAGATAACCGAGCCGCAAGCCGGGCGCGAGGATCTTCGACGTCGCCGAGATGTGATACGTCAGTTCGGGGCACAGACTCGCGAGCGTCGGCAGACGCTGCGCGACGAGCGGCCCGTACACGTCGTCCTCGATGATCGCGACGCCATGCCGCCGCGCGACATCGACGAGCGCCATGCGCCGTTCCAGGCTCATCGTCGTGACCGTGGGATTCTGCAGATTCGGCACCGTGAAAATCGCCTTCACCGGCACGCGCCTGCACACGCGCTCGACCTCGTCGATCAGCAAGCCGTCGCGGTCGCTCGGAATGCCCACGATCTCGAACTGGAAGACGGGCGCGAGCGCCTTCAGCCCGTAATACGTGAGCTGATCCGCGAGAATCACGCCGTCCGTGCCGATCAGACTGTTGAGGACCGCATACAGCCCGTGCTGCGCGCCGCTCGTCACGACGACCTGATCCGCCGTCGGCGCGAAACCCGGCGCGCTCATCCAGCGCGCACCGGCCGCGCGGGCCCATGACGGCCCCTGCGGCGGCTGATATTCCTGCAATTGCGCAAAGCGCGGATCGCGCGGCAGTTCGCCCATCGTGCGCGCGAGGCACGCGAGGAATTCGCCGGTCGCGGGCCGGTTCACCGTCAGATCGATGACCGAGCTGCCCGTGCTCGCGGGCGGCATCTCGACGCTCGGCATCGCGCCGCCCGTGACGAGCGAGCCGCGCCGCTTGCTGCCGATCACGAGGCCGCGCAGCTGCAACTCCTTGTACGCGCGCGACACCGTCGACACGTTGATGCCCAGTTCGCTCGCCAGTTGCCGCTGCGGCGGCAGACGGCTGCCCGGCGGATACATGCCGCTGCGGATTTCCTTCTCGATGGAGCTCGACACCTCGATATAGGTCGATCGCTTCGTCGTGCCGTCGGCTTCGCCGTTTGCGCTCAACGTCTGATCCTTGTCGGAAGCCATGAATCTGTGTCTCCATACAAACATTGCTTTGTCCGCGATTTGTGCGGAAGTCTGCCGATTCTAACCCAGCGCATGGCCGACGCAGTGGCCGTATAAGGACTGAAACGCCTCTGCAAGAGCCGCTCCATCCTCCCCTCAGGGAAAATACCGGCACCATACAACCGCGCTTTTAATTGCACACAAAAAAATATTGTGTGATTCTAGGATCAGAGTTTGTCTGGTGCGTGTCTCATCCCGCGCTTCCCGATTCATCCGATCTTTGTCCGCAGGAGATTCCCCGATGTCCTTGCCTGAAACCTCGCAGCCCAAGCTAGGCTCCGCGCTGCGTCAGCGGCACGTCACGATGATCGCGCTCGGCGGCATCATCGGCGCGGGGCTGTTCGTCGGCAGCAGCGCGACGCTCGCGACCGTCGGTCCGGCGGCGTGCGTGTCGTATCTCGTCGCCGGCATCGTGGTGCTGATGGTCATGCGCATGCTCGGCGAAATGGCGCTCGCCGTGCCCGGCGTCGGCTCGTTCACCGAATATGCGCGCATCGGCCTCGGCAACTGGGCCGGCTTCACGAGCGGCTGGCTGTACTGGTATTTCTGGGTGATCGTCGTCGCGGTCGAAGCGGTCGCCGGCGCGGCGATATTGCAGCGCTGGATACCCGCGCCGGTTTGGGTCATCGGCCTCGTGCTGCTGTCCGTGATGACCGTCATCAATCTGCTTTCGGTCAAGTCGTACGGCGAATTCGAGTTCTGGTTCGCGTCGATCAAGGTCGCGGCGATCATCGTGTTCCTCGCCATCGGCGCGGGCTATCTGCTCGGCTTCGGGCACGCGGGCAGCGCCGTGGCGCATCTCACCGGCAATCGCGGCTTCCTGCCGTTCGGCGCGATGTCCGTGTTCGCCGCCGTGCCGACCGTCATCTTCGCGGTCGGCGGCGCGGAAATCGCGACCATCGCCGCGGCCGAATCCGACGATCCCGCGAAAAGCGTCGCCGCGATGACGCGCTCGGTCATCCTGCGCGTCATCACGTTCTATGTCGGCTCGCTGTTCCTGATCGCGTGCATCGTGCCGTGGGGCAGCATCGTGACGGGCCACTCGCCGTTCGTCGCCGCGCTGGAGACGATGCGCATTCCCTACGCCGCCGACATCATGAACGCGATCGTGCTCGTCGCCGTGCTGTCCGCGCTGAACTCGGGCCTGTACGTGTCGTCGCGCATTCTGTTCCGTCTCGCGGAACGCGGCGATGCGCCGAAGTCGCTGCTCGAGCTCACGCCGAACAAGGTGCCGCGTCTCGCGGTGGTGCTGTCGAGCGTCGTCGGTTATGTGGCGATCGTCGCCGCGATCGTGTCGCCGCAGGGCGTGTTCCTGTTTCTCGTGAACGCATCGGGCGCGGTGATGCTGTTCGTCTATCTCGCAACGGCGCTGGCGCAAATCCGCATTCGCCGACGCATTCAACGCGAAGCGCCCGAGCGTCTCACGCTGAAGATGTGGCTCTTCCCGTGGCTGTCGTATGCCGTCGTGATCGCGATCGTCGGTGTGCTTGCGGCCATGGGCGCGGACCACGAACTGCGTCCGCAACTGATGGCGAGTCTCGCGAGCCTCGCGGCCGCATCGGCGGCGTACTTCTTCGCCGCGAAGCATCATCATCGTCATGAAGAGAGCGAATCGGCGACGGGCTTCCTGTCGCAAGACAATCGGCTCGCATGGAAGGGGCAGGACTGATGTCGAACGTGGCGATCATCGGCGCGGGGTTCATCGGCATGGCGAGCGCGGCCTGGCTTACGCGCGACGGTCACAGCGTGACGCTGTTCGATCCGTCGGGCGTGGCGCAGGGCGCGTCGTTCGGCAACGCGGGCACGTTCGCGCCATACGGATGCGTGCCGGTGAACAATCCGTCCGTATTCCGCGATATTCCGCGCTTTCTCTTCTCGAACGATAGTCCGTTCAGATTGCGCTGGCGTTATCTGCCGCAACTCGCGCCGTGGCTCGCGCGCTTTCTGATGAGCTCGCGACAAAAGAATTTCGAAGCGAGCGCACAGGCGCTGGCCGCGTTGTTGTCGCGTGCGCAGGAAGGCTATGCACCCTTGCTCGACGACGATGCCTTGAAGCGCTTCGTCAAGCCGCGCGAATGCCTTTATCTGTATTCGAGCGCGGCTTCGTTCGACGCGTCGCGCGATTCGCTGGCATTGCGCGAGAGGCTTGGCGTCGGCTTCGATGTGCTCGACAGCGGCGCGATCCGCGAACTCGAACCGCACCTCGCGCCGATTTTCGCGCGCGGCGTGCTGTTTCGCGATAGCTGGCATTTCAGCGATCCGGCGGGCTTTCTTCAGGCCTTGCACGAGCGGCTCGCCGCGCGTGGCGCGCAACTCGAACGCAAGAAGGTCGACGCGATCGAGCCGGGCGTGCAGGACGTCGCGTTGCGCGTCGAGGGCGATGCGCGCCGCTTCGATCATGTCGTCGTCGCGACGGGCGCGCGTTCGCGCGAGTTCGCGCAGCAATGTGGCGATCGCGTGCCGCTCGATACCGAGCGCGGCTACCACATCCGTTATGCGTCGGCATCGAACCTCATATCGCGGCCGTGCGGCTGGGCGGAGCGCGGCTTCTATATGACGCCGATGAGCGATGGCATTCGCGTCGCGGGCACCGTCGAACTCGCCGGTTTCATCGAGGAGCGCAATCGCGCGCTGCTCGATCTCGTCACCGTATCGTCGAAGCGCGCGTTGCCCGCGCTCGGCACGCCCGATCGCGAATGGCTCGGCTTTCGTCCGACGCTGCCGGACGGCGTGCCGGTCATCGGCGCATCGAAGGCGAGCGAGCGCGTCGTGTATGCGTTCGGGCATCAGCATCTTGGCTTGACGCTCGCGGGCGTGAGCGGACGCATCGTCGCCGATCTCATCGCGCGACGTTCGCCGCCACTCGATCTCGCGAGTTATCGCGCGTCGCGTTTTCACTGAGGAGCATGAACATGAATCGCCGTATCTTTCTTTCGGGCGTGACCGCGGGCGTGCTTGCCGCGTACATGCCGATGTCGTGGGCCGCCGATCCCGAGGTCGTGAAGATCGCGTTCGTCGGACCGTTGACCGGGCCGGTTGCGCGCGTCGGCAAGGACTTGCAGTACGGCGCGCAACTCGCGATCGACGAAGAGAACGCGAAGCATCCCATCGTCGGCGGCAAGCCCGTCAAGTTCGAACTGGAGGTGTACGACGATCAGGCCGATCCGCGCGTCGCGATTCAGGTCGCGCAGAAAGCGGTGGATAGCGGCATCGTCGGCGTGATCGGGCATTACAACTCGGGATGCAGCATTCCGGCATCGACCGTCTATCACCAGGCGAATGTCGCGATGATCACGCCCGGCTCGACGAATCCGCAACTCACGAAACAGGGCTTCAAGAACGTGTTCCGCACGATGGGCCACGATGGCGTGGGCGGCGTGGTGGCGGGGCGCTTCGTCGTCGAGCAGATGAAGCCGAAGCGCATCGGCATCATCGACGATCGCACGGCGTTCGGGCAAGGTCTCGCCGATGCCTTCGAGAAGGGCGTGAAGGAAGCCAACGGCAAGGTCGTCGCGCGCGAATACACGAACGACAAGGCCGTCGATTTCCGCGCGATTCTCACGACGATGAAGAGCCAGAACGTCGATCTGATCTTCTTCGGCGGACTCGATGAACAAGGCGCGATGCTCGTCAAGCAGATGCGCTCGCTCGGCATGACGACGCAGCTCTTCGGCGCGGGCGCACTGAAGAGCAACGCGTTCCTGCAGATCGCGGGCACATCGGGCAACGGCACGCAGGACCTCGAGCCCGGTCCCGCGCTCGACAAGCTGCCTTCCGCGCAGGAGTTCGGCAAGCGCTACAAGGCACGCTTCAATCAGGATGTCGAACTATATGCGCCATTCGCCTACGATGCTGCGCTCGCGATGATCAAGGCCATTCACGATGCGAACTCGCTCGATCGCGGCAAGATCGTGGATGCGCTCGCGAAGGTCAACGTCACTGGCGTGACCGGCAAGATTTCGTTCGATCCATATGGCGATCTCATCAAGCCTCCATACACGCTCTTTCAGGTCGAGCAAGGGCAATGGAAGAGTTTGAGGACGGTCGGCGGAAGCGGCGTATGAGCTTCAGCGAAACCGTAGGCGTTCGGACGTATCGTTTCGACGATCTCAAGACGCTATTGGCGAAAGCGAGTTCGCGACGTTCCGGCGACGAACTCGCGGGCATCGCCGCCGCGACGGAAGAAGAGCGCGCGGCGGCGAAGTTGGCGCTGTCGAGGGTGCCGTTGCGCGCGTTCATCGAAGAAGCGTTGATTCCGTACGAGGACGATGAAGTGACGCGCCTCATCATCGATGAACATTCGCGGGAGGCGTTCGCCGTCGTGTCGCATCTGACGGTCGGCGAGTTCCGCGAATGGCTGCTCGCCGATACGACCGATACCGCCGCGCTCGTCGCCGTATCGCAAGGATTGACGCCCGAGATGGTCGCGGCCGTATCGAAGCTGATGCGCAATCAGGATCTCATTCTCGCGGCGAAGAAACGTCCGGTCGTCACGCGTTTCAGGAATACCGTGGGATTGCCGGGGCACATGTCGGTGCGCCTGCAGCCGAATCATCCGACCGACGATGTGCAAGGCATCGCCGCTTCGATGATCGATGGCCTCATGTACGGCTGCGGCGACGCGATGATCGGCATCAATCCCGCATCCGACTCGCCGCAGGCCATCGGCAAATTGCTCGCGATGATGGACGCGTTCCGCGAACGCTACGACGTGCCGACGCAAACCTGCGTGCTGACACACGTGACCAACACGCTTGCGGCGATCGAACACGGCGCACCGGTCGATCTCGTGTTCCAGTCGATCGCGGGCACCCAAAAGGCGAATGCGTCGTTCGGCATCTCGCTCGCGTTGTTGCAGGAAGCGTATGAAGCGGGTTTGTCGCTGAAGCGCGGGACGGTCGGCGAGAACCTGATGTACTTCGAGACGGGACAGGGCAGCGCGTTGTCGGCGAACGCGCATCATGGCGTCGATCAGCAGACTTGCGAAGCGCGCGCCTATGCGGTCGCGCGCAAGTTCGATCCGTTTCTCGTGAATACCGTGGTCGGCTTCATCGGTCCGGAATACCTGTACGACGGCAAGCAGATCACTCGCGCCGGACTCGAAGATCATTTCTGCGCGAAGCTGCTCGGCGTGCCGATGGGTTGCGACGTCTGCTACACGAATCACGCCGAAGCCGATCAGGACGACATGGACAATCTGCTCACGCTGCTCGGCGCGGCCAACGTGAACTTCATCATGGGCGTGCCCGGCGCAGACGATGTCATGCTGAACTATCAGAGCACGTCGTTTCATGACGCGCTGTATGTGCGCGACGTGCTCGGTCTGAAGCGCGCGCCGGAGTTCGAAGCGTGGCTGCGCGCGATTCAGATCACGAATGCGCGCGGCATGCTTCAGACGCGCGCCGAGTGGCCCGCGCTGAACGACTGGATGAGGGCGTGATGAGCGTCAGCCAGAATCCGTGGAAAGCGCTGCGCCGTTTCACCGATGCGCGCATCGCGCTGGGACGCGCGGGCAATAGCGTGCCGACCGCGCCGCTGCTCGCGTTCAATCTCGCGCATGCGCAGGCGCGCGATGCGGTGCATCGGCCGCTCGATGTCTCGTCGTTGCTGGAAGAACTGGCTTCGAAGCGATTCGCATGTGCTTCGGTATGCAGCGCCGCTTCGGCACGCGATGTTTATCTCCGTCGTCCGGATCTTGGCCGCATGCTGAGCGACGACAGCGCCGCGAGTCTCGCGACCCACGCGACGGACGCGGATGTCGTGTTCGTCATCGCCGATGGACTGTCGTCGAACGCAGCGGCGACGCACGCGATACCGCTCATCGAAAGAACGATCGCGCGGCTCGACGGATGGCGCATCGGTCCGGTCGTCGTCGCGACTCAGGCGCGCGTCGCGCTCGGCGATTGCATCGGCGCGATATTGAGGGCGCGCATCGTCGCGGTGCTGATCGGTGAGAGGCCGGGGCTCAGTTCGCCCGCGAGCCTCGGCGTGTATGTGACTTACGATCCCGTGCAGGGCCGCAGCGATGCGGAGCGCAACTGCATATCGAACGTGCGTCCTGAAGGACTTGCTTACGACGCGGCCGCGTTCAAGCTCGCGTGGCTGCTGAACGAAGCGCGCACGCGCAAGCTGACGGGCGTGAGCCTCAAAGACGACAGCGCGACGACGCTGCCCGGGCGAACGATGGATCGCCTATCGGGTGCATAGCAATGGACGATGCTTCGCGTAAACCCCGTCGAAAGAAAACGCTTCACGTAAGAAACGGGTAAGCGGACGCTTTTACCTTAGTCTCCAGCGCATCGTAAACGAGGCATTCATGCAGGAGACGACGGAAATGGATCTGAAGATCGTAGAGAAAATAAAGTCGAGCGCCGCTTACGGCGAACTGGTGCGAAAGCGCTCGAAGCTCGGCTGGACGCTGACGGCACTCGTGCTGATCGTCTATTACGGCTATGTGCTGCTCATCGCATTCAACAAGGATCTGCTCGCCGCGAAGATGGGCGCGGGCGTCATGACATGGGGCATGCCGATCGGCCTGTTCGTGATCGTGTTCACGGTCGTCATCACGGGGCTGTATGTGCGCCACGCCAACAGCACGTACGACGAACTCACCGACAAGATCAAGCGGGAGGCCGCATGAAGCCGCAACGCATCGTCACGGCGGGCGCGCTTTTCGCGGCGTCCGCGAGTTCATTTGCAGCAGGCGGCGATCTCGGTCAGGCGGTCAAGCAGGCGACCAACTGGACCGCGATCTGCATGTTCATCGCGTTCGTGATCGCGACGCTCTTCATCACCAAATGGGCCGCGAAGAAGACGCGTTCCGCGGCCGAGTTCTACACGGCGGGCGGCGGCATCACGGGCTTTCAGAACGGTCTTGCGATCGCGGGCGACTTCATGTCGGCGGCGTCGTTTCTCGGCATTTCGGCGGCGGTTTATAGCAATGGCTATGACGGGCTGATCTATTCGATCGGCTTTCTCGTCGGCTGGCCGATCATCACGTTCCTGATGGCGGAGCGTCTGCGCAATCTCGGCCGCTTCACCTTCGCCGATGTCGCCGCGTATCGCTTCAAGCAGACGCCGATTCGCGCGTTCGCTGCATCGGGCACGCTCGTCGTCGTCGCGTTCTATCTGATCGCGCAGATGGTCGGCGCGGGACAGCTCATCAAGCTGCTGTTCGGGCTCGAATACTGGATCGCGGTCGTGATCGTCGGCGCGCTGATGATGGTGTACGTGCTCTTCGGCGGCATGACCGCGACGACGTGGGTGCAGATCATCAAGGCGTGTTTGCTGCTTGCGGGTGCTTCGTTCATGGCGTTCATGGTGCTGTGGCAATTCCACTTCAGCCCCGAGGCGCTCTTCGCGAAGGCCGTCGACGTGCACGAGAAGAAGGCGTCGATCATGGGTCCGGGCAACTTCATCAAGGATCCGATTTCGGCGATCTCGTTCGGCATCGCGCTCATGTTCGGTACGGCCGGTCTGCCGCATATCTTGATGCGTTTCTTCACCGTGCCCAACGCGAAGGAAGCGCGCAAGTCGGTGTTCTGGGCGACGACGTGGATCGGCTACTTCTACATACTCACGTTCATCATCGGCTTCGGCGCGATCGTGCTGGTGAGCACCAATCCGATGTTCAAGGATGCGGGCGGCAAGCTGCTCGGCGGCACGAACATGGCGGCGGTGCATCTCGCGAGCGCGGTCGGCGGCAACGTGTTCCTCGGCTTCATCTCGGCAGTTGCGTTTGCAACTATCCTCGCAGTGGTGGCGGGCCTGACGCTCGCGGGTGCATCGGCGGTGTCGCACGATCTCTATGCGACCGTGTTCAAGAAGGGCAAGGCGTCCAGCAAGAGCGAACTGAAGGTGTCGCGCATCACGACGATCGTGCTCGGCATCGTCGCGGTCGTGCTCGGCATCGTGTTCGAGAAGCAGAACATCGCGTTCATGGTGTCGCTCGCGTTCGCGGTCGCGGCGTCCGCCAACTTTCCGGTGCTCTTCATGTCGGTCCTGTGGCGCGGCTGCACGACGCGCGGCGCGGCAATCGGCGGCTTTCTCGGCCTGCTTTCGGCGGTCGTGATGACGGTCCTGTCCAAAGCCGTATGGGTCGATGTGTTCCACTACGCGGATGCGCCGTTCCCGTATGCATCGCCTGCGCTGTTCTCGATGGCGATCGGTTTCATCGGCATCTGGCTCTTCTCCGTAACCGATAAATCGGCGCGTGCGCGTGTCGATAAAGCAGGCTTCGAAGCGCAGACCGTGCGCTCCGAAACGGGCATCGGCGCGGTGGAGGGCGCGAGCCATTGATGTAATGTTGAGTGAGCGGCGCGCGCAGTATTCGTATACCCGGGATGCCGCGCGCGTCCGAATGGCGAGTGGAAAATGCGTTAAGCTCGATGCACCTGATTGCACGAAGCGCCAACGCATTGGAGCGAGCCATGGAACTGCAGTGCCCCAGTCTTTTCGAACAATCGGCGTATATCGGCGGCGCGTGGATCGACAATACTTCGCTGCCGCGCGTGTCTGTCATCAATCCATCCACTAAAGAAATCATCGGCTCGGTGCCGCAGGTCACGGACGAGCAGGTGACGGAGGCCATCCAGTGCGCGCACGCGGCGCTGCAGGACTGGCGCAGCTGGAGCAGTCGCGAGCGCGCGTCGGTGCTGAGAGAGTGGGCGCGCCTCGTCGAACATCATCGCGACGATCTCGCCATCATCCTCTGCCGCGAACAAGGCAAGCCGCTGCACGAAGCGCGCTCCGAAATCACGCAGGCCGCGAATTATCTCGACTGGTTCGCCGAGGAAGCGCGCCGCATTTACGGCGACAACATTCCCGCGCCGCGACGCAATCAACGCATACGTGTGCTGCATCAGCCGATTGGCGTGTGCGGCGCAATCACGTCATGGACCTTTCCTTCGTCGATGGTTGCGCGACGCGTCGGCGCTGCGCTCGCGGCGGGCTGCACGGTCATCCATCACCCCGATCCGCAGACGCCATTCTCCGCGCTCGCGCTGTGCGTGCTCGGCGAGAACGCGGGCTTGCCGCGCGGCGTGCTCTCCGTGTTGACGGGCGAGGGCGAACCGGTTCGCAGCACGCTGCTTGCGAGCCCCGACGTGAGGAAAGTATCGTTCACCGGTTCCATTGAGGAAGGCAAGCGGCTGATGACTTTATGCGCGCCTACCGTGAAGAAGATGTCGCTCGAACTGGGGGCGAACTGTCCGTTTATCGTGTTCGACGACGCGGACATCGACCTCGCCGTGAAGGGCGCGCTCGATGCGCGGTTTCGTCATTCGGGGCAGGCGGCGATGTGCGCGAACCGCTTCTTCGTGCATGAGGACGTGTACGAGACTTTCGTCGCCAAGCTCGTGTCCAAGGTCGCGTTGCTGAAAGTGAGCGACGGGCTGGACGAGGGCGCGCAGATCGGCCCGCTTATCGGCGATGCGGCGGTGACGCGCATCGAAAGTCTCGTCGACGAAGCGGTCAGGCTCGGCGCGAAGATCGCAGCGGGCGGCTCACGCGTCGCGCCGGGATCGAACTTCTTCAGGCCGACGGTGCTGACGAACGTCGATCCGTCGATGAGCGTATGCGGCGACGAAGTGCTCGGCCCGATTGCCAGCGTGCTGCCGTTCAGGGACGAGGACGACGTCGTCACGCTCGCGAACGATACGCGCACGGGGCTCGCGGCGTACTTCTATACCGCCGATATCAGCCGCGCATTCCGCGTCATGGAAGCGCTCGAATGCGGCGTCGTCGGCGTGAATGACAGCCTCGTGTTCAACGAAGTTGCGCCCTTCGGCGGGATCAAGGAATCGGGCATGGGGCGCGAAGGGGCATCGTCGGGAGTCGAGGAGTATCTCGAAGCGAAGTATGTCTGTTTCGGGAATCTGGAGCGGTAGGACGGCGGACGCATCACTCCGGCGGCCTCACCACCAGAATCGGCAAATGACTATGTGTAAGCACTTTCTGCGTTTCACTCCCGAGCAATAGCCCGCGAATTCCGCCGTGCCCATGCGACGCCATCACGATGAGATCGCAGTGCCGCGCTTTCGCCGTATCGAGAATCGCCTCATACGGATGCGCTCCCGTCGGCGCTTCTGTATCGCAAGCGACGCCGGCCTGGGCGGCGATACTTCGCAGATTCTCGAGATATTGCCGCGCGCGGGCCTGATCCGCGGCGTGCGCCTCATCCTGACTCGCGCCGACCATCTCGGCGCTATAAACGGTCATATGAAATGGCCGCACCATATAAAGACCGGTGATGCGCGCACTGTTCTCTTTGGCGAGCGAGACCGCCATGCGGACAGCCGCTTCGGAGAGCGCGGACCCGTCAGTGGGAACCAGCAGATGGTTGAACATGATGACGTCCTCCGGTTCTCTGGGGACATGAAAGAAGCACGCGAACCGACGATTCAAGTATAGGCGAGCGCCAGGATTTCCAGCGCGAAAATCAGATCCACGAGAATGTTTTCATCGTCCGCATCCGCATGGTACAAACGTTCCGGCGGTACCCCGCGCACCAGAAAAATGTGTCATCGAAAGCGACGGACAGGCGGCTTCTGTTTCGGCAGCTACGCATTCGAAGTCGATTGCTTCATGACGCGCTAGCGTCCCATCTCGGCGCTCGCTTCTTCATGCAGACGCACGGCCATGACGGGCGCTTCCGGCCCCACGTGCGATAACTTCATCAGACGCGGTTGCAGCAGCAGCGCAACGAGCCCGCTCCATCCAGTCTGATGCGACGCACCGACACCGCGCCCGTTGTCGCCATGAAAGTACTCGTGGAAGAGAATGAGATCCTGCGAGCGCGGATCGGCTTGCAGCATCGGATACGCGGCCATCACAGGACGCTTGCCTTCTTCGTCTTTCAAAAAGAGCATGCTGATGCGCCGTGAGAGATCGTCGGCGATTTCGCTCAGCGAATGAAACTTGCCCGATCCCGTCGGATGCTCGACGCGAAAATCATCGCCGTAGTAGCGATGAAACTCGTAAAGTGATTCGATCAACAAGTAATTGACCGGCATCCAGATCGGCCCGCGCCAGTTCGAATTGCCGCCGAATACGCGCGAATCCGATTCCGCGGGCAAGTACCGGATGCAGACGTTCACGCCATCATGATCGAACACATAAGGCTTGTCGCAATGCACGCGGGATAACGCGCGTACGCCATAGTCCGACAGGAACTCCGCTTGATCGAGCGTGCGGCGCAACAGCGCTTTCATGCGATGTCCGCGCAAGAGCGAAAGCAAAGTCGTGTTGCCTTTGCCAGGCTCGGTCCAGCGCGATACGAGCTTCGCAAGGTTCGGCCGATGATCGAGAAACCATACGAGGCGTTCACGCAGTCCGGGCAAGTCGCCGTACACGCTTTCCTCGAGCACATGAACGGCGAAGAGCGGAATCAGTCCGACGATCGATCGAATGCGCATGGGCACGCGCGCGCCGTTCGGCAGATGCAGTACGTCGTAGAAGAATTCGTCGCTGCCGTCCCATAGGCCGGTATTGCAGACTTCGCCGCAGCTCACGGCTTCCGCGATATAGAGGAAGTGCTCGAAGAACTTCACCGCGATCTCGACATACGATTCGTTCGTCATCGCGAGTTCGAGGCCGATCTGCATGAGGTCGAGCGCGTAGGATGCCATCCATGCGGTGCCGTCGGCCTGATCGATACGTCCGCCGGTCGGCAGCGGCTGCGAGCGATCGAAGATGCCGATGTTGTCGAGGCCGAGAAATCCGCCCTGAAAGATATTGCGGTCGTCGGCGTCCTTGCGGTTGACCCACCACGCGAAGTTGAGCAGCAGCTTGTGGAACATGACCTCGAGGAACGCGTGATCGCCGATGCCGGTCATCTCGCGATCGAGCTCGAACACGCGCCATGTCGCCCATGCGTGAACGGGTGGGTTCGCATCGCCGAATGCCCATTCATAAGCGGGCAATTGCCCGTTCGGATGCATGTAGCGTTCTTTCACGAGCAACAGCAATTGCTTCTTCGCGAAGTCGGGATCGATCGTCGCGAACGCGACCGCATGGAACGCAAGGTCCCACGATGCGTACCACGGATACTCCCACTTGTCCGGCATCGATACGATGTCGCCGTTGCACATGTGCCGCCAGTCAGCATTGCGGCCATGTCGCCGTTCTTTCGGCGGCGTGGGCTGGCCCGGATCGCCGTCGTGCCAGCGCGTGACGTCGAACTGATAATACTGCTTCGTCCATAGCATGCCGGCGAGCGCCTGGCGTTGCACGAGACGCGCGTCGGCATCGTCGATATCGTGTTGCAGCGTCGCATAGAACTCGTCGGCTTCCGCTTCGCGACGCGCGAAAAGCTGGGCCAGGTCGAGCGGCGGATCGTTCGAAACCGATGCCGGGCGCCAGCGCAAGTACATCACGGAACTTTCATGCGGTGAGAGTTGCAGATGCACATGCGCGGCGCAACGCGTGCCGCGATCGCGGCGTATCGCCTGTTCGTCGCCTTCGACGAGATAGTCGTTGAAGCCATCCTTGAACGGCCCCGCGCCTTCGATGCCGTATATGCGACGAACGTTCGTCTCGTTCTCGCAGAAAATCCATTCGACCGGCGCTTGCGCAGAAGCCGTGACATCCATCTCGCCATGCGACGGATTGTGCGCGATGACGCGGGCACCTTCGCGCGCATCGTGTTCGAGCTTCAGCGACGGCTTGCCCCATTTGCTCGACCACGCCCACCGGTTGCGCGCCCAGAATTGCGGCAAGAGATGAAGCGTCGCGGCTTCGTCCGCGCGATTCTCGACGGTCACGCGCATCACGATGTCATCGGGCGCGTGCTTCGCGTATTCGACATAGACATCGAAGTAACGGTCGCAATCGAATACGCCCGTGTCGGGCAGTTCGTATTCGGGCTGATCGGGACCGCGCCGTTTGTTCTCGTCGATGAGTTGCTGATACGGATACGCATCGTGCGGATACTTGTACAGCATCTTCATGTACGAATGCGTCGGCGTGCCGTCGAGATAGAAGTACAGTTCCTTTACGTCTTCGCCGTGATTGCCTTGCTCGTTCGTGAGACCGAAAAGCCGCTCCTTGATGATCGGATCGCGGCCGTTCCACAACGCGAGCGACACGCACCAGTCGAGCGGGTCGTTGCCGAATCCCGCGATACCGTCCTCGCCCCATCGATACATGCGGCTGCGCGCATGGTCGTGCGGAAAGTAGTCCCACGCCGTGCCGTATTCGCTGTAATCCTCGCGAACGGTGCCCCATTGACGCTCGCTCAGATACGGGCCCCAGCGGCGCCACCGGTCGAGCCCGGCGCCATGCAGACGGGAGCCTTCCTTCGTTTGCAGCAGATGGATTGCGCGTAGCGGTGGCATGCGACCTCCGTTGCGGTTGCTCATCCAGCACGTTCGATGCGCGGTTTTCCGATGATAAGCGAAGTGAAAAAAAGCGCGGCGATTGCCGCGCTGCGAGAATCATCGCGCCGTTTTTAGCGGGATACCGTCCGGATGAGGATTCGCGTCGTTCATGTCTTCGGGGAGAAGATTGCCGTCCGCGAGCCGCCGGTCTGCTTCGGCGATCTCCGGATAGCGCTCCGGATAAAGATGCCGTTCGCTGACGGCCGCATCGAACGTGCGCGACCACTTCGCGATGACGACCGTCGCAAGGCTGTTGCCGATGGTGTTGCACGTCGCGATTGCCATCGACATGAAGCGGTACACGCCAAAGATCAACGCGAGTCCTTCGACGGGAAGGATGCCCGTCGACGTGACGGTCGCTGCGAACACCACGAACGATCCGCCGGAAACCGTGGCTGCGCCTTTGGACGTCAGCAGCATCAGCAGCAGAATGCCGATCTGATGTTCCAGCGTGATCTGCACGCCATAAGCATGCGCGATGAACATGACGCCCATCGACATGAAGATCGACGTGCCATCGAGATTGAACGCATAGCCTGCGGGCAGCACGAGTCCGACCGTCTGCTTCGCGCAGCCGAGCCGTTCGAGCTTGATCAGAAGACGCGGCAGTGCGCTTTCCGACGAAGCAGTACCGAGCACGATGAAGATCTCGTCCTTGATGTAGCGCAGAAAGCGCCACAGGCTGAAGCCCGCGAGCTTCGCATGATGCCCATGACGACGACGATGAAGAGAACGACCACCGCATAGAAACTCACGACGAGCTGCGCCAGCGCGATCAGCACTGCCGTGCCGTTGCTGCCCACCGGATACGCGACCGCGCCGAACGTGCCGAGCGGCGCGAGCTTCATCACGAGGTTGATGAACGAGAACAGCACTTCCGAAACGAGATCGAGCGTCGTGCAGTCGACGCAGCACATCGAAACCTCCGCGAAGCTCGCGAAGACGCTGCGCTGCGCACAGGGCACGCCGTGGCTGCGCATATCGAGCGTGCGTATCGACGGCGACAAGGACAGTCCGCCCGTTGGCTGGACCGATGTGTATATCGATCCGGAATACGAGGACGTCGCGCAAGCCGCGAAGGAGAACCCGGATACGCTCATCAGCGCGCTGATCGAAGCGCGTTACGGACGCTGCATCGACGAGATTCAGCAGGACGTGCGTGCCATTGCCGTATCGGCGGAGATGGCGAGACGCCTGCGCGTCGAGGCGGGAACGGCGGCGCTGGAAATCGTGCGCCGCTATCTCGACGCGAGCGGCGCGACGTTCGAGATATCGGTGACGGTGCATCCCGCAGAGCGCTTTTCGGTGTCGATGCGTCTCAAGCGATCGCCGGGCTAAAATCGTCGCGGGCGTGCTATCGAAGTTATCCGGCGTGCGTTTTCGAATAGCGCAGAAGGAGGACGCCATGGGCAGGAACAGGGCGGCTACGCATGCCATGAGCTTTAATCGGCTTGCGCGATAGCGGGCATCGGAAGCCGGCACAAACAGCACGCTCGTGTCGAGCTGCATCGAACCGAACGGACCGGGGCATTGATGCGCCCTGAGCGAAGCGAATCGATTCGTATGACGATGCGAGCTATAGAATAGGCGACCGGCGCCAGACGCTCACGAGCGCGCCCTGACTTCGATCCTCGCACCCTCATATGGATGTTCGCCAGCTTCGCTACTTCGTCAGCATCGTCGATTACGGCAGTCTCGGCAAAGCAGCGGAAAAGCTCTACGTGGCACAGCCTTCGCTCAGCCAGCAAATGGCGCGGCTCGAAGAGGAACTCGGCGTCACGCTCCTTCTGCGCAGCAATCATGGCGTCACCCCCACGGCCGAGGGCGACGCGCTCTATCGGCATGCACGCGTCGTGCTGCGGCAAATGGAGCAGCTCAAGCAGGAAGTGACGAAGGGCGCGGGCGCGGAATCCGGCACCGTGGCGGTCGGCCTGCCGACGACGATGGCATCCGTTCTCGCCGTGCCCCTGTTCGAGCGCATCCAGGACCGGTATCCCGGCATACGCCTGCAGTTCTTCGAAAGCATGAGCGGCTATCTGAACGAGTTGCTTGCCAATGGCCGGCTCGACCTCGCGATTCTGTTTCGTGAATCGGATACACCCGGCATCACCGCGTTGCCCGTGCTCGACGAAACGCTTTATCTTGCGGGCGAGCCGGGCGGCGGCATCTCGCCGCGCGCATCGACATGTCCGCTTGCGAAGCTCGCGGGCGTGAAACTCGTCGCGCCCGGCGCATCGAATGGCTTGCGCTTGCTGATCGAGCGCACGTTCGCGAGCGAGAAAGTCGAGCTGAACATCGTTGCGGATATCGACTCGTTGCCATCGCTTTTGCTTATCGCGCATTCGGGCAGAGCCTGCACGATTCTGCCTTCGTCCGCGATCGTGCAATGGAACGAGGCGTTGCTGCCGAAAATGCGCAGAATCGTCGATCCGATCATCAGGCGCCCGGCCAGCATTTGCTGGCCCAACGATGCGCCGATGAACTCAGCGACCGTCGCCGTGCGCGAGACGTTGATCGAGTTGATCGCCGAGCACATTGACCGCGATCGCTGGCAAGGCGTGACGATGCGACGAACCTAGATCGCCTTCGCCGCGCGCAAGCGTTCGATGGCTTCGCTGTTCAGCCCCAGTTCGCGCAACACGGATTCCGTGTGCTCGCCGAGCGCGGGCACGGCGTCCATGCGCGGTTCATCGGCGCTGAAGCGTCCCGGCGGATAGAGCGCGGGAATCTTGCCGGCGGGCGTATCGACCTGTGTCCAACGATTGCGCGCTTCGAGCTGTTCATGCTTCCAGACATCGTGCATGTCGTTCATCCGCGCATTCGCGATGCCCGCTTCTTCAAGCCGTTCGATGACCTGTGCGGCCGTCAATGAGGCGAATGCATCGACGATGAGGCGCATCAACTCGTCGCGATGCTGCGCGCGAAGGCTGTTTGCACAGAAGCGCTCGTCGCGCTGAAGCTCGGGCATACGAAGAACGATTTCGCAAAACTTCTTCCACTCGCGCTCGTTTTGCAGGCCGAGCATGACGGTCTTGCCATCGCCTGCGGGGAAAGGGCCGTAAGGGAAGATCGTCGCGTGCGATGCGCCCGCCTTGCGCGGCGGCGTCTGACCGTCGATCGCGTAATAGAGCGGATAGCCCATCCATTCGACCATGCTTTCGAGCATCGAAATGTCGATGCGTTTGCCGCGCCCGGTGCGTCCGCGTTCGATGAGCGCCGCGAGTATGTTCGTGTAGCCATACATGCCGGCGGCGATATCTGCGATCGAGCAGCCTGCTTTCGCCGGTGCGCCTTCCAAACCCGTGATGCTCAGAAAACCCGCTTCGCTTTGAATCAGCAAGTCATACGCTTTCTTGTCGCGCATCGGGCCATCGGAACCATAGCCGGAAATGTCGCACACGATGAGCCGCGGATAGCGCTCCTTCAACGCGTCGTAATCGAGGCCGAGCCGTTGCGTCGCGCCGGGCGCGAGATTCTGCACGAATACATCGGCATCGGCGAGCAGCTTGTGCACGACATCGAGTGCTTCAGGATGCTTGACGTCGAGCGTCACGCTTTCTTTCGAGCGGTTCGTCCACACGAAATGCGATGCGAGTCCCGACACACGTTCGTCATAGTTGCGAGCGAAATCACCTGTGCCTGGACGCTCGATCTTGATGACGCGCGCGCCGAGATCGGCGAGCTGACGCGTGCAGAAGGGCGCTGCAATTGCATGCTCGAACGTGACGACCTTGATGCCTTGCAGCGGGCGCATGACCGGCCTCCTTCAGAACGAACGCGGCAGGCCGAGGATATGCTCGGCGACGTAAGAGAGAATCAGGTTGGTCGAAATCGGCGCGACCTGATACAGACGCGTCTCGCGGAATTTGCGTTCGACATCGTATTCCGCCGCGAAGCCAAAGCCGCCGTGAAATTGCAGACAGGCGTTGGCCGCTTCCCATGATGCATCGGCGGCGAGCAGCTTCGCCATGTTCGCCTGCGCGCCGCAAGGCTTTTGCGCGTCGAAGCGTTCGCATGCCTTGAAGCGCATCAGGTTCGCGGCTTCGACATTGACGTACGCGCGCGCAATCGGAAACTGCACGCCCTGATTCTGCCCGATGGGACGCCCGAACACGATTCGATCGTTCACATACTGCGTGACCTTGTCGATGAACCAGTAGCCATCGCCGATGCATTCCGCCGCGATCAGCGTGCGTTCGGCGTTTAGGCCATCGAGTATGTACTTGAAACCCATGCCTTCTTCGCCGATGAGATTCTCGGCAGGAATCTCCAGATTGTCGAAGAAGAGCTCGTTGGTTTCGTGATTCACCATGTTGAGGATCGGCTGCACCGTGAGGCCATTGCCGATTGCTTCACGCAAATCGACGATGAAGATCGACATGCCTTCGCTCTTCTTCTTCACGTCTGCGATCGGCGTCGTGCGCGCGAGCAGAATCATCAGATCCGAATGCTGCACGCGCGAGATCCACACCTTCTGGCCGTTTATCGCATAACGATCGCCTTTTCTTTCCGCGGTCGTCTTGATCTTTGTCGTGTCGGTGCCGGTGGTCGGTTCGGTCACGCCCATCGATTGCAGACGTAACTCGCCCGATGCGATCTTCGGCAAGTAGCGTTTCTTCTGTTCCGTCGAACCGTGACGCAACAACGTGCCCATGTTGTACATCTGCCCATGACACGCGCCCGAATTGCCGCCCGAGCGATTGATCTCTTCCATGATGACGGACGCTTCGGTAAGCCCCAGACCCGAGCCGCCGTATTCCTGCGGAATCAATGCGGCGAGCCAGCCCGCTTTCGTGAGGGCATCGACGAATGCTTCGGGATAACCGCGTGCTTCGTCGATCTTGCGAAAGTATTCGCCGGTGAACTGGCCGCAGAGATCGCGCACGGCCTCACGAATGTCCTGATAAGCGTCGGATGTCGATTCGATCATGATGTGCCTGCGGATGTGTGGAGATCGTCAGCCGAGCGTGGCGCGCGCCGTCATGCCGAGCCAGCCTTCGTGATCCTTCGACCAGAGTTCGACAGTCCTGCCATCCGCCGATGGCTGCCCGCGCAGACGCAGCGTATTGCCCGCGAAACACGGGCGCTGCGCCTTGAATGCGAAGTCGATGACGGTCGCGTCGGGCAACTCGCGGCGCAGCAGGTCCATCAATAAGGTGGCAATGAGCGGCCCATGCACGACAAGTCCCGGATAACCTTCGACTTGCGTCACATAAGGCTTGTCGTAGTGAATGCGATGCGCGTTGAAGGTGAGCGCCGAATAGCGCAGCAGCAATGTCTCGTCGGGAACGAGGTCGCGTTGCCATTGCGCATCGCGAGGCGCGGCGACCGGAGCGGGCGCGGGCGCACCGGGCGCTGCCGGCTCGCGATACACGATGTCGTGCTCTTCCTCGATCGCGGTCGCATCGCCGCGGTAAATGCGATGCCTGACTGTCACGAAGCCGAGCTTGCCGGTGCGTCCTTGCTTCTCGCTGACATTGAGAATCGTCGATTCGCGCGTAATGCGTTCACCGACGATCACCGGCGCGGGGAAGCGCAGGCGTCCGCCGGCCCACATGCGGCGCGGCAAACCGAGATCGGGCAGAAAGCCGCCTTTCTTCGGATGACCGTCTTCCGCGATGAGCGACTGTTTTGCAATGGGCCGGAAGAAGATCCAGTGCCACAACGGCGGAAGGGCATCGCCTTCATGCGGGGCGGCATCGTGATCGAGTGTGGCCGCGAGGGCCGCGACGGATGTGGGCGCAACGATATCGACGGCGCGCTCTGTTTTCATTGTGTCGTCTCCATTGCCGGGCGGGGCCGGTGAATTACGACTTTAGAGAAATATCGGGCGGGGCGGAAATATCGCTTTCATGTGCCGGGCATAGGTTCAACCTATGACGTGGTGTCATCAATCTCATGACGCGCGGGCCATTTTTCTCCGCGACGCAGCGCCATAACATTCGATCCGTCGAAGTCAAACGCATCACGAGAAAGGAGCCGGATCATGTATGTCGTCACGGGAATCACAGGACAAGTCGGCGGTGCGCTCGCAAACGCGCTGCTGGAATCGGGCAAGCCCGTACGCGCCGTCGTGCGCGATGAGAGGAAGGGCGCGGTTTGGTCGGCGCGCGGCTGCGAACTCGTACACGCCACGATGACCGATGCCGATGCGCTCGCTCGCGCCTTCGAAGGCGCGCAAGCCGTGTTCGTTCTGCCGCCGCCGGAATTCGATCCCGCGCCGGGTTTTCCGGAAGCGCGCGAAGTCATCGATGCGATCGTCGCGGCCATCGCGCGTGCCAGGCCGCGCCGGATCGTGTGCCTGTCGACGATCGGCGCGCAAGCCGCTCAAATCAATCTTCTGACGCAGCGCACGCTGCTCGAAGAAGCGCTTCGCAAGCAGCCTGTTCCCGTCACGTTTCTGCGGCCGGGCTGGTTCATGGAGAACTGCGCATGGGATGTCGATTCGGCGCGCAACGAAGGCATCGTGCATTCGTTTCTGCAGCCGCTCGATCGCGCGATTCCGATGACCGCCACCGACGACATCGGCGAACTCGCCGCGAAGCTCATGCAGGAAACATGGACGGGCATGCGCGTCGTCGAACTGGAAGGACCGCAACGCACAAGCCCGAACGATATCGCGGCTGCGTTTTCATCCGTGCTCGGCAAGCCGGTGCGCGCGCAGGCAGTGCAACGCGAGACGTGGGAAGGACTGTTCGCGAGTCAAGGCATGAAGCATCCGATGCCGCGCATTCAGATGCTCGATGGCTTCAACGACGGATGGATCGACTTCGAAGGGCGTAGCGAAGATATCGTCAAAGGCAAGACGCCCATCGTCGATGTGATCCGCAAGCTCGTCGGACGTCAATCGTGAACGCCCTCGGCCCGCGACGCGCACATCCGCCACGATGACGCCGGCTTCGGCGCATCGACGGTATCACGCCACCAGCGCTCGCCGCGATGCGGCGCTTCGAGATCGAGCCGCTCGCCCATGCGCGGTGTCGCCACCGCGACGCCTCGCGCGAGCGCCAGGCCCGTCACGCGCTCGAAAGGTTCTTGCCACGGATGCATCGCGAGATCGAACGTGCCGTTGTGAATCGGCACGAGCCAGCGTCCGCGCAAGTCGATGTGCGCCTGCACCGTCTCCTCGGGCTGCATGTGCACGTACGGCCATTGCGGATCGTATGCGCCGGTCTCGATCAGCGTGACGTCGAACGGGCCGAGGCGCTCGCCGATGGTCCCGAAGCCGTCGAAATAGCCGGTGTCGCCGCTGAAGAACACGCGCACGTCATCGTCGACGATGACCCACGACGCCCACAGCGTGCTGTTGCCATCGAAGAGACTGCGGCCGGAGAAGTGCTGCGCGGGCGTGGCGGTGAACGTCAGGCCGTCGATCTGCGCGCTTTGCCACCAGTCGAGCTGACGCACTTTTGCGGCATCGATGCCCCATTCGATCAAACGATCGCCGACGCCCAGCGGCGTGAGAAAGATCGCTGTCGTCGAGGCAAGCGCAAGCACGGTTTCGCGATCGAGATGATCGTAGTGATCGTGCGACAGGACCACGCCGCGCAACGGCGGCAGATCGCCAAGCGCGATGGGCGGCGCGTGAAAGCGCTTCGGCCCGACGTTCTTGAACGGCGACGCGCGCTCGCCGAACACCGGGTCCGTCAGCCAGTATTCGCCGCGCAGCTTGAGTAGCATCGTCGAATGGCCGAGGCGGAAAAGGCTGCGGTCGGGCGCGGCATCCAGATCGGCGCGGGTGAGGGTATCGACGGTCGGCGCTTGCGTCGGCACTGTGTTGCGCGGTTTGTGGAGCAGCATGTTCCACATGATGCGCAGCGTCTTGCCGAAGCCTTCGACAGGACGCGGCTTCACATTGCGAAAGCGCTCGCCGTCATGTTGCGGCGATGCGCTCGACAACGCGCGTCCGCGCTTTGCTGCGGCGAAACCCAGGGCACGGCTGATGCGATCGGCGAACGAAGTCATGAACGTGAAGGGACGTGAGCCCGAAGCGGAAAGTAGACTGCACAGTGTAGTTTAATTTTGAGAGAAAAGTAAACCGATCGGTGTAAAATGTGGGGATGGATTCAAGCGACATCAACGACATTCCCCAGCGTCTGACTGACCGGAAGCGCGCCGCGATCGTGAACGCGGCCGTTGCGGAGTTCATCGCCGCGGGCTACGACGCCACCAGCATGGACCGCATCGCCGCGCGCGCGGGCGTTTCCAAACGCACGGTCTATAACCACTTCGAGAGCAAGGAGGCGCTGTTCGCCGCGATCCTGCATCGGCTATGGGATACGAGCGAGACCGGCGATGCGGTGGCTTATAGCGCGAGCGAACCGTTGCGCGCGCAATTGCTCGCGATGCTCACGCGCAAGCTGCGCCTCATGAACGATGAGGCGTTTCTGTCGCTCGCGCGCGTGGCGATCGCGGCGGGCATTCACTCGCCCGAGCGCGCGCGGGATATGGTGGCGCGCATCGGCGAACGCGAGGAAGACGTGACGGCCTGGATTCGCAAAGCCGCCGCCGATGGCCGGCTCGCAGTCACCGACCCTGTTTTCGCAGGGCAGCAACTGCATGGCATCGTCAAGGGTTTCGCGTTCTGGCCGCAAGTGACGATGGGCCAGCCGCCGTTATCGAAGAGCGAGCAAAAGAAAGTGGCCGAAGCCGCCGCCGACATGTTTCTCGCACGCTACGAACGCGCTGCGCCCGAACACGGGTGACGCAGCATCCGCGAAGAAGCCGAACGTTCATGCGCGAACCCGAATAAGCAGATTTCGCCGCGATTAAGGTATAGGGTCTAAAACTGCGCGGATTCTTGCGCACGGCGTTCACCTGGCGGTTTTTATCGTCGGGCAGCGGTAAGCCTTCGTCGAAGGAGAAAGTCATGAAGACCGTCCTCGTTACGACCACGCTCGTGGCCGCGTTTTCCCTCGTCACCCTCACTCAGGCGCAAGAGCCGAGCGATACCCTGCAGTCCATCCCCGCACCCGTTCAGCAGAACGCGCAGGGCGCCGCGTCGTCCGGCGACACGGCCTATGGCGGCGTGGCACCGGGGCAGAGCAGGAGCGGGAGAACAGCGAACTGGACCGGCGGCACGCAGAGCAATTGCAGTCCGCGACCGTTCTGCAACGTCTATTCGGGCGGACAATAAGCGCGACGCTGAGAGGGCGGTTTTTTCGGACCGATGCTCGCCCGAAAAAGCCGCCCGCAACGAGGCCGTCACCGGAGGCTGTTAAAATCGCGATACGTTTTCTACGGGCACGATGTGATGGGCTTCGAACAACTCGCCGGACTGAAAGAGCAACTCGCAAAACAGGCTGCTGCCAGCAACGCAGCGAAGAAGAAGGCGCCGCGCGTGCGGCGTCCCGCGCCGGCGGGCGCGAAGGCGGCGGCTCCGTCCAAACCCGCGGCGGCCGCGTCCAGGCCTGCCGCGGCGCCATCGAAGCCGGTTGATCCTGTCGTGCATACCATCGGTAAGCTGCAGAAGCGTTTTCCGCTCGCATTTCCGAAGAATCCCGCGCCTAAGGTTCCGCTGAAGGTCGGCATTTTCGAAGATCTGATGAAACACGCGGAAGAACTCGGACTCAACGAGAGAGAACTGCGTGCGGCGATCAAGGTTTGGTGCCGCGGCAACCGTTACTGGACCGCGCTCGTGCAAGGTGCGCCGCGAGTCGATCTGACTGGCGCGCAAGCGGGCGAAGTATCGTCGGCGGATGCGGAACGCGCCGTTTATCTGGAAACGAATCGACTGGCGCGCTCGGCGTCGGCGTCGGCGTCGGCTTCGGCCACCGCTTCCGCTCCGAAAGCCGCAGAGTCCGCGGAATCCGCCAAGTAACGCGAGACGCGACACCGCGCGCAGTTCGCATCGCGCGCGGGTTTCCCTTTTCCTTTCGCGCTAGTCCAAAAGTTCGTTATAGCGTGGCCCGAATGCTTCGCTATCCGAATCATAAAGGGCGCAAAAAACGCGACGCCTTTCAGCGTCGCGTTTCTTCGAATCAACCTTCGATCAGAACCGGTGACGCAGACCGACGCGCGTCACGAACTGCGTGTTCGCGCCCGCACTGCCGATGAACGACGCCGACGAGCCGATCTCCGCTTGCACCGGCGTGCCGTTGTTGCTGCCCGACGCCTTCTGATACGCGCCGCTCGCATAAACATCGGTGCGCTTCGACAGCGCGTAGTCGACCACGGCGTTGATCTGATGCCACTTGCCTTCGAGGTTGCCGCCGAGATCGGAGAACGTGTAGCCGAGGCCCGCGTTCAGCGCCGGCGTGAACGCGTACTTGCCGCCGATTTCATAGTTGTTCAGGTTCGACGATGCAGCCGTGATCGGCTCGAAGCGCGTATGCGTCCAATTCGCCCAGATCGTCGCGGCGGCGATCGTGTAACGCGCGCCGATACCGTACGTTTCCAGATCGCGCAGCCCTTGCGTGTTCACGTTCGCGATGCTCACGCTGAACGCCGGCGTCGCCCCATTCGGATAGCGGATGTTCGTGTACGCCGCGCCGATGCCGAACGGGCCTTGCGCATAGTTCAAACCGAAGCTGTACGCGCTGGAGGCGCCTTGCACGGCAGACGTGCCCGTTCCCGTCGTGGGCGAACCCGCGAAGTTCGTCGAGTTCGAGAAGCCATACATCGCGCCGAACGTCACGCCGTGGAAATTGGCGCTGCTGAACTTGACCGCGTTGTTGATGCGGCTCGACGTCAGCTGATCCAGATCGTTGATGTGATACGCGTAATTTCCGGCGGCCGTCTGGCTGCCCATCGTGTAGTTGCTGCCGAGATAGTCGGTCGAGAACGAGTATTGACGGCCGAAGGTCAGCGAGCCGAAATCGGTCTTCGCCAGACCGACATACGCCTGACGGCCGAACAACGCGCCGCCCTGCCCGAGCGTGCCGTCGCCGCTGTTGAAGCCGCTTTCGAGCACGAAGATCGCCTTGAGACCGCCGCCCAGATCTTCCGTGCCGCGCAGGCCCCAGCGGCTACCCGACGCGACGCCGTCGCCGTACTTCACGAGGCTGTCGTGGCCGCTCGCGGTCGCGACCTTATTCGCATAGGTGATGCCCGCATCGATGATCCCGTATAGCGTGACGCTGCTTTGCGCGTGTGCCGCGATGCCGAACATGCCGAGAACGGCCGCCGCTACGATGTGCTTCTTCATTCTTCTTTCTTCCTTGGTGTTGTCCGCGTGAAGCGGATGCCGCTCGACGCGGCCCGGTTCAGGAATCGCCGCCACGCATTCGTTGAGCGCGAGCGCGGCCATCCCGGCTTCGCGAAGGAATTTCGCAAAGGTCGAGTGCTTCGTGATGGGTAGGGCACTTCGTCAGGCGAAACGGGCGATGTCCCGTTGCAAGAACGCAGGCAAGTCGCGTTGCCTCGGCACCTTCGGCCGGCGACTTACGCTATAGCCGATGGAATATAACGCGTCGTCAGGTATCGGTAAATTCCGCGAAGCGCCTTGTAGCGTTTCTTCCACAGCAGCGTCACGAGCGGCACCCGATTCTCCATGCACCGTCTGCAACTAACGGTCCATCCCGCCGCACCACGGCCTGCGAACAGGCGCGCGCATTGCAACGCAGGGCAGGCGATCATGCAAGCAACGCGGGTGTGTCTTTAGATCGAACTCAAAAAACAAGGGAGACGGTATGACCGAGCAAAAACACCATGACGCCTGCCGAGCGGGCGTCGCGTTCATCGACGCGCAATTGACCGCGCTCCATGCGTACGCAAGCCTGCTGTCCGACTGGATCGAGCGCGGCGCGCCGCCGCCGGACTTCGCGAAGGCGCAGCCCCTACTTGCGCGCAAGCGCTCGCATCCGGAAGCGCACGCGCACAGCGAGGACGGCACGCCCACCAAAAGCCCGCCGCCGGAAGACGCGCGGTCGTGGCCATCGTTCGATACGGCCGATGCGCGCATCGCGTTCGCGCTGACCGTGCCTTGCTCGAATGCGATCCTCGCGGTCGCCGAATACTTCGATATCCATCGCTTGTCGGCGTCGCGCGCGCCCGAAGTGCAGTTTTTGATGCGTCTGCGCGATGCGGCCGTGAACGGCAATACGTTCAGCCTCGCCGGCGACGACTACATGCCGCACGCTGCTTACGCCGGCTTGATCGTCGATCACTCGCTCGACGGAACGTTGCTCTTCAGCGATGGTGTGAAGCCGGGTTTCATCGAATTCGGCGATACGGTCGGCCTATTGCGCTATCTGACGAAGCTGTTGAGGAGCATGCAAACCGCGATCAGCGCGGGCGATGCGGGATGAAGCATCCACGAACATGATCGGGCGCGAAGTTTGCGCGTATGACGGCGACACCAACCGGTCATACGAACATGGACGAATCGCTGAAACGCCTGCGGGAAAGAATCGCGAAGCAGATCGCCGAGCGCGAGGCCACGCTCGTCTCGATGCGTGAAAGCGCGACGCTCGCGCGCACGAATCACGATCGTGAACGCATTCTTCTGACGCTTGCCGTGCTCGACGAAGAGCTCGCCGGATGGAAAAAGATCGCGGCGCGTGTCGAGCAGGCGGTTCTGTTCGAGCCGCGGAATCATCGCGCCATTCGCATGCCGGCAATGCGATAAGTCACTGCCGTTCGACGAGGAGCCCGCAAGCACGCGCGTTGAAATTGCTTCAACATGTAGCGAGATCCGCTTACATGGAGAACCGCAATGACAGCTTCGAAAGGCAGCCACGATACGCCCGTCTGGTTCATCACTGGATGTTCGACCGGCTTCGGCCGCGAACTCGCTTCCGCCGTGATCGACAAGGGCTGGCGCGCTGTCGTGGCCGCGCGCAATCCGGACAGCGTCGGCGATCTCGTCGAGCGTGGCGAAGGACGAGCGATCGCCGTGCGTCTCGACGTCACGCGTGCCGATGAAATCAAGTCTGCAATCGCCGATGCCTACGCCGCCTTCGATCATATCGACGTGCTCGTGAACAACGCGGGCTTCGGCTATCTCTCGGCTGTCGAAGAGGGCGAGGAAGACGAAGTGCGCGCGATGTTCGAAGCGAACTTCTTCGGCGCGGCCGCGATGATCCGAGCCGTATTGCCGCGTATGCGCGAGCGCCGCTCGGGACATGTCGTCAATATCACATCCGTGGGCGGGCTGGTCGGCAATCCGGGCAGCGGGTATTACGCCGCGACGAAGTTCGCGCTCGAAGGTCTCGGTGAAGCGCTCGGCCGCGAAACGGAAGGGCTCGGCATCAAGGTGACGGCGGTCGAGCCCGGCCCGTTTCGCACGGACTGGGCGGGCCGCTCGCTGAAGCAGACGCGCAATCCGATCGACGATTACGCGCAGACTTCGGGCACGCGACGCGCGGCGATCGCGGAGCGAAGCGGCAAGCAGCCGGGCGATCCGGCGCGCGCGGCGCAGGTCATCATCGAAGCGGTCACGTCGCCGGAGCCGCCGGGACATCTCGTGCTCGGCGGCCCCGGACTCGAACTCGTGCGCAACAAGCTCGCGAAGCTCAACGCCGATATCGACGCATGGCAGGCGCGCAGCCAGTGGGCCGATAACCCGGTGCAGTGATCATGAAGCGGCTCGCCGCGCAGGAACAGCGCATACTCTCGCTCGTCGCCGACGATGCCGCTCTTCTGCACGTTGCAACGCCGCGCGTGCGCTTCGTGAATACGTCGAACGGACCGTGCTACGAAGCCTTGTTCAATCGCATCGAACTTGATCGCGCCACGCTCGCGTTGCCGGAGCCGTTGCTTCGTATCGTCGTGGCGCACGAAGTCGGGCACGCGACGCAACGCAAGACGATGCTGCTCGATTTCGCATGGACCGTGCTTTCAGTGATGATGCTGTTATCGGTACCGTGCATCGTCTTCGCGATTTCATCGGAAGATGATCTCTGGCGCATCACCTTTCCCGGTATCGGCTTCGCGTTCACTTTGTTCGTCTGTCTGAAGATTTGGAGCGTGCGTGCCGCAAAACGCGCCGCCGCCTTCGAACTCGATGCGGATGCGAAAGCCGCCGCGCTTTGCGGCCCGGCATTGGCCCTGGCTGCGCTCGAAGCAATGGCGGCGCGCGGACATGTCGATGCAGCGCGCCTCGATGCGATGCGTGCGCGCCTCGTATCGACGTCGCAATAGTTGCCGCGCGTAATGCCTCGATGGATAGCGTCGGGCTGGCGCTCGCGAAGCATCTCGTCGAATTGCATGGCGGCGCGATTTCCGTCGAAAGCGAAGGTCCGGGATCATCTCGTGAAGCCGGTCGATGGCGATGTGCTGGAACGCGTGCTGAATCTCGTGGCGCAACGAATCGAAGCGGCCTGACAAGACGCGTCATCCAATGAAAAGGCACGGGCGTCCTTAACGGACGCCCGTGCCTTTATGAGCCGTGCCGTCTTATTGCGTCTGCGAAGCGGGCGGTGTCGCCGACTTCTTGTGATGATGCTTCTGGCCTTTCTTTTTATAGGCGGGCCGCGGCTTGTTGTCGGGATACTCCGCGGCCGCGAACGACAGCGTCGGCGCGGCAAACGCCGCCAGCACCAGAAGCACGAGAGATTTCTTCAAGGACGTTTTCATCGGGGACTCGCTTGGAGGAGATGGCCTTAGAAAGATGAATCGACATGCGCTTGAGAGACGCGCGGCATCGCCCGGTTCCTCGTCGTGTCGACGCCGCTGAGGCAACAGTATATTGCACAAAAAAAGGCAATTCATCAGTGGGCGGGCATAAGGCGTTGAAGCAGCGGGATTTTTGTCGATTCGCACTGCTTTCATAAACGCCGATCCGCTGCCTGCCGTCCGCGACAAATGTCATCAACTGCATCTACTATCGTGCCTGTTCTCAACTCAGGGACGATCCAGTGAAAGAAGACGACATCCGCAGGAATGCGTTCGCCATGCCTGTGCTCAATCCCGCTTATCCGCGTCCGCCGTTCCGCTTTCTCAATCGCGAGTACTTCATCATTTCCTACGAGACCGATCCCGACGCGCTGCGCGCCGTGGTTCCGGAGCCGCTCGAAGTGGATAACGGTCTCGTACATTACGAATTCATTCGCATGCCGGATTCATCCGGTTTCGGCGATTACACCGAAAGCGGCCAGGTGATTTCCGTCATCGATCCGGATGGCAAGAAGGGCAGCTATACGCATGCGATGTATCTCGACGACGAAGGTCCGATCGCGGGCGGCCGCGAAATCTGGGGCTTTCCGAAGAAGCTCGCGTCGCCGCGTCTTGGCGTCGATGGCAAGGACACGCTGCTCGGCACGCTCGACTACGGCACGCAACGCATCGCGACGGGCACGATGGGCTACAAGTATCGTCCGCTCGATCTCGAAGCCGAACGCAGGAAGCTCGCGGATACGCCGAACTATCTGCTGAAAGTGCTGCCGCATGTCGACGGCACTGCGCGCGTGTGCGAACTCGTGCGCTTCTTTCTGCGCGACGTGAGCGTGATCGGTGCATGGGAAGGTCCGGCCGCGCTCGAACTGCACGCTCATGCGCTCGCGCCGGTCGCTGATTTGCCGGTGCGCAAGGTCGTCGGCGCGCGGCATGTCATCGCGAATCTCACGCTCGATATCGGCGAAGTCGCATACGACTATCTCGCGCCGCCCGATGAACTCAAGCTCGCGGTCAACCAATAACAACGGCAAAGGAGTATTCACATGGCACTGCAAGGAAAAGTCGCGCTCGTGACGGGCGCTGCGAGCGGCATCGGCGAACAGACGGCGCGCAAGCTCGCGACCGATGGCGCGGCGGTCGTCATCGCCGATCTGAATCTCGCGAATGCGCAGAAGGTTGCGGACAGCATCGTCGAAGCGGGCGGCAAGGCGATCGCCGTGTCGATGGACGTGACGAGCGAAGATGCCGTGAACGCGGGCATCGAAGAAACGGTGGCGAAGCTCGGCGGTATCGACGTGCTGGTATCGAACGCGGGCATTCAGATCGTCGCGCCGATCGAAGAGTATGCATACGCCGACTGGAAGAAGATGCTCGCGATCCATCTCGACGGCGCGTTTCTCACGACGAAAGCCGCGATCAAACATATGTACGCGTCGGGCAAGGGCGGCTCGATAATCTACATGGGATCGGTGCATTCGCATGAAGCGTCCAAGCTGAAGTCGGCCTATGTGACGGCCAAGCATGGCTTGCTCGGGCTCGCGCGCGTCGTCGCGAAGGAAGGCGGTCCGCGCGGCGTGCGCGCGAATGTCGTGTGTCCCGGTTTCGTGCGCACGCAGCTCGTCGAAAAGCAGATTCCCGAGCAGGCGAAGGCGCTCGGCATTTCGGAAGAAGAAGTCGTGAAGAACGTGATGCTGAAGGAAACGGTCGATGGCGAATTCACCACGGTCGCCGATGTCGCGAACACCGTCGCGTTCCTCGCGGGCTTCGAATCGAATGCGCTGACCGGGCAATCGGTCGTCGTGAGTCACGGCTGGTTCATGCAATAACGACAAGGAGAATCCATGCGCCGCAGTCAACGCAACACACTCACGCAGGCGAATCACGTCGCGCTGCCCGACTACGATGACGTTTGCCTCGTGCTGCAAGGCGGCGGCGCGCTGGGTTCGTATCAGGCCGGCGTGTTCGAAGGGCTCGCCGAAGTGGGCGTGGATCCGACATGGACCTCGGGCATTTCGATCGGCGCGTTGAATACCGCGATCATCGCGGGCAACGCGCCCGAGAATCGCGTGGCGGCGCTGCGTGGGTTCTGGAACACGATCTGCCAGCCCGCGGATCTCGTCGGGCATGTGGGCGCGTTCATGCCCGCCGCGTTCGGCTTCGCGAATATCGGCCGCAAGTTTTCGAGCATGTGGGCCGCGGCGCGCGCGCTCACCGAAGGGCAGAAGGGCTTCTTCTCGCCGCGCGTTCATTTGCCTTTGACGCCTGCGAAGAGCAGGCGCCCAAGCGACGTGAGCTTTTACGATACGTCCGCGTTGCGCGCGACGCTGCTGCAGTTCGCCGATTTCGACCGCATCAACGATGGCGCGATGCGTGTATCGGTGGGCGCGGTGAACGTACGCACGGGCAATCTCGTCTACTTCGACAACACGAAGATGCGGCTCGAGCCCGAGCACTTCATGGCATCGGGTGCGTTGCCGCCGGGCTTTCCGGCTGTGGAGATCGACGGCGAGTTCTACTGGGACGGCGGGCTCGTATCGAATACGCCGTTGACGGAGATCATCCGCGAAAGTCAGCACAAGGACACGCTCGTGTTTCAGGTGGACCTGTGGAGCGCGCGTGGCACGTTGCCCGGCGATTTTCTCGATGTCAGCGAGCGCACGAAAGACATTCAGTATTCGAGCAGAACGCGCGCCATCACCGATTTCGTTTCGCATAACCAGAAGCATGCGCGGCTCATCAAGGAGCTACTGGAGCATGTTCCGGAAAAGACGCGCCGCTCGCATCCGCTGCTGCGCGAGGCGCAGAAGGTCGCGGATGGCGGCGCGGTGAACGTCGTGCATCTCATCTACAAGAACAAGTTTTTCGAAGGGCACTACAAGGATTACGAGTTCAGCAACGATACGATGGACGAGCACTGGGCGAGCGGTCTGGAAGACATTCGCCGTTCGTTCGGACATCCGGAGTGGTTCGAGGTGCCGAGTCACGATCTCGGCTTCGTGACGCATGACGTGCATCGTTACGAACCCGCGCCGCAGGCGACCGCTGACATGCCGAAGGCGGCGGCGAACAAACTGGATGACGTGGTCGAAGGCGTTTGAAGCGTTGCGGCGTTTGAATTACTCTGGTTAGCCTCGTCACAACGCCTGCGAGGCAAGCCATGCCCGACTGGAAACCCGCGACTTACACGTCCGTCAGTCCCTATCTCGTCTGCGCAAACGCGCCGGCGATCATCGCATTCCTTGAACGTGTCTTCGATGCACAACTGCTGCGCCGCTTCGATCGTCCCGATGGCTCGCTGATGCACGCCGAATTGCGTATCGACGATAGCGTCGTGATGATCGGCGGCGGCGCGACCGATCAGCAATCGCAGGGTCCGCACATCCACGTCTACGTGCGCGATGCGCAAGCCGTCTACGATCGCGCGCTCCGGCACGGCGCGCAAAGCGTGCAGGCGCCCGCGCGCAAACGCGACGACGACGACTTTCGCGGCGGCTTTCGCGATGCCGCCGGAACGACGTGGTGGGTCGCGACGCAATGACGGGTCAGCGCTTTTTTCGCTTCGCGCGCGCGGCCGGCGCACCGAGACTTTCGCGCAACGCATCGGTCAGCGTCTTGAGAAACTGATCGACGGCAGGCGGCAGACGCCGCTCGCGCATCACCGTGACCTGCAGCAGGCGCTCGTTGAGCAAAGGCTCGTCGATGGGCGTCGCGACGAGCGTCGGCGGGCCCGGATCGCCTTCGAGCGCGACCGCGCTGCCGAGCGTGATCGCGCCGGTGAGCGCGGCGAAATGATGCATCGCGCTCGAGTTGTTGCTCGTCAGAACCGGCTCGAGATGCACGCCGCGCGCCGAGCAGCACCAGTCGATCAGCTGGCGCACCGTCGTGCCGCGATCGAGCACGGCGGTCGGGTACTGAAGCACGTCATCGAGCGTGATGCTCGCCTTGCCCGCCAGCGGATGCGTCGGTGGCAGCAGCGCGCAGACCGGCGCCTTCACGCTGTATTCGACGCTCAGCGCGGTAGATGTCGATGTCGAAAACGCAAGGCCTACATCGACTTCGCCGCTCGCCACCCAATGCTCGACCTGTCCCGGCGTACCCGAACGCATCACGAAACGCGTGCCCGGATGCGCGCGATAGTGCGACGCCATCACGCTCGGCAAAAAGCAGCGCGTGAAACCCTCCGTGCAGCCGATACGCACGATCCCGAGCCCGAGCGCATGCATCTCCGATATCTCCGCGAGCACCGCGTCGCCGTCCATGAGCGCGCGGCGCGCGTGCTGCACGAGCAACTCGCCCGCTTCCGTCAGGATCATGCCGCGCGGCATGCGCTCGAATAGCGGCGTGCCCGCCTGTTCCTCCAGCTTCGCGATCTGCCGGCTGATCGCCGACACCGCGACGTGAAGCTGTTCCGATGCCGCCGCCAGCGAACCCGAGCGCGCGACTTCTACGAAGTATTTGAGAGCGATGCCATGCAGCACGATGCCTTCCCTGAGCGTTGCCTTTTTGGCAATGCTAGTCGCAAATTTTGAAATTTTCGCGAATTTTTGGCGTTTCTAGACTGGCCGGAATGAGTAGCCACAATTGCCCGGAGACGTCGTGAAAAAACATCAAGAAAGTCGTGAAGCCGCCATCGCCATCGCTTGCAAGATGTTCGATTCGGGCGCGTTCTTCGCGGATCTGCAGGGCCGCGTCGCGTTTCGCACCGAGAGCCAGAACGGGCGGAATCCCGCGCTGAATGCCTATCTCACCGATGAGATCAGCGACACGCTCGCGCGCGTCGGTTTTACGGCGCGCGTCGTCGAGAATCCGGTCGCGGGCGGCCCGCCGTTTTTGATCGCCGAACGCCACGAATCCGACGACTTGCCGACGGTGCTGACCTACGGTCATGGCGACGTCGTGCGCGGCTACGACGAGCAATGGCGCGCGGGCCTGAAGCCGTGGGACATCGTCGTCGACGAAGACCGCTGGTACGGCCGCGGCACCGCCGACAACAAAGGCCAGCATTCGGTCAATTTCGCGGCGCTCGCCGCGGTGTTGCAGGCGCGCGCAGGCAGGCTCGGCTACAACGTCAAGGTGATCTTCGAAACGGGCGAGGAGGTCGGCTCGCCGGGTCTCGATGAAGTCTGCGCCGCGCACAAGAATGCGCTCGCGGCGGATGTATTCATCGCGTCGGACGGGCCGCGCGTATCCGCCGAACGTCCGACGCTCTTTCTCGGCTCGCGCGGCGGCGTGCCGTTCGAACTGACGGTGAACCTCCGCGAAGGCGGACATCACTCCGGCAACTGGGGCGGCGTGCTGCGCAATCCGGCCGTCGTGCTGTCGCATGCGATCGCGAGTCTCGTCGACCGCAACGGCAGCATCGTCGTCGAAGGATTGCGGCCGCCGCCGATTTCCGATGCGGTGCGCGAAGCCCTCGCCGATATCGAACTGGGCCGCGACGAAAGCTCACCCGAGATCGATCCGACGTGGGGCGAGCCGGGCCTGACGCCGACCGAACGCGTGATCGGCTGGAACGCGCTCGAAGTGCTCGCGATGAAATCCGGCAACGCCGATGCACCCGTCAACGCGATTCCGCCGTTCGCGAAAGCGGTGTGCCAGTTGCGCTTCGTCGTCGGAACGGATTGGGAGAACCTGCAGACGCATCTCGAACGTCACTTCGCGCAGCACGGCTTCACCGAAGTGACCGTCAAGGCGACGCGCGGCACGCCCGCGACGCGCCTCGATCTCGACGATCCGTGGGTTCACTGGGCACTCGATTCGATGCGCGCGACGACCGGCAAGAAGCCCGCGCTGTTGCCGAACCTGGGCGGCACGGTGCCCAACGATGTCTTCGCGAAGACACTCGGCCTGCCGACGCTCTGGGTGCCGCATTCGTATCCCGCGTGCAACCAGCACGCGCCGAACGAACACGTGCTCGGCTCCGTCATGCGCGAATCGCTCGGCGTGATGGCGGGCCTCTGGTGGGACCTCGGCGAGATGGGCGCGGCGATCGTCGCCACGCGCGACGCGCATTGATCGAACGCCACTCATGACACGCTGACATCATGAACAAAAAGCCCCTGAGCCTGACGCAAATCGTGCTCGCGACTTCGGTCGGCAACGCGCTCGAATGGTTCGATATCGCGATCTATGCGTTTTTCGCGGTGTATATCGCGAAGAACTTCTTCCCGGCCGCGAACGAGACGGCGTCGATGCTGCTCACGTTCGGCTCGTTCGGCGCGTCGTATCTGGTGCGGCCGATAGGCGGCATGGTGCTCGGCGCATACGCCGACAAGCGCGGGCGCAAGGCTGCGTTGATGATGTCGGTCGGGCTGATGATGATCGGCACGGCGATCATCGCGGTGATTCCGCCGTATGCGTCGATCGGATTGATCGCGCCCGCGGGCGTGTTCATCGCGCGCCTGATCCAGGGCTTTTCGGCGGGCGGCGAGTTCGGGCCGTCGACGGCCATGCTGATCGAGCACGCGCCGGATCGCCGTGGCCTGCTCGCGAGCTGGCAATTCGCGACGCAGGGGCTCGCGACCTTGCTCGCGTCGATTTTCGGCTTCGCGCTCGCCAAGCTGATGCCCGCCGCCGAGCTTGCCGCATGGGGCTGGCGCATTCCGTTCTTCTTCGGCTTGCTGATCGGACCGGCGGGTCTTTTCCTGCGCCGCTATCTCGAAGACGCGGCCGATTACACCGAAGCCGAGCACACGTCGACGCCCGTGCGCGATGTATTCACGCAGCAAAAGGCGCTGCTGCTCATCTCGATCGGCGCGCTGACGGTATCGACGGCGGTGAACTATCTGCTGCAATACGTGCCGACGTTCGCGATCCGCGAACTGCATCTCGATGCATCGACGGGTTTCGCCGCGAGCACCGTCGCGGGCCTGATGCTGACGCTGGTGACGCCTTTCGCGGGGCATCTCTCGGACAGGATCGGCCGCGTGAAGCAGATGTCGACGGCGGCGCTCCTGCTCTTCGTGACGGGCTATCCGGCGTTCGCGTATGTCGTTTCGCATGTGTCGGTGGCGTCGCTGTTCGCGCTCGTCGCGTGGCTCGCGCTGCTCAAGGCGATCTATTTCGGCGCGCTGCCGGCGTTGATGTCGGAGATCTTTCCCGTGTCGACGCGCGCGACGGGCATGTCGATCGGCTACAACATCGGCGTGACGGTGTTCGGCGGCTTCACGCCCGCGATCATCATCTGGCTCCTGAGCGCGACGGGCAGCAAGGCCGCGCCGAGCTTCTACATGATGTTCACGGCGGTGATCAGTCTCGCGGGGCTCGCGGCGGTGAGCCGCGGCAAGGTGCAGATGCGAGCGGCGAGCGCGGCCGCCTGAGTCCGCTTCTCTTTTTGCTACGAGCGCGCCGATTGCCGATGACATCGACAATCGGCGTTTCGCTTTGTATCGCACTGTATCTGCACCGAATCCCGACACACGGCGTTTCATAATCCGCTTTTCGCGAAACAAGCCAGATACGTCCGCGAGTTCAAATACCTCCAAGCCGAACGATTCGCAACACACGGCGAATCGCCAAGACGGCCTTCCATCAAAATTCACTGGAGGTAAATCATGAAAGTCATCCAATCGCTGATCGTCGCCGCTGCCGTCGCGCTTCCGGTTCTTTCGTTCGCTCAGTCGAATCAGCCGATCACCCGCGCCGAAGTGCGTGCGCAACTCGTCGAGCTGGAAAAGGCGGGCTACGACCCGGCAAGCGATCAGACGCAATATCCGCAAAACATCCAGGCCGCGCAAGCGCGCGTGGACGCCGCGAAGGGCCTGACGGCATACGGCGCGCCGGCGAACGGCAACGTCGCGTCGGGCACGCGTTCGGCGGATACGGATGTCATCGGACTCGGCCCGGTTTTCGCGAAGCCGTAATCGCACGGATTTAACGAATTAGAAAGCCCGGACGAAATTGCTCGTCCGGGCTCGACGCGTTTCTGTCAATAACGTATTACGCCACGGTTTCAAGGTCCCGCAGGCGATACACTCTCGCTACAAAATCCTATTTTCGACGGCATGCGACGTGCTTCGATTGGTCGAGCGCGGAAAATGGGTATCATCCATCTCCGCCCCGCGCGGATTTAGCCGAACGTAACAATGTATCGCAGTGTTTTGAGTGCGACGCCACTGATTTTCGAGGCGCTTATGCCCACAGACGTAGACAACATCACCGACGAGCAAATCGCGTCGATCGCCGATCGACTGACCGAAGAAGGTCGCAAGGTTTCTCCCTTGACGGTTTGGGCGGAGGCCGGAAACGGCTCCGTCGTCGCCATCGCGGCCGGCCTGCAGCGCTGGCGCGAGGCGCGGTCCCCGGACATGCCGCAGCAGCAGGCGCCGACCGGACTGCCCGACGACCTTGCCGAGACGCTCGTGAATGTCGCGCGGCGGCTTTGGACCGTCTCGCGCGACGAAACCGAGCGGATGTCCGGTCAGCGGCTGTCCGCCGTGAGCCAGCGGCTCACGACCGCGCTTGCGGAGCGCGACGAGGCGCTCGCCGAATTCCAGAAGACCGGCGACGAGGCCGCGAAGAACCGCCAGCAAATGATGGAAATGCTGAGCGCATTGCGGGCGTCCGAGGAATCGGTCGTTCGACTGCGCGAAGAGGCCGATGCAGCCACGATACGCGCGCAGACCGCCGAGACGCACATCGAGGAAGCGGCGCAGCGCGCGTCGGCGGAGCGGGCCCAACTGGAAACCGTGAACGCATCGCTCGAAGAAGAGCGGCGGGCGAAAGAAGCGCTGAACGCGGCGCTGGCGGCCAAGGACGAGGACATCGCGCGCATCGCGCAAGAGCGCGATCAGGCACGCGAGCAGCAGGCGAATCTGCATGCGTCGCTTGCGGGCAAGGACGAGGAGCTTGCGCGCATCGTTGAGGAGCGCAATCAGGCACGGCAGCAGCACGAGCAATTGAGCGCGTCGCTTGCGAGCAAGGATGAAGAACTCGCGCGCATCGCGGAAGAGCGCGATCAGGCGCGTCAGCAGCACGAGCAGTTGAGCGCGTCGCTCGCGGGCAAGGATGAAGAACTCGCGCGTATCGCGGAAGAGCGCGATCAGGCGCGTCAGCAGCACGAGCAGTTGAGCGCGTCGCTTGCGGCCAAGGATGAAGAACTCGCGCGCATCGCCGAGGAGCGCGATCAGGCGCGTCAGCAGCATGAAGCGCTTGGCCTCGTATCGCAGGAAAAATCGGCGGAAGCCGAGCGCCTGTTGCAGGACCTCAACGCGGCGCATACGCGCGCGCAGGCCGCCGAAGCGCAGGCGAGCGAAAACCTCGCCCGGATCGCCGCGCTGGAAGCGGAACTGAACGACGCGCGCAGCGCACTGGCAGCGGAGCGCGAAAGCGCGGCTGCGCGCGGCGCGGAAGTTTCGGCGCAGCGGGAACATGCCGAGCGCATCGGCGCCGAGCTGGACGAAGCCCGCAAGCAGGTCAGCGCGCTGATGGAAGAAAAGGCCGAGCAGGGCGCGGAACTCGCGCGCGTATCGAACGATGTCAACGCGTTGCGCGAACGCGCCGAAGCCGCCGAGAGAAACGCGACCGATCTCGCGAAGCGTCTCGTCGAAAAGGAGCAGGGCGACGAGTCCGAGCTGGCATCGCTGCAGCGTCAGGTGGCGGCGCAGGCGAAGGCGCATTCGAAGGCCTACGAGGACCTTCGCGCCAATGCCGAGCAGTGGGTCACGTACGCGAAGGACTTGCGCCAGCGCCTCGACGTGGCGAACGAGAAGATCCTTTTCATCGATGCCCGCAGCACCGGCGAGGTCGCGCTGATGCGGCGGCTCGCGGTCGAACTGGAGCGCCTGAAGCCCGATCACGAGCTCGTGTTCCGCGAGGCGCAGCAGAAGCTGATCGGCGACAAGATGGCGCAACAGCTCGCGCAGAAGGGCTATCGCTACGATCCGGCCACGGCGGTGATGTCGAAGATCGAAACGTGACATCGGCGTGACGATGCATACGCGGACCCTCACCGTCACCGTCGATCGCGACTGGCGCGAGCTTTACGACGCGATCTGGCGTCCGGAAGTCTTCCCGACGTGGGCGTCCGGACTGGCGCAGTCGACGCTCGAAGACATGGGCGATCACTGGCGCGCACGCGGTCCGGCAGGCGAAGTGACGATCCGCTTCACCGAGCACAACGCGTTCGGAATCATGGATCATCGCGTCGGTCTGCCGGATGGCGGCGAGGTCTACGTTCCGTTGCGCGTGTATCAGAACGGCGCGGGCGCCGATATCGCGCTCACGCTGTTCCGCCAGCCCGGCATGTCCGATGACACATTCGCCGCCGACGCCGACTGGGTCCGCCGCGATCTCGCCGCGCTTGCGGCCCGTTACGGCAAGCGCTGATTTTCGCGTATCCCTTCCAGTCAACGCCGGCAAGCTATCATGTGGTCATTCCAAACATGCCGCACGGGCTGGAGAACCATATGGCTGGACCTCAGGAAAGCGTCAGCATGGCGTTGTTCTGCGACTTCGAGAACGTCGCGCTCGGCGTTCGCGATGCGAAGTACGAAAAATTCGATATCAGACCCGTGCTCGAACGCCTGCTGCTGAAGGGAAGCATCGTCGTCAAAAAGGCTTATTGCGACTGGGACCGCTACAAGGGCTTCAAATCGGCGATGCACGAGGCCAGCTTCGAGATGATCGAGATTCCGCACGTGCGTCAGTCCGGCAAGAATTCCGCCGATATCCGTCTCGTCGTCGATGCACTCGATCTCTGCTACACGAAAGCGCACGTCGATACGTTCGTCATCATCAGCGGCGATTCGGACTTCTCGCCGCTCGTGTCGAAACTGCGTGAGAACGCGAAGAAAGTCATCGGCGTGGGCGTGAAGCAATCGACGTCGGATCTGCTCGTCGCGAACTGCGACGAGTTCATCTTCTACGACGACCTCGTGCGCGAGCAGCAACGCGCCATCGCCAAGCGCGAACAGCGCGATGCGAAGCGCGCGTCCGACGAAGAGCGGCAACCGAAGCAGGAGATGGAATCGCGCAAGTCGCACGCGATCGCGATTACCGTCGAGACCTTCGAGGCGCTCGCATCGGAACGCGGCGAGAGCGGCAAGATCTGGGCATCGGTGCTGAAGAGCGCCATCAAGCGCCGCAAGCCGGGTTTCAGCGAGACGCAATACGGCTTTCGCGCGTTCGGCAATCTGCTCGACGAAGCGCAATCTCGCGGTCTGCTTGAAGTCGGCCGCGACGATAAATCCGGCGCGTTCGTGTTTCGTTCTGCTCACACGGCTCAGGTCGCGCCGATGGACGTGAGACCGAGCGAACCGCCAGCGGTCGCGCCCGCTAAAGAACACGAGGGAGCGGCGAACGGCCGGCGCAAGGAGAAACGCGGCGGGAGAAAGTCTGCACGCGTGGCGGCGCCCGAACCTGTGTTCGTCGTCGAAGAAGCGCCGGCGCCCGTCGAGGTCGAAACGCCCGAGCCGTCGCAGGAACACGCGTCCGCTCCCGAGCCTGCACCGAAAAAGCCCGCCGCGCCGCGCCGGTCGCGCAAGACCGCGGCGAAACGAAGCGCCGCCGCCGACGTGCCGCATGAAAGCGCCGCGCCCGTCGCCGAGCCCGATGCCGAAGCGAAGGCGGAGAAGCCATCGCGCAAGCCGTCAGCGCGGGGCAACCGCTCGCGCAAGACTGCCGACAAGCCGGTCGAATCGTGATGCCACGGCGCGTCAGCCGGTACGCTGCTCCGCCGTCGCCGACGCATCTTGCTCTTGAACGCGCACGGCGGCGTGCTCTTCGGCGCGCCAGCGCTGCCGCGAGCGATACATCGTCGCGACCGCGATGCGCGCCATCTTCACCCAGCCCGAGTGACGCGGGTCCGCGAGCATGCTGAGCGCGCGCGCATAGTCGAGCGTGAGGCCGGGCGTCCAGGCCATCGTCGCAGCGCGTTTGCGAACTTGCGCGGCGACCCACAACTCGGGCGTCGTCATGATACGCACGAGCGGCTTCCATCCGCCGCCTTTGCCCCACACGCGCGCCGACGCGCCTTCGATCGCCGCTTCCAGCGCCCGCGCCACGGAACTCGAACAGTTGCGGTACGTGAGGTTGTACGTCGTGTCGCGCCGATACTCCTGCCAGAAGCGCGCGAGCCGCGCCGGATCGTAATTGCGGATACGCACCTGCTGCGTCGACGGACACCACGCCTTCGATTCCGTTTCGTAGTCCGGCTGAAAGAGGCCGGGCACGTCGTTCTCGCGCGTCGCGCGCAACGTGCGTGAGAATTCGTCCGGCGACCGGTCGATTTCGACCGCCGGATAGAGGCTGATGTACACGCCCTCGGGCGTCTCCAGCGCCGCATGGCCGGTCGAGATCGTGCCGTTCCTGTCGACGGCGGCGATATAGCGATCGATGATCAATTGCCTGCGCGGTTGCGACTTCGCCGTGCCGACGGGCGTCCACACATGCACCGTCAGCGCGGCTTCGCCGGGCGCGGGCGGGCCGTCCCAGACCGCGCCTGCGAACGATGGCGCGGCGGGCTTCGCGTCGTCGTGAGCGGAGTTGGTTGCACCGTCATCGACGGCGGGATTCGCCGCCATGCGCCGCACGCGCGCTGCGAGCAGGATCATGTTCCAGCCGCCGAAGAAAAGCCCGAACGCGACGCAATACGCGACCGTGCCCGCATAGTGATCCGGATACGGCTGATAGAAGAAGATCGCGATGGCGATCTCGAGCACGCCGCCCGCCATCGCGATACGCCATTTGCGAAAGCGGACCACGCGCGCGGAAATGATCTGGAGCGCGCCATCGACGAGAAAAAGCGTGCCGAAGATGAGCGACAGCACGAAATTGCCGTGCTCGCCGCCGAACAGCACGAGCAGCGCCGAGAGGCAGAAAGTCGCGCCCTTCACGTAGCGCAGCTTGCGCTGGCCGCCCATGCCGGTCCACGCGACGGCCAGCGTGGCGAGGCCTTCGAGCAGCATCAGCAGCACGAAGGGGACGATGGGAAAGTACAGGGAACCGTCGAGCGCGTCGATGAAGATGACGCCGCCGAGCGCGATGCTGAGCAGGCCGAGCGTCATCACCGAGCGCCAGCGCGTGCGCAGATAGTCGACGCCGAGAAGAATCATCACGAGCCGAACCATCGCTTCCTCCGTCTGGTCATTCGACGCCTCGTGCGCGACACGCGCGGCCACACACTATATAAGCCATGGACGGCGGATACGGCAAGAAGCGCAAACCCCAGACGAATGCGCGCGGCGTCATGCGTGCTGCACGACGCCGCGCGATTTTCACCTACTGCACCGCATGCTTCGCGGCATCTTCGATCACGGCCGCGACCTGCTGCGGCTTCGATTCGTACACGGAATGGCTCGCGCCCGGAATGACCGTGATGTGACTGTGCGCGCGTTCGTAGTACCAGCGTTCGAGATCCGGATTGATGATCTTGTCGCCGCCCGCCACGATGCCCCAACTCGGTTTCGTCGTCCACGCCGCGGCGGAGAGCGGCGTCGTGAAGACTTGCGCCGCAGTCAGGATCTGCGAGCGCGATTCGAACGTCGCTTGCCTGAGCGGAAGATCGGCGGCGAAGTCTTTCGGGAAGACGGCGGGATTCAGATACGTGTAGCCGTCCGCGGTCTTTTCGACGGCGTTCGTCTGCTTCGCGAGGAAGCTCGGCGTCTTCTTGCCGAGCGCGCCTTCGTCCTCGCCGACGTTCGGCGCATGCGCCGCGACATAGACGAGCCCGGCGACGTTCGGATGCACGCCCGCTTCCGTGATGACCGACCCGCCGTAACTATGACCGACGAGAATCGTCGGACCGTTCTGCAGGTCGAGCACGCGCTTGGTCGCGGCGACGTCCGCGTCGAGCGAGGTGAGTGGCTCCTGCACCATCGTGACGTGATAGCCGTCGCGCGTCAGGATGTCGTAGACCGGCTTCCATCCCGAGCCGTCGACCCATGCGCCATGCACGAGGACGATGTTCTTGATCGGCGCATGCGTTTGCGCGGATACATTCGCCGATGCCAACACGCCAGCCGATAACGCCAGTGCCGACGCGACTTGCAAAATTCGCTTCATGAAAGACTCCGCTAGTGCGAACGATGGATCAGCTGCCGAAGAACGGCTGGCAGAAGTCGGCCGGACCGACGCACGCGTTGTTCATCGCGGCATGCTTCGACGGGCTCGCTGCCGATGCGCTCGTGCCGGTCCGTACGCCGCCATAGGCTTGCGATGCGTCGGTGTGTTGCGCGGCGATTTTGCCTTCCGCTGCCTGAATGTCCGCGGGGTAATACGGATCGCTCGCAATCGCGGGGTTATAGCCGGCTTGCTCGACGGCGACGAGATCGGCACGGACTTGAGCGCGCGTAACGGGGCCGTTCGATTGCGCGAATGCGATCGCGGGCGCGGCGAGCGTGGCGACAACGAGAGAGAGGCTGACGAGGTACTTGTTCATGATCGACTCCAAGGTAGATTGAGTGATGCGATTGATCGGGTATCCGAAATAACGATGTTCTTCGGTTTCCCTCGATAAGGCCGTTGGTCTGCGTTCGCGTTTCGACCTTGACGACACTGTATCGGCCACGGAACGACTCGACTACACCTACGAAGGAGCGTGCGTGCACCAACCTTCGATGCATCGATTAAACGTTCGCGTGGCGTGCGCGCCGTGAATCCAGCCGTCTGTCTGATGCACTCATACGAAGGTGTTAGCTTTCGCGGGCGCAGCCGCCGCGCGCATTAAACCTTGATATAGGCCGGCGCAACCATCGGGCAGTTGGCGCGCGATTTCGGTTTCATTACCTTGGAGTGGCGATGCCGATTCCACGCATTTCTTCGACAAGGAGCCGAACATGGCTGAAGCTGCACTCGCCCTCGATCCGTGGGCGCGAACGATCTTCCTGCTGACATCGTTGAGTGATGGCGCGAGCTTCGAAGCGCCTTCGCCGAGGCGTCCTTTTGCGCAAGGCGGCGATCAACGCGTCGCGGTGAAGCTGATCGAGCGGCCATCGAGCACGACGGCGACGATCGAATGGCGCGACTCGACGCGCTGCTGTTATGGCGATCAGGTGTGGCGTGCGATGCGCGCGCGCACCGTCGGCGTATGCGCGATGAGCGGCGTCGAGATTCGTCGCGGCGATCGTGTTTATGCGCCGAATCCGCGTCCGGTTCCGGGCAATGCGGGCGCGATGATTCTCGCGTCGGTGCTCGATGAGCTGACACCGTCCTGAACTCGTCAGACGAAATCAGTCGATGCCGACGCCCCAGAAACGCGTCATGCCGAATCGATCGATCCTGAAGCCCGTCACATTGCGCGCGACCGGCTGATAAACGGTCGCGTGCGCAATCGGCGTGAACGGAACCTGTTCCTTGAAGATTCTCTGCGCTTGCTGATAGCGCGCGGTGCGTGCATCGATATCGAGCGTGGCCCGCGCTTCCTTGATGAGATCGTCGTAGGGCTTGTAGCACCACTTCGCGAAGTTGCCGCCCTTCACGGCGTCGCAGCCGAGGAGCACGCCGAGCCAGTCGTCCGGATCGCCATAGTTGCCGCTCCATCCGATGAGTAGCGCGTCATGCTCGCCGGCGCGCGCACGGCGTACGTACTCGCCCATTTCGTACGTGACGATCTCCGCCTGCACGCCGATCTTCGCCCAGTCCGCCTGAATCATCTCCGCCATGAGCCGCGCGTTCGGGTTGTACGCGCGTTGCACCGGCATCGCCCATAGCCTGAGTTTGAGTCCGTTCGCGTGACCCGCTTGCGCGAGCAACGCTTTCGCGCGTGCCGGATCGTACGGCGCGTCGCGAATGCCGAAGTCGTAGCCCCATTGCATCGGCGGCATCGGATTGGTTGCGGCGCGCGCGGTGCCTTGATAGACGGCGTCGAGTATCGCGTGCTTGTCGATCGACATGTCGAGCGCGCGGCGCACGGTCACGTCGTCGAGCGGCGCTCTGGACGTGTTGTAGGCGAGATAGCCCAGATTGAAGCCCGGCTGATTCACGTCTTGCAGGCGCGCGTCTTTCCTGATCGACGCGATGTCGGCGGGACGCGGATAGCTCATCACCTGACATTCGCCCTGCCTGAGCTTTTGCAGGCGCACCATCGGATCGGTGGTGATCGAAAACGTCAGCGATTTCAGCCGGACGATGTTCGCCTTCCAGTATTGCGTGTTGCCCGCGAAGCGGATCGTCGCGTCTTTCGCGTAGTCGATAAACACGAAAGGACCGGTGCCGACCGGATGCCAGTTGATGTCGCTCGCGCGGCCCGCGGCGAGCAGCTTGTCGGCGTATTCGCGCGAGAGTATCGACGCGAAGGGCATCGCCATTTTCTGCAGGAAAGGCGCATCGATTCGTGCGAGCGTGAAGCGCACCGTATAGGGATCGGGCGCGTCGATGCGCTCGATGTTCGTCGCGAGACCGAGGTCGCGGAAATACGGAAACGACACGGGATAAGCGCGGCGAAACGGATGCTGTGCATCGCGCATGCGCTCGAACGTGAACACGACGTCGTCGGCGTTGAATTCGCGCGCCGGCGTGAAGTAGCCAGTCGTATGAAACTTGACGCCGTGGCGCAGATAAAACGTGTATTGAAGGCCATCCGGCGAGCGTTCCCACGACTGCGCGAGCCCCGGCTCGATATCGCCGTTTTCCCGATCGAACTCCACGAGCCGGTTGTAGACGGTATAGCCCGCCGCGCTCGCTTCGATCGACGACGTGAATTGCGCATCGTCGAATCCGGCGGGGCTGGCTTCGGAGCAGTACACGAGGCTTTTGTCGGGCACGCGCTGCTGCGCGGCGGCGAAATCGGCGATGCAGGCTTGCGCGACCAGCAGCGCATGAATCGCCCGCCATGCGTGCTTGCTTTTGCCTGTCATATGCGTGGCCTCGCAGTGTGCCGATGGCGAATGCAGTATAGGCAGCGCAGCACGCTCTTACAATTTGCGCACGGCCTGCGCGCTTCGCATGACGAACGTTCGACCATCGCGCATGAGCGCGCGAGTCGGTATAGCATGCATCGCATGAAGATACTGTTGACCGGTCCGGCGGGGCTGTTTCGCGAGGGCGTCGCGGCGCTCCTGCGGGGATTCGCGCAGGATGCCGAAGTGCACGCGGCCGACCGTCTTCGCGATCGATGGCCGGACGAACGCAAGCCCGATTGCATCGTCATGGACGGCGATCGTCTGAACGATGTCCGCGCGCAACTCGACGCCGCGCGCGAACGTGTCGGAACGACGCCCGTGATCGTGCTGTTGAGCATGGCCACGCGCGAGCAAGTCGATGAACTGATCGCGACGGGCGTCGCGGGATGTGTCGAGAAATCCGCTTCGGCAGAGCTTCTTTTTGGTGCGATCGGCCTCGTGCTGGCAGGCGGCGTTTCGCTGCCGCGCTCGCTGCTTTCGTCGGAGAGAAGCGAATTGCGCATGCCGTCCGGAAACGTCGCGCCGGACCCGAACCTGCATCTGACGCCGCGTCAGCTCGAAGTGCTCGCGCTGCTCGCTCGCGGACGCTCCAACAAGACGATCGCGCGCGAACTCGATGTCGCCGAGGCCACGGTCAAGACGCATCTCACGACGATATTCAAGGCGCTGAACGTATCGAGCCGTGGCGAAGCGAGCGCGGTTGCGGCGCGCATGGCGAAGATCCGCGAGACGCAGGTCGATCACGCCATCAGCGGTCAGCTTCCGGTCGCGCGCCTGCTCGCCAGAATGGAAAGCCAGCGTTTCCGGCCCGGCGAAGTGCTGTTTCGCAAAGGCGATCCGAGCGGCCAGATGTTCTACGTCGAGAAGGGCACGGTGCGGCTTTCGGAGCTCGGCATCGAACTGGGCGCGGGCACGGTGCTCGGCGAAATCGGGCTCTTTTCGCCGGAGCATCGGCGCACGTCGACGGTGATCTGCAAGACGGACTGCGAGATGCGAACCGTTTCCGCCGCCGATGCCATTCGGCTCTACTATCAGGAGCCCGAATTCGCGCTTTATCTGGTCCAGCTCATCGCGAGCCGGCTACAGGCCGACAAGGATCGAGGCGCTTAGGAACGCTTCCGTACATAGTGCGGAAAAGGCGCCTTGCTATTCACCGATGCAATGACTACGTTATGGTGTGCGGCAGACATTTCGTGACCCGAAACATCGGACGCGAGTAAAAGATGCCGGGCGTCGCGGCCATTCAAATCATCATCAAACACCGCGCGAGACCCGCGTCTGCCGTCCTGCTGCGCTTGATGCGATCCCTCGGTGAGAGCATGGGCCATCCGTTATCGAACGGACGCGCCGTCGATCGGTCTTGAAAGTATGAACGCGGAACTTGCCGGTACGGCCAATGTGTTGCAACGCGTCGTGCGTACGATCCTGTTCGCCGATCTCGTCGAGTCGTGCCGGCTCGCCGAAGCGGACGAAGCGGGAACGGCCGCGCGCTGGCGCAATCTGCGCGCGGTCATTGAAAACCGCATCGTGCCGGAGCATCAGGGGCGGCTGATCCGCACCGAAGGCGACGGCCTCATGATGCTGTTCGAGCACGCGTTGCCGGCGGCGCGTTGCGCGCTCGACATTCAGGCGGCGTGCAGGGCGAGCGCGGCCGATCGCGGCGACGGCAACGCCGCGGCCGAGCCGCTCATGTTGCGCGAGAGTCTGCACGAGACCGAGCTTTTCGCGGACGAGCGCGACGTCTACGGACGCGGCGTGAATCTGGCCGCGCGTCTCTACAACCTCGCCGGACCCGGCGAAATCGTGATGTCGGATTGCGTGCAGGCGCGGCTCGCGGGCGTTTTCGACGCGTGCATCGAGGATCTCGGCGAGTGTCATCTGCGGCATCTGGCGCATCCGGTGCACGCGTTCCGTCTCGGCGGACCGGGGCCGCGTCCGGTGATCGCGCCGAACGCCATCGGCGCGGCGGTGCTGCGGCCTTCGATCGCGGTGATTCCGTTCGCGTCGCGCTGCCTCGACGCGAGCCATGACGTGCTCGGGGAGATTCTCGCCGACGACATCATCATCGGTCTCTCGGGCAGCGACGAACTGCGCGTGATCTCTCGGCTATCCACGAGCGCGTTGCGCGACCGGAGCGCGAACGCGTCGCAGGCGGGCGCGCTGCTCGATGCGCGCTACGTGCTGTCGGGCGCGTATCGCACGCATGGCGGCAAGATCGTGCTCGCCGTCGAACTCGCCGATACCAAACTCGCTTGCGTCGTCTGGGGCGAAACGCTCACCGACAGCATCGACGCCGTCATCGCGGGCGAAAGCACGCTCGTCGCGCACATTCATACGTCGGTTGGCACGCGGATCGTGGCGCACGAGCTCGAACGCACGCGCAGCCAGTCGCTGCCGACGCTCGAAAGCTCGACCTTGCTGCTCGGCTCGATTGCGCTGATGCATCGCGGCGTGCGCGACGAATTCGAGCGCGCCGGCCAGATGCTCGACGTGCTCGCGGAACGCGCGCGCGGCCAGGCGACGCCTTACGCATGGCTCGCAAAATGGCACGTGCTGCGCTTCAATCGCGGCTGGACGACGGACCGCGTCGGCGAGGCGCATTCCGCGCTCGCCTGCTCGCGGCGCGCGCTCGACGCCGATTCGCGCTCGTCGATGGCGCTCGCGGTCGAAGGTTTCGTCCGCACGAATCTGCTCAAGCAGCTCGATGCCGGCGAGGATTGCTACGAGCGCGCGCTGGAGGCGAATCCCAACGATTCGCTCGCGTGGCTGCTCAAGGGAACGCTTCATGCATTCAAGGGCGAGGGCGACGAAGCCGTCGCGGCGACGGGACATGCGCTCGCGCTCTCGCCGCTCGACCCGCTGAAGAGTTTCTACGAGTCGCTCTGCGCGACGGCGGCGCTTTCCGCGCGCCAGTACGAGCGCGTGATCGAACTCGCGGAGCATTCGCTGCGCAACGGGCCGAATAACACGTCGACCTTGCGCGCGCTCGCGATCGCGCAGGCGGAACTCGGTCTCGTCGACGATGCGCGGCTCACGATCCGCAAGGTGCTCGCGATCGAGCCGCATCTCACCGTGCGCGGCTTTCTGGAGCGTTCGCCGAGCGCGGCGTTCGAGACGGGCCGCATCTGGTCGGACGCGCTGCGGCGCGCGGGTTTGCCGTTGCAGTAGCCCGCAGGCATTCCTGACGAAGCAAAGAGGTGAACAAATGGCGACTCTCGGCGGAGTGGGCGGCGTAGGTGGTGTCGGTGGCGTGGGCGGCGTCGGTGGCGTGGGCGGCGTCGGGGGAGTGGGAGGCGTCGGCGGAGTCGGCAGCGCCGACATGCTCGGCGGCGCCGAATCGCAGACGATGGGTCTCATCGGCCATCGCGACGGCATCTGCGGGCCGTGGCAGCCGGGTCAGCCGTTTGGGATCAATCCCGAAGAGGACGAATTCCGGACGGACGCGAACGGCAATCCCGTTCGCAATCTCGACGACAACGGCCAGCTCTGGCGCTGGGACGACTGGGTGCGGGCGAGCGTGTTCGACTTCGAACTGGTGTCGAATCTCGCCTTCACGCTCTCGCCAAAGGATGCGGAAGAGGAGGCTGGCGGGACCGGCGTGACGCTGTGGGATCGCGGTTTCAGGATCGACCCGAACGACACCGCGCCCAAGTTCGATCCGCCCAAGCTGATCGTTCAGATGCATCGGCCGGGCAAGGACGTGTTCGTCAAGCAGCTCACGTTCATGGATCGCTACTCCGACCTGCGCGCCGAACGGGCCAATGAAACGCTGCTGCAGATGGGACCGCAAGCAGCCTTCTGGAGCTCGATTCTTTTCCTGAGTCCGCAGCGCACGCCGAAGACGCTCGAACTGCTCGGGACGGCGGTGCGTTTCGCGATCGCCGTGGAAATGCGTTTCAAGCACGCGCTCGCGTGCAGCCGCGCGATCGACTATTCGCCGCAAGTTCAGCCGATGATCCCGACGCCCGGCCACGGCTCGCTGCCGAGCGGACATTCGACGCAGGCGTACATCGTCGCGGGCGTGATGAACGATTTCTTCCGAGATTTACGCAACGCGCCGATGGCGACCGGCGCGCAGCCGTCGACGGCGCTGCACACGCAGCTTTACGCGCAGGCGCGGCGCGTCGCGCTCAACCGCACGATCGCGGGCGTGCACTTCCCGGTGGACACGGCGGCGGGGCATCTGCTCGGGACGACGCTCGCGGAGTATTTCGTGCATCGCTGCAAGATCGACGGCGATCGGGGCACCTTCACGCCGCGCACGTTCCGGGGCGACCAGTTCGACGGCGAAGAGGACTTCAACGATCAGGAGCCGCTCCTCTGGCCCGCCAACGCCACCGCCGCGCAGCAGACCGATCCGCCGACGATGGTGTCCCCCGATTACCCGCATATCTGGCTCGGCAAGCCGAAGCCGACGGGCGCAGGCTCGCCGATTCTCGCCTGGCTATGGAACGAGGCGAAGAACGAGTGGAACGGCAAGGGCTTGAGCGGAAATCGCGTGCCGACATGAACGCGATCTGGCAGGTCCATTCGGATGCCACGCCGCTGCTGGACGAAACCGAAGCCGGCGTGCTGGGCGTAACGCGCGCCGATCCATACCTCGTGTGGGCCGTTCTCACGCGATTCGCAGACCTGGGCGGCCCGCCGCCGGGCTTCGTGCCGATCGCCATCGAGACGGCGCAGGGCACGACGGCGCGCAAGCTCGCCGAGACGGTGCAGGGCAAGAGCGGGATATGGATGTCGGCGCTCTATCGTCATCCGGCCGCGGGTCTCGAAAACACGCGCTTTTGCACCGCATTCGTGACGGCGGCGTTTCTCGATCATCTGAAGACCGATCTCGCCGGCATGATCGAGCGCTTCACGCTCGCGATGCCGGTGCTGGCCGGCGAGCCGCCGCGCAGCGATCCCGTGCCGGTCACGAATCAGGACAAGCTCGCTCACGCGCCGCGTCGCCATGGCGCGCCCAAGGTCGTCGTGGTCGGCGCATGCGACGACGCCATCGCGTTCGCGCACGCGCACTTCTACGCCGATGCGGCCGGCACGGACTCGCGCGTGCGCTGTTTCTGGAATCAGGACGATCCGGCCAACGACGCGCAAGGGCTCGGATATGGGCGCGAGTTCCTCTCGGCGGACATTCACAAGCGGATGAACGACGTGCGGCGCGACGGCGTCATCGACGAAGAGGCGCTCTATCGCGATGCGGGCGCGACGGCGCTCGCCCGCGGATGGACGCACGGCACCGCGACGCTGGACCTCGCCGCGGGCGTCGATTTGCGGCGGCCCGATCTTTCGGCGCCGAATCCGAATGGAGCGCCGGATCCGCCGCCCGAACTGGTCGCCGTGCAATTCCGTCAGCCGGGCCGGACCGTGCGCGACACGTCCGGTCTCTGGCTCGACGCGAAGGCGCTCGATGCGTTGCGCTACATCATCGCGCGCACGCGGGACATTGCCGGCGATGTGAGCCGCGCGTTCATCAATATGAGCTATGGCTATTTCGCCGGTCCGCACGACGGCACGTCGATGCTCGAATGCGCGATGGACGAGCTCTCGCAAACGCAAGCCTGCTCGATCACGCTCCCGGCGGGCAACAGCAATCTCGACCGCTGTCACGGCACGCTGTCCATCGCAAAGGACGCGACAGAAGAACTGCGCTGGCGCGTGTTGCCCGAGTGTCTGACGCCGAGTTTCGTCGAAATCTGGCTGCCCGATATAGGAGATTCGAACATCGAAGTCGCGGTGCGGCCGCCCGGCGGCGGCGCGAGCGCGGGAATCCAGCCCGGCAGCGTCGCCGCCTGGACGCTCGGCAGCGAGCGCCTGTGCACGGTCGTGCATCTCGGCCGCGGCGCGCGCGGCAAACCGCCGATGATTCTCGTCGCGCTCGCGCCGACGATGACGCGCGACCCGAACCGGCGTCCCGCGCCGAGCGGCGACTGGATGATCGAGCTGAAGAATGCCAACCAGAACAGTGACATCGAAGTCCAAGCCTGGGTGCAGCGCAACGAGACGCCCTTCGGCTTCCCCGTACGCGGACGCCAGTCCCGCTTCGACGACGATGCTTACGTGCGCTTCGACAAATACACCGCGCCGCAGGACTACGACGGCCCCGATCCGCCGAGCTGGATCCGTCGCGAGGGCACGCTCAGTTCGATCGCGACGGGCTTTCAGACGTGCGTCGTCGGGGGCTATCGCAAGCAGGACCTGGCCACCGCGCCTTACTCCTCGTCGGGCTTCGACCGCGCGGGCAAGCCGCCCGATCGCGCCGGGCCCGACGTGGCCGCCGTATCGGATCGCTCGATCATCCGCAAAGGCGTGATGGCGGCGGGCACGCGCAGCGGCTCGGCGCTTGCGTTCGAGGGCACGAGCGCCGCCGCGCCGCAAATCCTGCGCAAGATCGCGGTGTCGCCGCCCCAGGGCGCCACCTTTTCGACGACGCCCCGTCAAGACACGCGCAACAAGGCGACGTTGCAGACGATCACGTCCGCCGGCGTCACCGAGCAAGGCCGCAAGCTCGACGCGGACGAGCGGGGCCGGCGCGTGTCGCAGGGCAACGTCGGCGCGGGCATCGTGAAAACGCCGCCGACGGACATCGAAGACCGCTGACGCCCGCTCATTCGTGCGCTTCTAGCGCGAGCAGATTCAGCACGATCAGGATCGCGTCGCGGTTCTCCGGCGCGATCGCGATGCCGAGCGTGTCCTCCATCCAGCGGCCGATTTTCGTCGCGGCGAAGGATTTCGGCGTCGCTTTCTTCTTCATCGTCACGCCGAGCTTGCGGGCGCGATAGTGATACGACGGCACCTCGTACCGGTCCGCGACGGCCTTGAGCCCGCCCTTGCGTTCGCCGCACGCGCCGAGACTCCCCGCGAGGACGATCCGGTCCGGCGCATCGAGCGCCGCGACGAACGCGCGCGCGAGACCGCGCACGTCCGCCTCGCTCAGACCGAATTCGGCGAGCGCGGCTGCCACCGGATCGTCGGGAGCGTGCGCGCGCGAATCGACTTCGGCCTGCACGCCGTCGATCTCGATCGACAGATTGCGCTGCAGGCTCGCGCTGCGCAGACAGTCGATCAGGAAGCGGCGAAAGTACGCGCACAGCGCATGCGCCGTGGACGGCGCGCTCTCCGGCGACGCGTGCGACGGACGCTGCTCGAAGTCGAGCCGCAACACGCGCGAGAAGAAGAATTGCGAGATCAGCTCCTCCTTGTCCTCGGGCAGTCCGCGCAACTCCGACGGGTAATAGCCGCGCAGCGCCGCCAACACCAGCTTGTAGATCTGGCCGATTTCGCTGTCGGAGAGACTCGTCCGGCGATGCCACAGTTCGGCGAGCGTCGACGTTTCGAGCGCGAAGGCGCTTGCGTCGCGATGAGTCAGCGCGTCCATGATGACGCTCCCGTTCCCCTGAATCCTCTGTGCGTGAACATGGCCCCTCCTGCGTTTGCTGCGCCGCCCGGCGCGTGGCCCGAGGCGTGTCGGCTTTTCAGCCGTTCCTGCGAGCCGGCGCTTTCAAATTAGTCACGGCGGGGCGCGCGCAAAATCGGCTGGATGGCCTACATCGAAAGTCGTAGAAAGGGGATGGCCATAAAGTTCTCGGCTGACCGGCCGATAGCGCATGAGGAATCGAGCGCCGGGCGTCATCTCGGCGTGGGCCTGAGGCGGTCGAACCGCAAGAAAAAGCAGTCGCAAAAGACTGACAAGAAACGAGAGAGGGCCGATGACTGGTGTCTACAATCCGCTGCTGGTCTGCCTGTCGCTGGTGGTCGCGTTCCTCGCGTCCTACACGGCGATGGAGCTGTCCGGCGGCCTGAATGCGCTTGCGAGCGCGAAACGCCGCCCCGCCTGGCTTGCCGGCGGCGCGGTGTCGATGGGCGTCGGCATCTGGTCGATGCACTTCATCGGCATGCTCGCGTTCTCGCTGCCGATTCCCGTCGGCTACGACGTGTCCATCACGGCGGCGTCGCTCGTGCTCGCGATCGGCGTGTCGTTCATCGCGCTCGCCACCGCGAGCCGGGGCGCGCTATCGTGGCCGCGCCTCGTCGTCGGCGGCACGATCATGGGCGTCGGCGTCGCGGCGATGCACTTCACCGGCATGCGCGCGATGGAGATGTCGCCGGGAATCGACTACACGGTCTGGAAAGTGGCGCTGTCGGTCGCGGTCGCGATCTTCGCGTCGATGGCCGCGCTCTGGCTCGCGTTCACGCTGCGCGCGTCGAACGTGGAGAACCGCGTCGTCAAGCGGCTCGGCGCGGCGATCATCATGGCGGTCGCCATCACCGGCATGCACTATCTGGGCATGGACGCGGCCAATTTCGCGCCGGGCAGCCTCTGCCTCGCCGATGCCAAACTCGACGCGAACTGGCTCGCGCTCGTCGTCACGGCGATGTCGTTCACCGTGCTCGTCGGCACGCTCGCGCTGTTCGCGCTCCACACGAGCAGCCTGTCGATCTCGCTGAAGCGCGCGAACCGGCAACTGCGCTATCTCGGCACGCACGACGCGCTCACGAGGTTGCCGAACCGCCAGCAACTCACGCTGCGCATCGCGCAGGCGATCGAAGACGGCGCGCGCCGCGCGTCGCCGTTCGCGGTGCTCTTCATCGATCTCGACGGCTTCAAGTCGATCAACGATTCGCTCGGTCATGGCGTCGGCGACGATCTGCTGCAGGTATGCGCCGAGCGTCTGCGCGAGGATTTGCGCCATACCGACATGGTCGCGCGGCTCGGCGGCGACGAATTCGTGATCGTGGTCGGGAACGCGGCGGACACCTCGGCGGCAATGACGGTCGCCAATGGCGTGCTGGGGCGTCTCTCGCAGGAGATCGTCGTCAACGGCTTGCCGCTGCGCGTGAGCGCGAGCATCGGCATTGCGTTTCATCCGCGCGACGGCGCGAACGCCGACGAACTGCTCCACAGCGCCGACGCCGCCATGTACGCCGCGAAGCAGAGCGGGCGCAATACGGTCCGCGTGTTCGAGCCGCAGATGAATCACACGGCGCTCAGGTCGCTGATCCTGCAACGTGACCTGCATCGCGCGTTGAGCGACGACCAGTTGAGCCTGTCGTTTCAGCCGAAGTTCAGCGTCGCGTCGCAATCGGTGACGGGCGTCGAGGCGCTGATTCGTTGGCGTCATCCGGAGCTCGGCGAAATCGCGCCGCTCGAATTCATTCCGATCGCCGAGCGCTCCGGCCTCATCGTCGAAATCGGCGACTGGGTGTTGCGCGAAGTGTGCCGCAACATCGCGCGATGGGACGCGGACGGCCTGCCGGCGATCTCGGTCTCGGTGAATCTGTCGCCGATCCAGTTCAACGTGCCCGATCTCGTCGCGCGCGTCGATGCGCTGATCGCCGCGTCCGGCGTCGATCCGTCGCGCCTCATGTTCGAGATCACCGAATCGACGGCGATGCAGAACATCGAACGGACGAGCCGCACGATCGAGGCGCTGCAAGCGCGCGGCTACGCCGTGGCCATCGACGATTTCGGCACCGGGTATTCGAGCCTCTGTTATCTGCAGCGCTTTCGTTTCGATCAGATCAAGATCGACGGCTCATTCGTGCGCGATCTCGATTCGTCCGGGCAGCGCGGCAGCGCGTTGCTGTCGGCGGTCGTGACGCTCGCGCGCGCGTTGCAGATCGAGGTCGTCGCGGAAGGCGTCGAAACGCAGTCGCAATTCCGCACGCTCGGCGAACTCGAATGCGATCAGATGCAGGGTTTTCTGCTGAGCCGGCCGATGCCCGCGGCGGAACTTCCGGGCTTCTTGAGCAGCATGGCGGGACGGATCGTCGCGTCCGGCCGCGCCTGCGCCGCGCCTATCGGCTGACGCGCGGCGCGCCCGCCCACAACGCGATCGCGCTCAGATTGTCCGCGCCGGCGGGCGCGTTGCGGCGCGCACGAGCCGCGAGCGCGGCGAGCCAGCTTGCGGCGTCGCCGGCATCGTCGATCGAATCGATCATCGACGCTTCGTCGAGATGTTCCCAGAAGCCGTCGCTGCAGACGAGAAACGCGTCGCCATCCTCGATCGGAAAGGGCACGCGCGCGGCTTCGATCTTCAGTTCGTCGTCGGTGCCGAGCGCCGTGTGCATCACGCTGCGCAGCCGGTATGGCTGCGCGCTGCCCTGATCGAGCGTCTGCAGGACGATGCGTCCGTTCCTGAAACAGTAGATGTGCGTGTCGCCGCAATGCGCCCAGTTCGCGTGTGCGCCTTGCGGGTCGATCGTGAGGATCGCGGCGGTCGAGCGCATGCGTTCGCGCGTGCCGCCGGCCGATTGCGCATCGACGATCGCGCGGTTCGCGGCGAGCATCGCATCGGCGAGTTGTCCCGTTTCGACGCTCTCGCCGCGCGTCGCGCAATCGCGCAGCACGTCGCGCATGGTGTCGACGACGAGTTGCGCCGCGACGTCGCCGCCGCCGAGACCGCCCGCGCCATCGGCGACGATGCCCGCGATCAGCCGGCGATGCGCGACCAGCACGAGCCGGTCTTCGTTGCTGTTGCGACCGCCCGGATCGGTGAAGCTGGCGAGATCGAATCGCATGGGGCTACCTTGAAGGCTTGTCATGGTTGGCGAACGTCGATGAGCGATGCGCGGGCCTTCCGCGCGGGCTACGCGATCAAGACGAACGCGCGTCCGCGCTTTTGAAACTCAAGGCGCGAGCCAGCCACGGCGAATCGGCCACGACGCGGCCTTGCGATAGAGCGCAATCAGCAAGCGCATCAGCGCTTCTCCGGCACGCGCCCAGAGCGGCGCGACGAGCGCATACGCGATGCACGCGACACCGATTGCGCCCGCCATATCGAGCGGAAAATGCACGCCGATGCGGACTCGCGCCCACGCGACCGCGACGCCCGCGAGCGCGGCAAGCAGGCCGTCATGCCAGAGACGCGCAAGCAGCAATGTCAGCGCGACGCTGGCGAAGAGCGTCCCGTGATCGCTCGGAAACGACGAATCGGGCACATGCTCGATGAACGTATGGCCGAGGCCGATCATGAACGGCCGCGGATGCATCCACAGCATGCCGATCAGCTGATTGAGCCCGAGCGCGAGGAACGTGACGCAGCACGCGCGCACGGCCGCGCCGCGTTGAAGGCGGCCGCCGAAGAGCCACATGAACGCGAGCAGCGCGGGAATGAGATAAACGAGATCTTCGGCGATGGCGATGGCAACGTCGATTTGCCATAGCGGCGTGGCGGCTCGCGCGTTGATCGCAAGGAACCACGCGCGGTTGAGCGCTTCGAGTGCATTCATGCGGCAGTTTCGCTGGTTACGATGATCCGGCCGATCGTATTCGGCGAAACTTATGCGACCCTTAGCCGTGGCTCGCGCGCGCTATTTGCCCTTTGAATTCTGCGCGATGGCTTCGTCGGTTTCCCAGCCGCCGCCGAGCGCGCGAAAGAGGTTGACCTGATCGATCGCGACCTGACCTTCGGCGGCCGCGACCTGCGCCGCGACGCCGGTGAGCGTGCGCGTCGCATCGAGATCGTTGAGGAAGGACTCGCGTCCCGCGCGATACAGGCGATTCGTCTCATCGGCGGATTCGATCGCCGATTTATACGCGGTGCGCAATGCATCAGCGCGCGTGGTGTCGGATGCGTAGGTCGCGAGGCTGCTTTGCGTTTCCTGCAGCGCCTTCAGCACGACGCCGTCGAAATGCGCGAGCGCGCCGCTCGCCGATGCTTCCGCCTGCGTCACGCGCGCGCGCTGACCGTTGATCGGAAAGCTCCAGCTGATGAGCGGCCCGAACGCCCAGCGGTTCGTGTTCGCGCCGAACAAGTCTTCCGCAATGCCGACGGAACCCACCGATGCGCCGAGACTCACCGACGGATACAGCGCCGCCGTCGCGACGCCGATGCGCGCCGTCGACGACGCGAGCTGCCGTTCGGCCTGACGCACATCGGGACGGCGCTTCAGCAGCGCAGCGCCATCGCCGACCGGAATCGGCGCGCGCAGCTTCGGCAGCTTCTTGCAGGCGAGCGCGGCTTTGGGCAAGTCGGACGGCGCGCGCGCGAGCAGCATCGCGAGCCGATACTGCGCGACGCGGCGGCGCGCGACGAAGCGCGGAATGTCGGCGGCGAGCGTATCGGCCTGAGTCTGTCCGCGCGTGACTTCCGACTGATTGCCGCGGCCCGCGTCGCGCAAACGCTGCGTGAGCTTCACGCGCTCTTTCTGCAGGTTGAACGACTTCTGCGCGATCTCCAGCTCTTCGCCCGCGGAGCACGATTCGACATACGCGCGCACGACATCCGCGACCACCGTGATGCGCGCGAGATCCTGCGCGGCCTCGACGGCTTCATCGTCCGCGTTCGCTGCTTCGACACCGCGCTTCAGCTTGCCGAAGAGATCGATCTCGTAGGAAATGGACAGATCGAGCGCGCCTTCGTTGACGACCGGAAGCTTCTCCGACAACAGATATTGCTCGGCCGATTCCTGCGCGCGCTGAAACGCGGCCGAGGTCTTGCCGGAGAATCCGCCTTGCTTGTTCGCGAACTCGACTTCGGCGCGCGAACGCGCGAGATTCGCGGCGGCGATGCGCAAATCCGTATTCGATGCGAGCGCCTGCGTGACGAGCTGATCGACGACGGGATCGTCATAGAGACGCCACCATTTCGCGGGCACTTCGCCTTGCGTGACGGGCGCGCGATCCGCGCCGTCGATGGCCGCGTTCGCGTAGGGCGCCTTGATCGCGGCGTTATCGGGCAGCGTGTAGTTCGGTCCGAGGGTCGTGCAGCCGAAGAGCGCGAAGGCCGACGAAGCCGCGATGGCGATCGCTTTCATGATGCGCGTGCGGTTCATCGCGATGTGCCCGACGTGCTCGAAGTCGGCGCGGGCGCCGATGCGGGCGACGTCTCCGACGCCGCGCGCTTGCCGATCTTCGGCCCGATGCCCCGCACCGAAACCGTCGCCGTGCGTCCCGCGATCATGCGGAAGTCGGCGGGGATCTCATCGAGCGTGACGCGTACCGGAATGCGCTGCGCGAGACGTACCCAACTGAACGCGGGGTTCACGTTCGGCAGGAGACTCGGGCTTTGCTGACGGTCGCGGTCTTCGATCGCCGCGACGATGCTCTGCACATGACCGCGCAAAATGTTGGCTTCGCCCATGACCTTGATATCGACGGGCTGGCCGATATCGATGCCGCCGAGCTTCGTTTCTTCGAAGTAACCCTCGACGCGGAACGATTGCATGTCCACCACCGACAGCACCGCGCGTCCCGCCGACACGAATTCGCCGGTGCGCGGCGCGCGATCGTTGAGATAACCGTCGACGGGACTCACGATCTCCGTGCGCTGCAGATTCAGGCGCGCGGTATCGATGGCGACTTCGGCATCGGCGAGGGCGGCTGTCGCCTGCTCGACGCGCGAATGCGTTTCCTCGACGACTTCGCGCGCGACGAGATTGCCGAGCGCGCGATTGCGCGCATCTTCGCGACGCGCCTGATCGAGCGTGGCGCGGCGTTGCTGCGCGGTCGCCTGCGCATTGCGCAGCGCGAGCGTGTAGCGCGCCTGATCGATCACGAAGAGCACGTCGCCTTTCTTCACCTGCTGATTGTCGGCGACCTTCACGTCGGTGATAAGGCCGGACACGTCGGGCGCGACTTGAATGACATCGGCGCGCACGTGGCCGTCGCGCGTCCACGGCGCGAACATGTAGTAATCGACGAGCTTCCACAACACGACGCACGCAATCGCGACGACGATGAGCGTAAGCAGAATCTGTCCGAGAGAGAACCAGGTTTTTTTCACGAGATGAGCCGCTGCGAAACGATGACGACAACGCCCAGCACCAGAACATAGATGCCGAGATCGAAGATGGAACGGTGCCACACGAAACGATAAAAGCCGACGCGCGCGAGCACGTTGCGAATCGCCAGATTCAACAGATAGGCGATGAACATCAGCACGAGCACGGCCGGCACGAAGACGCCGAGAATGTCGATTTCGCCGATCATGTATGGCGTTCCGATGAAGAATGAGTGACGAAGATCATGCCGGCTCTTCCTGCGTCGCGGGCGGATGCAATGAGAGCCGCATGCCGACGAGCGCGTGCAGCGTGTCGCGCAGCCATCTTTCCGCGGCCGCATTCTGCGACTGCTCGAGCGCGCGCGACGTGACCTGAGCGCTCGTCACATCGATGCTGCGAATCAGCTCGGGCGGCACCGGCTGTCGTGCGCGCCGCGCGATGCAGGATTCGAAGTAACGGCGCAGTGCGTCGAGCGTATCGTCGACGGATGTCTGTATGTCCAGCGGCAGCTTGCGGCGCGTGCGGCGCAGATCGAGTGCGTTGAGCGCGACACGAAAATCGCGAAAGCTTTCGATCGATGGATGACGATGCGAGTCCGTCGCGGCATGACGCGGCAAGAGCTGCATCAGACGGTCGAGCATGCGTGCGTAGAGATTGCGCTGATCCGCGATCAGCACCGAAGGCGACGCGCTCAGCACGATATCGGCCCACGCCGAGCGCGTGAGACGCGCGGCCGCGAGTTCGGCGCCGAACGGACGCGTCATGCGCGTCCAGATGAATGCGAAGAGCAGGCCCGCGACGCCCGCGAGATTGCTGTTGGCGAACACGAAGAAGTCCGCTTCGTAGGCGCTCTGGATGCTGATGAAGGTTGCGGTGTTCACGGCCGTGAGCATCGTGACGAGCGTGAAGCGCGGGCGCGGAATCAGCGTGCCGATAATAAGGAACGGCACCGCGAAAATCACGACGAGCATCGGGAAATCGTGTACGTGCGGCAAGACGGCGAACACGTAGAGTCCGGCGAGCACGACGCTCAGACACGTCGCGAGAAAGAACGTGAACACTTGCGGCGCGGGCTCGTCGAGCGCGGCGAAGAAGCAGCACGCGACGGCGGCGAGCGTCACGGCGGCCGCGCCGTCGTTCCATCCCGATTCGATCCACAACCCGCATGCAACGATGATCGCGCTCACCGCGACGCCGGTCGAAAAGAGCATCATGCCGCGATCGAAAAAGCGCGCGGTGCCGCCCAAACGCCAGTGACGGAAGTGCGGACGCCATTCGCTCGTCTCGTTGAGAATGGCCGCACGCAACGCGCGAATGTCCTGCCATACGTCGATGACCTGACCGAGACGCCACAGCGCATTCGAGAGCAGCGCGCCGTCCGCGCTCGCGAGCGCTTCGACGGGCGGACGCATCGCATTGATGCGCTCGCGGAAGGCATCGGGCGCGCGGTCGTTTGCGACATCTTCTTTGGCGCGCGGCGTGGGCGAGCCGACCCACGCGGCGACGTCCTTCAACAGCGCTTCGAGCCCTTCAGGATGCTTGCCGTGCTTCCCGATCAGTTCGATGAGCGGATCGGCCATCGATGAAATGAGCGGCAGAAAGATCTGCATGCGTCCCTGCAACGCGCGCGCACGCCGGATGATGTCGGGCCGCGTGTGATCGTAGGTCAATTGGCTCAGCAGGAATTCGAGTCCGTTGACGGTCGCCGCGAGCCGCTGCCGCGCCGCCGATATGGAGGCGCCCGCGATATGCCCCGAGAGCGTTTCGCTCGCGTAGAAGGCGGCGTCGCGGAACCATGCGTCCGTTCGTTCGATGAGCGTCGGCGCGAGGCGGCTCGGAAACACCACGCTGCCGACGACGCTCGCCACCACGATGCCGAGCAGGATCTCTTCGGTGCGCGTGATCGCGAGATCGAAGACGGCCGTCGGATTCGTGACGGCGGGCAGCGCGATCAGCGGCAGCGTGTAGCCCGCGAGCAGAAACACATAGCTGCGCGCGCTGCGGTCGAACATCGAGAGAAAGAGCAGCGTGCCCGTCCACAACGCGACGATCACGCTGAACAGATACGGCGATTCGACGAACGGCGGCACGATCAACACCGCGCCCGCCGCGCCGATCATGGTGCCGAGCGCGCGATACAGCGCCTTCGAGCGCGTCGCGCCGACGAACGGATTCGACACGATATAGACGGTCGCCATCGCCCAATAAGGACGCGGCAATTCGAGTCTGAGGCCGATGTAGAGCGCGATCATCGCGGCGGCGAAGGTCTTGGCGGAAAAGAGCCACTCGCGCGCGGATGGAAAGGACATGGCGCTATGCTCCGCGCTTTGCGGCGGACCGCGCCGGCTTTGCGGTTTGATCGCCGGCTTCGAGTGCCGCGAGCAGCTTCGCATCCGGCGACGCGCTGAATACGTTCAGCACGCGCAATGTCGTTTCCAGGTCTTCGCGGCTCACGCCCTTCAATAACCGCGCGCGCAGCGTGACGAGACGCTCTTCCATGCGCGCGGTGACGGCGCGGCCTTCGTCGGTAAGCGTGATGGTCTTGGCGCGCTTGTCTTCGGGATCTTCGTCACGGCGCACGAGTCCGGCCGCGCAAAGCTGATCGAGCAGCCGCACGAGCGATGGCCCTTCGATGCCGACATGCTCCGCGAGCGTCACCTGACGCACCGCCTCGCCGAGCCGGTTGGCCGTGAGCAGCGGCACGGCGCATGCTTCCGACACGCCGTACGAGGCGAGCACGCCGTGGCTCGTGCGGCGCCAGCGTCGCGCGGCAAGCACGAGCGTGCTGCTCACGGAGCGGCGCAGAAAGTCGAGATGAGTCATGCGGCGGGATTATAGCGAGAACTCTATTCGTTAGCATGCTATCGACTTATGTTTTTTCTTTCAGATTGCGTACGGTAGGCATGCCGGAGAGGCAAATTGGCGTGCTATCTTTTCGGCTCGATCATCCTGCCCGAGCCGCCATGCCGATTGCCTATATCCGTGGCTTGACTTCGCCCAGCCGCACCGATTCCGCCAACCGGCGTCTGGGCTGCGCGCTCGCCTTCGTCGCGGGCGCCGCGAACGCGGGCGGCTTTCTCGCGGTCGGACAATACACGTCCCATATGTCGGGGCTCGTTTCATCGATCGCCGATAACCTCGTGCTCGGCCAGATCGCCTTGGTCTTTTCCGCGATCGGCGCGGTCGGCGCGTTCCTCGGCGGCGCGGCGACTTCCGCGGTGCTCATCAACTGGGGACGGCAGCGGCGCGCGCATAGCGTGTTCGCAACGCCGCTTTTGCTCGAAGCGGCGCTTCTGCTCGTGTTCGGCATGCTCGGCGCCAATCTGGAGATGCATCGCGTGTGGGATGTGCCGTTGACCGTCGCGCTGCTTTGCTTCGTGATGGGCCTGCAAAACGCGATGATCACGAAGATATCGAAGGCGGAGATCCGCACGACGCATGTGACGGGTCTCGTGACGGACATCGGCATCGAGATCGGCAAGAGCCTTTACTGGAACCGCGGCGTCGCGCGCGACGATGCCTCTTATGTGCGCGCGAATCACGCGCGTCTCGCGCTGCTGAGTTCGCTCTTCGCGATGTTCATGCTCGGCGGTTTCGCGGGCGCGATCGGCTTCGCGCATCTCGGCTTCGCGACGACCGTGCCGCTCGCCGCGTTGCTGCTGCTGTTCTCGTCCGTGCCGCTCGCGGACGATCTCGCGGCAGGCAGACGCCGCCTGCGCCGCTAAACGGCCTCGGCCGCCTCCCTGACGAGCCAGTCGCGAAAGAGCTTCATGCCGTGCGAAAGACGCCGTGACTTGAGCCACGTGAGCCAGTAGCTGCCGGTTCTCACTTCGACATCGAACGGACGCACGAGCAGCCCGGCCTGCAACTCGCGCACGAACATGCGCGGCGGCGCGAGCGCGACGCCCGCGCCTTGCACGGCGGCTTCCACCATCAGGCGCGACGAATCGAAGACGGGACCGTTCATCGTCCATGCGTCGAGGCCCGCGGCGTCGAACCAGTCGCTCCAGTCGTCCGCGCGATAGGAGCGCAGCAACACTTCATTGACGAGATCGGATGGCGTGTAAAGACGCCGCGCGATGTCGGGCGCGCACAGCGCGGCGAGCGGCGCATCGAGCAGCAGCGCGTTATGCGTCGCCGGCCAGACGCCCGCGCCGAAGCGGATGGCGAAGTCGAGCCCTTCGGACGCGGGATCGACGAGATTGTTATGCGTGAAGAGCCGCAACTCGACGAACGGATGCGTCTCGCGAAACGCCTTCATGCGCGGCATCAGCCAGCCGACCGCGAACGTGCCGACCACGCCCACCGTCAGCACTTCGTGAAAGTGGCCCCCTTCGAACTGCTTGAGCACGGCTTCGATGCGGCCGAACGCATCGCTCAACACGGGCAGTAACGCGCGCCCTTCGTCGGTGACGCTGAGGCCGCGCGGGAGGCGTCTGAAAAGCGGCGTGCCGAGCCGTTCCTCCAGCGCGCGCACTTGCTGGCTGACGGCCGCCTGCGTGACGTTCAATTCCTGCGCGGCGCGCGTGAAACTCAGATGCCGCGCCGACGCTTCGAACGCGCGCAACGCATTCAGGGGAAGATGAGGTCGCATGGCTCGCATAAGTTTTTCTATTGCCAGCGGCAAATTATCCTCGATTGTCGAGGCGCGAAAAAGAGCGGATATTTCGCTTCGTTCCAATCATGCAAACCAGAACGAAGGATCAAGACAATGAAGTTTCGCGCGCTGAGTCTTTTGGCAGCAGCCATTTTTTCTCTTGGCGCGATGTCCGGCGCCGCCTATGCCGACGATGCAGCGAGCATCAAGTCGACCGTCGATCAGACCATCGAGCCGTTGATGGCGCTGCACGGCATTCACGGCATGGCCGTGGGCGTCGTCGTCGACGGCAAGCCTTATGTGTTCGAGTACGGCGTGGCGTCTAAGGCGACGAAGCAGCCCGTCACGCGCGATACGCTCTTCGAACTCGGCTCGATCAGCAAGACGTTCACCGCGACGCTCGCATCGTATGCGCAGATCGAAGGCGATCTTTCCTTGAACGATCCGGTGAGCAAGTATCTTCCATCGCTCGATGGGACGGAGTTCGGCAAGGTGACGTTGCTGAATCTCGGCACGCACACGCCGGGCGGCTTGCCGCTGCAAGTGCCCGACGAGATTCACGACAACGAGCAACTGATGCAGTACTTCAAAACATGGCGTCCGGCCCGGCCGCCCGGCACGATCCGCACGTATGCGAATCCCGGCATCGGCACGCTCGGCCTCATCACGGCGAAGAGCATGAAGCAGGACTTCGCAGCGCTGATGGAGACGCGTCTCTTTCCCGCGCTGGGACTGAAGCAGAGTTACATCAACGTGCCCGCTTCGAAGCAGCGCGATTACGCGCAAGGCTATACGAAAGACGACGCGCCGATACGCATGAAAGGCGGCGTGCTTTCGCCGGAGGCTTATGGCGTGAGATCGACGGCTGCGGACATGACGCGCTTCCTGCAGATCAACATGAACCTGGTGCGTATCGATCCGGCGTTTCAGCGCGCCGTCGATGCCACGCACACGGGCTATTTCCAGGCCGGCCCGATGACGCAGGATCTCATCTGGGAACAGTATCCGTATCCGGTCGCGTTACAGCCTTTGCTCGATGGAAACTCGTCGTCGATGATCCTGAACGCGACGCCCGTCACGCGCATCGATCCGCCGCAAGCGCCGCGCGACGACGTGTGGATCAACAAGACCGGCTCGACCAACGGCTTCGGCGCCTATATCGCGTTCGTGCCGAAAGCGCGCGTGGGCATCGTGATGCTCGCGAACAGGAACATCCCGAACGAAGAGCGTGTGAAGGCGGCGTATGCAATCATCACGTCGTTATCCGGCGGACGATAAACACGACAGCCATGCGAATCGATCCCTACAGTCTCGAACTCTTCATCGCGGTCGTCGAGGAGGGATCGATTGCGCGCGCCGCGAGCCGCAGTCACATCGCGCCGTCGGCGTTGAGCAGGCGCATCGCCGATCTCGAAGCGGCCATCGGCGTCGCGCTGCTCATTCGCTCGTCCTCGGGCGTGCAACTGACCGAAGCGGGGCAGCATGCTTATGCGAGCGCGCGTTCCATTCATGGACAGCTCGAGAGCATGGCGCGCGAAGTTCAGTCGATGAGCGGCCAGATCGCGGGCGTCGTGCGTCTCTATGCCAATGCGTCGGCGATCGTCGGCTTTCTGCCTGAACGTCTCACGTCGTTCAAGGCGCGCTATCCGCTCGTCGAGATCGCGTTGACGGAACAGATCAGCGATGAAGTGATTCGCGCGTGTCTCGACGATCGCGCGGATGTCGGGATATCGGCGAGCACGAAGGCGCATGCGGGTCTCGATACATGGCGCTTCGTCGACGATCCGCTGATGGTCGTCCTGCCGCCCGGTCACGAACTCGCGCAAGCAGACGCGCTGAGCTTCGCCGAAGTGACGCGCTTTCCGCTCGTCGCGTTGCAGGCAGGCGGCTCGCTCGATCAGACCTTGAAGGAACACGCCGATGCCGCGCGCGTGCCGCTCAACGTGACCGTCACCGTCAACAGCTTCGATGCGCAATGCCGCATGGTCGAAGCGGGACTCGGCATCGGCATCGTGCCGACGAGCGCGGCGTCGGCGTTCGCGGGTTCGCGCAATTTCGTGCGCGTGCCGTTGCGCGAAACGTGGGGCAGCGGACGATGCCTGCGCGTTCATGCGCCGCGCAAGTCTTCGCGGCTGAAGGCGGTGCAGGCGCTGATCGATACGCTCATCGGCGAGGGTTAACACGGACATCGCGTCTCGCGATGGCCCCAGTGCCGAACGAACACTTCATGCGCGCGCGCGGGTGCGTCTAGATTGGCGTCGAGGAGAATGCGATGGCCAATCTGAATGTAAGCGGACGAATCCTGTTTCTGAGCGCGGACGCCGCGAAGGTCGAGCAGCAACTCGCCGGCGAGGATCTCACGCTCGATGAAGCGGGCGCACTGCGCGACGATGTGTCCACCGACGAAATCACGCCGATCAGCGTGCTCACGCGTTTCGACGAGCGGCTCGGTCAATGCCCGTATGTCGGGTTTCATGCGGACGGGCGCAATCCGATCGGCCACGATGCCGTGCGCGCGGGCCGCTTTCAGGTGACGGTCGCGGGCAATCGCTATGGCAAAGGCTCGTCGCGCGAACATAGCCCGCTCGCCGAATATCACGCGGGCATACGGCTCGTGATCGCGCGGAGCTTCGAACGCATCTATCGGCAGAACGCGGACAATCTCGGGCTTTTCACGTCGACGGATTTCGGCCTGATCGAACGCATCCGGCGCGGCGAGGCTATCGATATCGATGAACTCGTTGCGGATCGCGATCCGTTGGCGGCGGCGATCCTTACGAGCGGCGGACTGTTGCGCTATGGAAAGTTGCATATGCAACGAGTCAGCATCGGCGAAGCATCGCACGATGAAGCGCCGCGCACGCTCGTAGAGAAAATTCTCGCGCGTCACACATTGACGACCGATGTGACCAACGCATCGCTCGAAGCGGGCAACGGCATCTTCGTGCGCGCGGACTGGCGCTTCATCCACGAGTACTACACGGGCATGGCCGCGCATATGCTGCACGCGGCATTCGGCCGCCCGCTGACGCTGCACGAACCGCGCAGCATGCTCGCGTTCGAGGATCATCTGTCGTATTCGCATCGCAGCGAACTGCATATCGGGAACGGGCTGCTGCCGAACGTGCGCGAGTTATCGGACGCGCATCGCACGTTCGCGCATGACTACGATGTGCGCAATCACGGCTATCTGAGCGAAGCGAACAGCGAGCTCGACGAAGGCTCCGAAGGCATCTCGCACGCAATGATGGCCGAGCGCTACGCGTTGCCCGGCCACGTGATCGTCGGAACCGATTCGCATACGCCGCATAGCGGCGCGCTCGGATGTGTCGCGTTCGGCGTCGGCACGACGGACATGGCGAACGCATTCGTCACCGGCGCGGTTCGCATCACGGTGCCGCAATCGTTGCGCATCGAACTATCGGGACCGATTCCCGCGGGCGTCACCGCGAAGGACATCGTGCTTCACTTGCTTGCCGATTCGCGCATACGCGCGGGCGCGGGCGTCGGCAAGGTGTTCGAGTTCGCGGGCACGGCCATCGCGAGCCTCTCGACCGATGAGCGCACGACGCTCACCAACATGACGGCCGAGTTGGGCGGCTTCACGGGCATCGTCGCTCCCGACGATGAAACCGTGCGCTTTCTGAAGGCGCGGCGCGGCATCGACTTCAAGATCGAGCCATGGATGCGGAGCGATGAAGGCGCGCGCTACGCCGATGTCATCGCCATCGATTGCTCGGGTCTCACGCCGATGCTCGCCGCGCCCGGCGATCCGGGCAACGGCATCGCGCTTGAAGCGCTCGATGAAAGGCCGGTCATCGATATCGCGTATGGCGGTTCGTGCACGGCAGGCAAGCGCGAGGACTTCGATCACTATCACGAAGTGCTTTCGTGGGCGGCGAAGCGCGGCTTGCGCGTGCCCGGCAATGTGACGCTCTATTTGCAATTCGGCACGCAGGACGTGCGCGACTATTGCATCGCGCAAGGCTATGTCGATGCGTTCGAGCGCGTCGGCGCGATTCTGCTGCAACCGTCGTGCGGTGCGTGCGCGAACTGCGGACCAGGTTCGTCGACACAGGCCGAACAAGTCACCATCAGCGCGATCAATCGCAATTTTCCGGGCCGCTCGGGTCCGGGGAAAGTATGGCTCGCAAGCCCGCCGACGGTAGTTGCAAGTGCAATTATCGGCCGCATCGCATCGTTCGCGGAGTTGCAAGAACGCTTCACGCAGTAAGCACGCAGCATGACAGAGCCGCCATCGATGCGGCTTCAAAATACATTCAGGAGACAAGCAATGGCCATCATGCAGGGCACTTCGCGTCTGCACGACGCCGCCGGCAGCGCGTTCACGGACGCGCCCGCCATCGCGGACACGGCGGGCATCTCGGCACGCCTCGACCGGCTTCCCGCCACGCGCGCGGTGTGGAAACTCGTCTTTCTGCTGAGCCTCGGCTTCTTCTTCGAGCTATATGATCTGCTCTTCACCGGCTATATCGCGCCGGGTCTCGTGAAGAGCGGCATTCTCACATCGACGACCGCGGGTCTCTTCGGCACGACGGGCGTCGCGAGCTTCATCGCCGCGCTGTTCTGCGGCTTGTTCATCGGCACGATCGCGTGCGGCTTTCTCGCCGATCGCTACGGACGTCGCGCGATCTTCACGTATTCGCTGCTCTGGTACGTCGCGGCGAATACCGTGATGGCGTTTCAGGACACGGCACTGTGGCTCAACTTCTGGCGCTTCGTGTCGGGGCTCGGCATCGGTGTGGAACTCGTGACCATCGGTACTTATATGTCCGAGCTTGCGCCGAAACATCTGCGTGGAAGGGCGTTCGCCGTGTGTCAGGCGATCGGCTTTTCCGCCGTGCCGGTGGTCGCGTTCCTTTCGTATCTGCTCGTGCCGCGCGCGCCGTTCGGCTTCGATGGCTGGCGCTGGGTCGCATTGGCGGGGGGCGTGAGTGCGCTGTTCGTTTGGTACTTCCGGCGCAATCTGCCGGAAAGCCCGCGCTGGCTCGCGAGCAAAGGCCGCATCGACGAAGCCGACGAAGTGCTGCGCCGTCTCGAAGACACGGTCGCGCTTCAGTACGGCAAGCCGTTGCCCGCGCCGGGTCCTTCCGATCCCATTGCAAGAAAGGCCGGGTTCGCCGATATGTGGAAGCCGCCGTATCGCAAGCGCACGCTCATGCTGATCGTCTTTCATATCTGTCAGACGGTCGGTTTCTACGGCTTCGCGAACTGGGTGCCGACACTGCTCGTCAAGCAGGGCGTGACAGTCACGTCGAGCCTGCTCTATACGACGGTGATCGGGCTTGCCGCGCCCATCGGTCCCTTGCTCGGCTACTGGATCGCCGATCGTTTCGAACGCAAGCATGTGATCGTGTTCATGGCGGCCGTGAATATCGTCGCGGGCCTGCTGTTCAGCCAGGCGTCGGCGGCGGTGACGATCGTCACGCTCGGCGTGTTGCTCACGCTCGCGGGCAACATCATCTCGTTCACGTATCACACGTATCAGCAAGAGCTTTATCCGACGACGATCCGCGCACGCGCTGTCGGCTTCGTGTATTCGTGGAGCCGGCTATCGGCGGTGTTCAGTTCGTTCGTGATCGCGTTCGTGCTGAAGGAAGCGGGCGTGACCGGCGTGTTCGGCTTCATCGCGGGCGCGATGCTGATCGTGATGATCTGCATCGGATCGATGGGACCGCGCACGCTCGGGCGATCGCTCGAAAGCATTTCGCATTGAGTTCGAACTAAGCACCACAGGCATGAATCAGGAACTGCTGCACGGCGGTCGACGGGGCGCTCAACGTCGCGCCCTTGCGCCAGATCATGCCTGCTTCCATATGAGGAATCGCGTCGTTGACGGGCCGCGCCTCGATGCGCTTGCCTTCGAGCGACCACGGCCGAAACACCATATCCGATAGCACCGTGACGCCGAAGCCATGCGCCACGAGTCCGCGCAGCGCTTCCATCGAACTCGTGCGAAACGCGATGTTCGGTTCGATGCGCTTCTTGTGCCAGTAGCGCATCGTCGATTGCTCGCCTTCATCGACGGTAATCAGAATGTAGGGATGCACGGCGATATCCTTCAACGATACCGCGTGCTGCTGCGCGAGCGGATGCATCGGCGCGACCCACAGTTGCCGGCGCGAACGCATCAAGACCTGGCTGTCGAAACGATTCGGACGCTGCAGATTCGATAGCAGCACCACGCCGATATCGACATCGCCATTCGCGACTGCTTCTTCGATTTGCGGCCGCTCCATGTCACGCAGATCGAAATCGATGAACGGATACGTCGCACGAAAGCGCGCGAGCAGTTCCGGCAAAAAATACCCGAGCACCGTATAGGACGCCGCGATTCGCGCGACGCCGCGCATGTCGTGCGCGCGAAACGGCGGCATGTGCATCGCATCGCGCGCGGCGTCGAGCACGCGGCGCGCATGGTTATGAAAATCCTGACCGTCGGGCGTCAGCGCGACGCCTTGCGGCAGGCGCTCGAACAGCTTCGTGCCGAGCGCGCTTTCGAGCGCGAGCACCGCATTCGTGATCGCCGACTGCGATACGTGTTCGTTGGCCGCCGCCATCGAGAACTGGCCCGTTTGCGCGGCGGCGACGAAGTAGCGCAACTGCCTGAGCGTGAGATCGAACGCCATCTGATTTTCAGATACCGGAGTTGTGTATTCGCGATTTTACGATCGCAAATCGGCTTCCTATACTCGGCAAAAAAACTAATTCCCGAATTCCGGAGACATGCCCTCATGAACGCACCCGATCGCGCCGCACTAGCCGCTGCAACCGTAACGCTCGACGATAAATACACGCTGGAGAAAGGCCGCGTCTATATCAGCGGCACGCAGGCGCTCGTGCGTCTGCCGATGTTGCAGAAAGCGCGAGACCGCAAGGCGGGGCTGAACACGGCGGGCTTCGTTTCGGGCTATCGCGGATCGCCGCTCGGTGCGCTCGATCAGTCGCTATGGAAGGCGAAGGCGCATCTGAAGAATAACGACATCGTGTTTCAGCCGGGCGTGAACGAGGATCTCGCGGCGACGTCGATCTGGGGCACGCAGCAGATCAATCTGTGGCCGGGCGCGACACGCGATGGCGTGTTCGGCATGTGGTACGGCAAGGGACCGGGCGTCGATCGCACCGGCGATGTTTTCAAGCACGCGAATTCCGCAGGCACCGACAAGCATGGCGGCGTGCTTGTCCTCGCTGGCGACGATCACGCGGCGAAGTCGTCCTCGGTCGCGCATCAGTCGGATCATGCGTTCATCGCGGCGGGCATTCCGGTGCTGTATCCGTCGAACGTGCAGGAGTATCTCGACTACGGTCTGCACGGATGGGCGATGAGCCGCTATTCGGGCCTGTGGGTCGCGATGAAATGCGTGACCGATGTGGTCGAATCGACGGCATCGATCGATCTCGATCCGGATCGCGTGGAGATCGTCACGCCGGACGACTACGCGATGCCCGAAGGCGGCCTCAACATTCGCTGGCCAGATTTGCCGCTCGCGCAGGAAGCGCGTCTGCTCGACGAGAAGTGGTACGCGGCGCTGGCCTACGTGCGTGCGAACAAGCTCAATCGCGTCGTCATCGATTCGGACAAGCCGCGCTTCGGCATCATCACGGCGGGCAAGGCGTATCTCGATGTGCGTCAGGCGCTCGTCGATCTCGGTCTCGATGATGACACCTGCGCGCAGATCGGCCTGCGCGTGCTGAAAGTGGGCTGCGTGTGGCCACTCGATGCGCAGGACGCACGCGCGTTCGCGACCGGTCTCGAAGAGATTCTCGTCGTGGAAGAGAAGCGGCAGATTCTCGAATACGCGCTGAAAGAAGAGCTTTATAACTGGCGTGAAGACGTGCGCCCGCGCATCTACGGCAAGTTCGACGAGCGCGACAACGAAGGCGGCGAATGGTCCGTGCCGCGCGGCGACTGGTTGCTGCCGGCGCATTACGAGCTATCGCCCGCGTTGATCGCGAAGGCTATCGCGCGTCGTCTCGCGCGCGCGGATGTTCCCGAAGACGTGCGTGCGCGCATGTTGTCGCGCGTCGAAACGATCGAAGCGAAAGAGCGCGAGGCGACCAAGCCGCGCGTCGATGTCGAGCGCAAGCCATGGTTCTGCTCGGGATGTCCGCATAACACATCGACGCGCGTGCCCGAAGGATCGCGCGCGCTCGCGGGCATCGGCTGCCATTACATGTCGATGTGGATGGACCGCAAGACCGAGACGTTCAGCCAGATGGGCGGCGAGGGCGTCGCGTGGATCGGCCAGATGCATTTCTCCGGCGATAAACACGTCTTCGTCAATCTCGGCGACGGCACATACTTCCATTCGGGCCTGCTCGCGGTGCGCGCGGCGATTGCGGCGAACGCGAACATCACGTACAAGATTCTCTATAACGATGCGGTTGCTATGACAGGCGGCCAGCCCGTCGACGGCGTATTGACGGTGCCGCAGATCGCGCATCAGGTCTATGCGGAAGGAGCGAAGCGCATCGTCATCGTGACCGACGAGCCGCAGAAATACGATGCGAACGTTGCGTTGCCCCAGGGCGTGAACGTGCATCATCGCGATGAGCTCGATCACATTCAGCGCGAGTTGCGCGATACGCAAGGTACGACCATCCTCATCTACGACCAGACTTGCGCGACGGAGAAGCGCCGTCGCCGCAAGCGTGGCACGTATCCCGATCCGGCGCGTCGCGCGTTCATCAACGATGCGGTTTGCGAAGGCTGCGGCGATTGCTCGGTGCAATCGAACTGCCTGTCGGTCGAGCCGATGGACACGCCGCTCGGCACGAAGCGCAAGATCAACCAGTCTTCGTGCAACAAGGATTTCTCGTGCGTGAAGGGCTTTTGCCCGAGTTTCGTCACCGCTGAAGGCGCGCAGGTTCGCAAGCCCAAGGCGGCCGCAGGCGTGAAGCCGGACTTCGATGATCTGCCGATCCCTTCGTTGCCTGGCTTGTCGAAGCCTTACGGCATTCTCGTGACGGGCGTCGGCGGCACGGGCGTGGTGACGATCGGCGGATTGATCGGCATGGCCGCGCATATCGAACGCAAGGGCGTGACCGTGCTCGATATGGCGGGTCTCGCGCAGAAGGGCGGCGCGGTGCTGAGTCACGTGCAGATCGCGCCGAAGCCGCAAGCGCTGCATGCGACACGCATCGCAACGGGCGAAGCGCGGCTCGTCATCGGTTGCGATGCGATCGTGTCAGCATCGAACGATGTGCTGTCGCGCACGCGTCACGGCATCACGCACGCGGCGATCAACAGCGGCGCGACGCCGACCGCCGAGTTCGTCACGAATGCGCAATGGACCTTTCCCGCTGCGCAGACGGAGCAGGCGTTGTCGGAGAGCATCGGCGCGGGATGCGAGTTCGTCGATGCCAATGCGCTCGCGTTGAAACTGCTCGGCGACACGATCTATTCGAATCCGCTGCTGCTTGGTTTCGCGTGGCAGAAGGGCTGGTTGCCGCTCGAACTCGCGAGCCTCACGCGCGCGATCGAACTGAACGGCGTGGCCGTCGACAAGAACGTGCTCGCGTTCAACTGGGGCCGCTTCGTTGCGCAGAACGGCGCCGGCGATCTGCTCAAGTCCACGCAGCACGCGGTCATCGTGAAGATGCCGGAGTCGCTGGAGAACGTGATCGCGACGCGCGAAGCGTTGCTCGCGGCGTATCAGAGCGAAGCGTATGCGCGTTCGTATCGCGATGTCGTCGAGCGCATTCGCGAGAAGGAAAAACTGCTGAACGCGAAGTTACCCCTTACGCGCGCCGTCGCGGTGAATCTCGCGAAGCTGATGGCTTATAAGGACGAGTACGAAGTTGCGCGTCTCTATGCGGATCCCGCGTATCTCGACAAGCTGCGTGAGCAGTTCGAGGGCGAACCGGGCCGCGATTACAAGCTGATGTTCCATCTCGCGCCGCCGCTTTTCGCTAAACGCGACGAGCATGGCCATCTCGTGAAGCAGCGTTTTGGTGCGTGGATGCTGCCGGCGTTTCGCGTGCTCGCGAAGATGAAGGGTTTGCGCGGCACATCGTTCGATGTGTTCGGCAAGACGGAAGAGCGCCGCACCGAACGCCGGATGATCGCGGATTACATTGCGCTCGTCGATGAATTCGTTGCGACGCTCGATGCGCAACGATGCGATGCCGCGTTGAAGCTTGCGAAACTACCTGATGAAATCCGCGGCTTCGGGCATGTGAAGGAGCGCAACATCGCGGCCGTCGCGAAGAAGCGCGAACGGTTGATCGAAAGTTATCGCGCGCCGGTGGAGGTGGCGGCGACTGCGTGAGCGGGCGATAGGGTATCGCGAGGTGACGAATCGGAAGCTGTATCGCGGATTCGTCACCGTAACTTCAGGTGGCGAATCAATTCGGATGGCAAAGTATTCTGTTGGCTCGCTATGTTCGAGAGTCAGAATATGCAATCGTCGTTGCCGTATAGCAGAGACGAGCCGTCGTTCGATTGCAAGCCTGCAAAGAAGCCGATTGAGGTGGGTCGCTTCGAAATCCGTCCACCGTCCGTGCCCTTCAATGCGAAGCCAATCTATGACGCGGAGCTGGATGCCGTCATTGACTATCGCGAGGAATACGCGGGCGTATCGCGCATCTATGCGCTCGACGGGCGAATCGCGATAAGCGAGAGGCGTATAGAGTCGCCGCTTACCGTCGTTCGAGAGCGCGACTACACCATTCTTCACTTCGCTTACAGACACATCCTATGAAGCAGCCCACCGTTCATACCACGGCGCATATTGATTCCAGTGCGACAGTGCAATGGGACAGCGATTGCTTCACTGTGCGCTGCGCAATCGAGTATGCGGCTTTGTCCACTTCCGTCGCAAGACGGTCAACCTAAGCGAAGAGATCGACCGGCGCTGCGATATCCATCCGCCGGTGTATGTCATTACTGCGGGAACGCTATCGATGGTGTTAGATTTGGATAAGCGTCTCAAGGGGTTCGACCTCTACACAAATCCCGAAAAGTGGGTTGCATGCTCGCTGCCTTTGCGCGGCGCGGTTCAGGAAACGCCGCATATCGAGACGTCGTTCGATGCAAACGGTCACGGGAACGGGCATCGGGGTCGATGAGAATCTGGCGCAGATTTGCGTAGAGGGTTTATTTCTGGAAATAACGAAGCCGAAGCATGAAACGCTTTGGGCCACGCTGTTCGGCCGCGGTCACGCGGGAACGTGATTCGGTTCCACGGAAAGGAGGAGACATTCGCATGAAAGCCGTACACAAGCTCGCCGTCGTCGGCATCGGCAAGATCGCGCGGGATCAGCACTTGCCCGCGATCGCCGCGCAGCCGGGGTTCGAACTCGTCGCGTGCGCGAGCCGCAATGCAAGCGTCGAAGGCGTGCGCAACTATCCGGATATCGGCGCGCTGCTCGCCGCCGAGCCGTCGATCGATGCAGTGTCGCTCTGCGCGCCGCCTCAAGTGCGTTACGCGCAAGCGCTCGTCGCACTCGACGCAGGCAAGCACGTCATGCTCGAAAAGCCGCCAGGCGCGAGCGTGAGCGAAGTCGAAGCATTGCGCGACGTTGCACGCGCGAACGGCTGCACGCTCGTCGCCTCGTGGCATTCGCGCGCGGCGAGCGCAGTCGAACCGGCGCGCGCCTGGCTCGCGTCGAAGGAACCGGGCGCGATTCGCTCGGTAGAAGTGCGATGGAAGGAAGACGTGCGGCGCTGGCATCCGGGGCAGCAATGGATCTGGGAGCCGGGCGGTCTCGGCGTATTCGATCCGGGCATCAACGCGCTATCGATCGTCACGCGCATCCTGCCGCATGAAGTCGCGCTGCGCGCCGCCACGCTCACGATGCCGGCCGATACATCCACGCCGATCGCCGCCGAACTCGATTGCGTCGCGACGAACGGCGCGCCGGTGCGCGCGGTGTTCGATTGGCGTCACGGTCCCGTCGAGGAATGGGACATCGACATCGAAACGGACGCGGGCCGCCTCTCGATGCGCGAAGGCGGCAAGCGTCTGTCGATCGCGGGCAAGGAGATCGATGTCGAAGCCGAGCGCGAATATCCCGCGCTGTACGAGCACTTTCACACGCTCATCGAAACGAAAACGAGCGATGTCGATGTGCGACCGCTGCGACTCGTCGCCGATGCATTCCTCACCGGACGGCGCATCGAAACGGAAGCATTCGGCCGCTGACGCGCGCGCATCACGAAGCGCGATACGTCGCGCTTCGAATCGCATTGATCGCGAATACATCGCCCTCGGGCGCGGCGCTCACGTTCCCGTGCCGCGCGACGAGCGGAATGCGACGCGTGCTTCCCGGCGCGAGATGAAACCAGTCGATGCGTGCGAAGTAGTTCGGATCGGCGATATGCACCCAGCGCGCGAGCTGCGCCGTTTCGACAATGAGACTGAAGCCCTCGTCGTCCTTCTCGACGGTGACGCTCAAGCCGATATCGCGCCGCTCGCCGATCGACGGATCGGGGAAGTGGAACGCTTCCGACAGCACTTCGTTCGTGTCCGCGTCGCGCAGAACGACATGCGTCGCATCGTGCGCGCGCGGGCCGAAGCGATACGCATATGCGATATCGAAGAATGCGCCGATCAGCGCATTCGAAGACACACGTTGTACGCTGCGCGGTTGCAATACGACATCGCGCGAACCGCTCGCCACCTTGATCGCGCCTTCACGCAGGCACGCCAGTTCGACGCGCGCGCGAATCTCGCGCGCGGTATCGTTGACGAGATGAACGTCGAGTCCGTCGAGACCTTCATCGAGGATCAACGCCTGCACGGGTTGAAGCACGCGCGCGAGTCCATGCAGCGCGCTCTTCGGTGCGCCGAGAACGTCGATGATGCCCCAGCCCGCGCCCGGACGCACATCGAGCAGATTCCATACGATGCCCCCCGCACAACTCGATCCTTCGCGACGCCATTCCGAGAACACCGCGCCGATCACATCCGCGACGACCGCGCGCGACAGTTCCAGATAGCGCTCGGGATTTTCATAGCGCAAACGCGGCACGTCCATGCGATAGAGCGATCGCATGTAATGCTCGCGCACATCGTCGAAATCCCACGCCGAGCCGGGATCGCGCGGCACGCCTGCTTTCCAGCGCGGTTCGTGCGCGCGCGCATTCGGTATCGCGCGCAGGGCGACATCGTCGGGAACGTTGGCGAACGCGAGACATTCGGAGGCGAAGCGCACTTGCGCGCGACGCACATCGTCGAACGGGCGCTGATACGCCGGCACGCCGTAGTAATGCGTAATGCCGCCGCGCGTGCCGAAAGGCATCGACTCCTTGTCGCCGGGCGCCGCGCTCGGCGAGTTCACGACATACGCGACGTCGGGCCGCTGCGCTGCAATCGCATTCGGCAAGAGTTCGGTGAAGAGGCGCTGCTGATACGCGTCGAAGGGCAGGCCGAGCATCGCCGCCTGCTGATGCACTTCGCTTCCGCCACACAGCACCGCAAGCGATGCGAAGCGTCGCGTGCGTGAAAGGAACTGCTCGGCTTCGCGTTGCGCGCTCGCACGAAATGCTTCGTCGTCCGGATAATCGAGGTTCGCGAACGCGAAGTCCTGCCACACGAGCACGCCGTTTTCGTCGGCGAGTTGGTAGAACGTGTCGGATTCATAGAGCGTGATGCCGCTCACGCGAATGATGTTCAGGCCCGCATCGCGAATCAGGCGGAAGACGTTCTCGAGTTTCTCGCGCGGCGCATCGAGCGCGACGATATCGGCCGATGTCCAGCACGCGCCGCGCGCGAATACAGGCACGCCGTTCACGACGAGCTGAAAGCCTCGGCCGTCCACACCACGATCGACTTCTATCGTGCGAAAGCCGACTTCGCCGAGATCGATATCGCCGAGCTTCACGGCATAGCGCGATGGCTCGCCATGCGTGTGCGGATACCACAAGCGCACATCGGGCACGCGCACGCGGCCTTTGAGCGTGCGCGCGTCGTGCCATTCCAGCGTGGCGTGCGCGTCGCCACATTCGATGCGAACCGGCGCCTGTTCCTGTGCATGAAAGTAGCGCACGGTGACATCGAGCATGCCATCGTTGCCGTCGATGCTCGTGCGCAGATCCACGTTGTCGATGCACGCGCGCGTTTCGCCGATCAATTCGATGGGGCGCCACGGACCCGCCGGTTGAATCGTCGGACACCATCCGGACATATGCCCGAGCAGCGTCGTGCGAACGTTGCGCAACGTGGCGGGTTGCGCGAGCTTCGGACGCCAGCGCGCACGTCCGCGTTTGGCGGCAAGCGCGGGCGCGATCGAACGGAAGCACAGATGAAGCGTATGCTCGCCGTTGAGTTCGACGTCGAGATCGTGCGCGACGAACATCGAATCCGATTCGAGCAGCTTGCGATCGTCGAGCCATATTTCGGCGACGGTCGCGAGCCCATTGAAGCGCAAGCGCCGCTTGCCGTCGCCCGCGAGCTTCACGCGATACCAATGATCGGAATACGCGAACGGCTGCGCGAGCGCTTCATCGCTGACGCCTTGCGCGCGCAATGCGGATGCGATCGTGCCCGGCACGGGCGCGTCGATCCATTGCGTGACGGTGTCGAGCGATGCGGGCATCGCGCATGAACCCGCTGGCGTGCTCACGCATTGCCAGCCTTCTGAAAGACGCCGCGCCGCGTGCGCGCACTGGTCGTGCATGAACCTACCTCGTCGATGGAATGCGAAGAACGACGCCAAAGCCGCGCGGCATGTGCGCGGCTTCGGCGTTCACAGAAAGCGCGCGGCGAGCGGCTCGATAACCTTGTCGTACGAAGCCTGCATCGAATCGAGGCAGTCTTCGCACAGGTCCGAGCGCGAGCGCATGCGGGCGCGCGCGAGTCGAAACTGCATGACCATCGCTTCGCTCGCGATCGCTTGAGCGCTCGTCTGAATATCGCTCGATACTTCCACGCCGTGCCGGTTCAGCCAGCCGAGATACTTCGACAGCAACTCGAAGTTCGAGCCGAGCTGACGCATCACGTTGAACGTGTAGAGGTGATAGTACGCGGGATCGCGTTCGAGCAACGCACGCAGATGCTCGGGAAATTCCGCGCGCCATTGCGCAACGGGATTCACCGCGGGACGTTCCGCGAGACGCAGCTTGAGCAGTTCGACCGAGCGTTGCACCATCGCATCGCCTTCGAGCGGCGCACGCGCGCGCTTCACGAACTCGACGTACGGGAAGAGCGCGTGCACATCGCTTGCGAGGCCCGGCATCAGACGGAACACGCCATCGTAGTCCTCGCCCGCCAACGCGAAGTAACCCGCATTATGGAAGTACGTGATGCGCTTCGCTTCCGTGTCGATGGCGTCGATCGCGATGGTCGTCTTCGTATGCGTCTGCCGATACGCGGTCGCGCGTGTGTCGGGCAGATAGTACGAGTCCATCTCGACCACCACGATCTGCCCGCGGCGCGTCTGCTCGCGTACGTGCGCTTCCAGCGTGTCGTAGATCGCGAGCTCTTGCGCCTGCAGGCCATAGAGCCGCGCGATATCGTCGAGCGAGAACTTCGGGAACGTGAACTGATCGCCCTCGAATGCCTGCGTCACCGTGAAACCGAGCGCCGCATGCGGATCGCAGCCGTAGTGATGCAGCAACTCGATCCACAAGTCGACATAGCAGTTCGTCTCCAGCCAGACGCGCTCTTCGCGATGCAGCGCGTGCTGGATGTAGGCGGTGTCCGCAGGCATGGACGTGTCGGTCACGGCTTCTGCCGGCGAGCGTGCGTTCATGCCTTGTTTCCCAGGTTCGCGAGGCCTTCCTCGATGAGCGGCGCCTTGTCGCCCCAAAGCAACTGACGCACTTTCTCCGGCCACGCCTTGACATCGAGACCGTGGTGACGGAAGAGCGCGAGCGTCGTGCGCTCCATGCCGAAGCCGACACACGCGGTATGCGCGACCTGATCGTCGGCCTGACGGATGTGCCACAGCTCGCCGAAGTGGTCCTGGTGATAGTTGAACGACAGGCACGCAGTCGGACGGTCGGGCGTCGCGACGGGCACGAGCAGTTCGAACTTCAGTTGCTGCGCGCGCTGGCTATCGGCGACGATCATGCCGCCGCGACCGAAGAACGGATCGTTGGCGAGATCGATTTCGAAAGGCAGTTGCAGCAGATTGACGAGCAGCGAACCGCGGTCGATCCACTTCTGACGGAACGCCATCACTTGCTCGGGGCTGCCGACGCGGATGTATTCGCGCATCCGGAACATCTGCATGCGGCCCGGATCGATCGACGGCTCGTGGCGGAAGCAGTACGAGAACGCATCGAAGATCGCGCCGTCAGCCGCGAGATTGCCGCGCTTCGCGACGAGCGGATAGATCGGATAGCACGCGGCCGGCGTGAGCACGAGGCGCGTCGGCTTTTGCTGATCCATCCATTCGTCGGAGCGCTCTTCCTCTTCACCGATATGCACGATCTTGTCGAGCGCTTCGAGCAGGCGATGATGCCCGCGATCGTTGCCCTGGAACGAGTGGATCGTGCCCGCCAGATTCGGGAAGCTCTTCAGATACTCGCTGTCCTCGAAATCGCGGCGGCGCATCGCGGGCGGAAAGCGCAGCACTTCCGCGTGTTGATCCGCGCCGAGCATCGTGATGGCCTGATTGAGCCGTTCGACGACATCCTCGAATACTTCGCTGCGGCCATAGAGACCGTCTTCGCCGGTATCGAGCAGAATGCCCGCTTCGATCAGGCGATCGCGCAAGGTCAAGTCCGATTTGTCGTACGGTGCCTGTGTCTCTTGTGATTGTGCTTGTGCTTCGGCCTGCATCATGGCGGCCTGTTCCGTCGGCATGTTCATCGTCAAATGGTCCCCGTTGCGGCGCGCTGCGCAAGCAGCAGGTTCGCCGTGTTCAATTCGATGCGATCGTTGCTGATCATGAGCGGCGCCGAATGCAGATCGCGCAGATGGCGCCCCACGCTGAACGGCGTGTCGTTCTTGTAGCCCGCCATGCCGCAGATCATCAGCGTCTCTTGCACGACATGCAAAGCCGACTGCGAGATCGCCAGCTTGAGCATGTTCAGATCGGCGTTGATGCCGATCGACGCCGCGAGCGGTGCGTCGTCGTCATTGCTCTGGTTCGCCTTGCGCGCCGCGCGTTCGGTCTGCGCCGCTTCGACATTGGCGAGCGATTCGCGCAGCCGCGCCTGCATCATCTTGATGAGCGTGAGCACTTGCGAAAGGCGCGCGGCCGAAGGCGGCAACGCGGGCTTGCCGCGCGCCTGATTGCGGAAGAACTGATGCCCGCGATTCGCCGCGTCGCTCGCGATGCCGCACCATACCGACGACCACAAGGTATGGGATACGGGCAGCATGCTTTCGTCGGCGATCTTCGAGAACGGCGTCGGCAGAATCTGTTCCGCGATGCCGCTCGCGACCAGTCGATGTCCTTCGCTGCATGTCCCGCGCATACCGAGCGTGTCCCACGTCCCACGCTGCTCGAGCGTGAACGTTTCGCGCGGCGCGACGATCAGCACCTGATCGGAGGGCGGCGCGTCCGGATGACGGCGCGCCGTCACGAGAATGGCGTCGGAATACTTGCCGTACGAAATGGTCGGTGCGAGCTTCTCGATGCGAAACGCGTTGTCGACGAGATCGACCGCGCACGCGCTCGTACGCATGTTGCCGCCGATGTTCTCTTCCGACGTCGCCGATGCGAGCAGCAACTGTTCGTTGACCATGCGAGCAAGGAAAGCGCGCTGCCACGGCACGTTCACGCCATGATCGACGATGCAAACGACCTGGCTCTGATGCATCGCATAGATCATCGCGGACGATGCGCAGCCTTGCGCCAGTGCCTCGCACAAGCGCGCGACGCCGGTGAGCGACAGACCGTCGCCGCCGTATTCCGTCGGGATCATCGCGGAGAAGAGACGCTCCTTGCGCATGGCTGCAACCGCTTCGGCGGGAAAGCGCGCTTCGCGATCGACCGCGTCGGCGTACTGGGCCGCAACGGCCGCGACGCGCTTCGCGGCTTCGATCAGTTCGCTTTCGCTGCGCAAGATTGCGCTCTGCGCGAGCTCGGCGACTTCAAGCTCCTGAGCGGGCGCGTTCATGCTGCCGCCTGCGAACGACGCAGTTCGTCGACCGCCGATGCGAGCGAATCGACGCTCGAAAAGAGACGGCGCGTGAGCATGTGATCGGGAATTTCGATGCCGAACTCGTCTTCGATCGCCAGCATCACATGGACCGTGGCAAGCGAAGAGAGACCGGCGGCGTAGAGATCGTCGCCGTCGGCGAGCGTATCGATGGGCACGTCGAGACGAGCGGACTCGGCGAGGATGCGGCGCAATTCAGTTTTCATTGTCTATGTTTTCCCTTGTACCCGGCCATTGGTGCAACTAACCCGGGTCGCGACGATGAGTTCTTATCGAATGTCGCTGACCCCGGTGCGAATCGGCAGTGGTGTTGTTGTTGTCTCGCGAAGACGGTTCCACGAGAGCCCTCGCACGCACTGTTTTCTTATAGCTATTGTTTGATCGTATTTAACGAATTTGCGGGCCTATGCGTCCGTGCGATGGCGCACGGAGGGCTTCGTCGAGAAAGCATCGTTTTGTGCGATATCAAGCACGTCGCGATCGGATGCGATGATTCACACTCACGTCAGCGCTTCATATTCGATAAATAGGTAACTCCTTCGCATGGTCGAATGAGTGATAAGCAAAAACGATGCGTACACTGAAAGCATTTTGAAACGATAACTTTCCGGAGTGAATTGATTGGTTCTGATATCGCTGCTGCTTTTATTCATTGCGCTGTTCCTCGTTTGGAGAAAACGGCGCGGATTGATTCTGGTGATGACGGCTATCGTCTTCTGGGGGCTCGGAAGCTGGTTTCCGGGGCCGCTCGTGCGGCTCGCGAACGATCACTACGCGTCGATGAAGGATCCGACGTTCGGCCCGCGCACGGCGATCATCGTGCTGGGCGGGGGGACCTGGTACGACCATAATCGGCGTCTCGTGCCCAAGGGTGACGCGATGACGCGCATCGATCTTGCGGCGTCGCTCTATAAGCGTTGCGTCGAGATGGAGAAGGCGTGTTTTGTCATCATGAGCGGAGGCAACCCGCAGCATCACGAGCAAAGCGAAGCAGACTTATATGGAAGCCTGCTTCTCGACGCAGGCGTGAAGCGCCAAGATCTCATCCTCGAAAATCAGAGTCTCGACACTTATGAGAACGCGCGCAATACGGAGAAGATACTGCGGTCGCGGCCCTACGATACGTCGGTTTTGATAACGTCGTCGCTTCACATGCGTCGCGCGATGCTCGCGTTCGAAGCCTTCGGTTTGCATCCACAGCCGACCGTCGCTTATGTTCGTCCGCAGTTCATGTGGTGGCGTCCGCATCGAAGAGGATGGTTCGATTCGAACAGCGCGTTGCATGAGCTGGTTGGTATCGTGCGGTTTTATGTATGGAGGTGGGTCGGGTTGTATTGAGACTGGCGCGTCGGCGCAAGACCTATACTTCCGGTAAAGACGACACGGAAGGCCATCCAGTGAATCAACTCATCCACGCCGTCGCGTTCGCGGCCGACAAACATCGCAAGCAGCGCCGCAAGGATGCGGACGCGTCGCCGTACATCAATCATCCGATCGCGCTCGCTCATGTGCTCGCGAACGAAGGCGGGGTCGAAGACGAGCGCGTGCTGATCGCCGCCATATTGCACGACACGATCGAAGACACGGACACATCGCGCGATGAACTCGTGCGGCGGTTCGGCGCGGAGATCGGGCGCATCGTCGACGAAGTGACGGACGACAAGTCCTTGTCGAAGGCCGAAAGGAAGCGTTTGCAGGTCGAACACGCGGCGCATATCAGTCACGGCGCGAAGCTCGTGAAACTCGCCGATAAGATTTGCAATTTGCGCGATATTCTCGCCGCGCCGCCGTCCGGCTGGAGCGATGAGAGAAAGCGCGAATACTTCGATTGGGCGAAGCGTGTCGTCGATGAATTGCGCGGCACGCACCGGGAACTCGAAGCCGTGTTCGATGAGGTCTATCGCAAGGGCATCCCTTCAGGACACGTGGTCGCCTGAGGCCAGCGCGTCGCTCAAATAACGCGCCGTGCGGCTTGCAACATGTTCGGCGATACGTTGCGGCGTGCCCGTCGCCACGATCCGGCCGCCATCTTCACCGGCGCCCGGGCCGATGTCGATGATCCAATCGGAAAGCGATGCGACGCGCATGTCGTGCTCCACGACGACGACCGTATTGCCCGCATCGACGAGCCCTTGCAGTTGCGCCATCAGGCGATCGACGTCTGCGGGATGAAGCCCCGTCGTCGGCTCGTCGAGAATGTAGAGCGTGTCGCCGCGATGCGCGCGCTGCAGTTCGGTTGCGAGCTTGATGCGCTGCGCTTCTCCGCCTGATAGCTCCGTCGCGGGCTGCCCGAGCCGCAGATAGCCGAGGCCGATGTCGCGCAACACGGCGAGCGCGCGCATGACGCTGGCTTCATCGGCGAAGAAGTCGCATGCGCTATCGACAGTCATGCCGAGCACATCCGCAATGTTCTTCCCATGCCATTCGATTTCCAGCGTCTGCGGGTTATAGCGCGATCCGTGGCATGTCGCGCACGACGTGTAGACGCTCGGCAGGAACAGCAACTCGACGCTGACGAAGCCTTCGCCTTCGCATGTCGGGCAGCGTCCTTGCGCGACGTTGAACGAGAAGCGTCCTGCGCCATAGCGGCGCTTTCGCGCGGCCGGCGTGTCGGCGAAGAGCTTGCGAACGTGATCGAAGAGGCCGGTGTAGGTCGCGAGATTCGAACGCGGCGTGCGGCCGATCGGCTTCTGGTCGACGCGCACGAGACGCCGGATCGTCTCCATGCCTTCGACGATGCGTCCGCCCGCCGAAGCGTCGGCTCGAGCGAAGAGCGGGTCCTGCTCGTCTTCTTCTGCATCGTCGAGCGCGCGTCCGAGCCGCTCCGCGACGAGTTCCGGCAACGCCTGACTCACGAGGCTCGACTTGCCCGAGCCCGAAATGCCGGTGACGGTCGTGAAGGCGCCGAGCGGAAACGCGGCATCGATGCCATGCAGGTTATTGCGCGTGATGCCTTCGAGCCGCAACCATCCGCGCGGTTCGCGTGCGACGCGTTCGATCGCTTGCTTCGGCGCGAACAGATGCCTGCGCGTCTGCGATTCCTCCACCGATGCGAGGCCTTCCGGCGGCCCGCTATACAGCACATGTCCGCCTCGCTCACCGGCGGCCGGACCGACATCGATCAGCCAGTCCGCGCGCCGCATGGTGTTCAGATCGTGCTCGATGACGAACAGCGAATTGCCTGCTGCCTTCAATCGCTGCAACGCGGCGAAGAGCGCTTCGCTGTCGGCCGGATGCAAGCCCGCGGATGGCTCGTCGAGCACATAGACGACGCCGAAGAGCTGCGACGCGAGTTGCGTCGCGAGCCGCAATCGTTGCAGTTCGCCGGATGAGAGCGTCGGCGTCGCGCGATCGAGCGAGAGATAGCCCAGACCCAGATCGATGAGCGTGCCGAGCCGCTCCAGCAAATCCGCCGCGATGCGCTCGGCGGCGGCGCGTTTCTCCTCGGAAAGATTGGCCGTGCGGCGCACGTCCGGCGCGGCCTTGTGCGCCGAGCCGCCTGCCGCGACGCGCTTGGCCGTCGCCGCGATGCGGTCTTTCCTCGCGAGCGCGGGAGCCGGCGCTTCATCACTGGCGGGCCATTCTCCGCGTGCGATGGGCGCAAGTAGATCGGCGAGTCGGATGAGCGGCAGACGCGCGAATTCGGCGATGTCGAGCCCTGCGAACGTCACCGATAGCGCTTCCTTCTTGAGCCGCTTGCCGTGACATGCGGGACAATCGCTGCCGACCATGAAGCGCGACACGCGCTTTTTCATGAGCGCGCTTTGCGTGTGCGCGAAGGTATGCAGCACGTAGCGGCGCGCGCCGGTGAATGTGCCCTGATAGCTCGGTTCGGCGCCGCGTTTCAGCGCGGCTTGCGTCTCTTTCGGCGTTAGACCGGCGTACACCGGCACCGTCGGCTGCTCTTCGGTGAACAGAATCCAGTCGCGATCCTTCTTCGGCAAGTCGCGCCACGGCGTGTCGACGTCGTAGCCGAGCGTCACGAGTATGTCGCGCAGATTTTGTCCGTGCCACGCGGGCGGCCAGGCCGCGACGGCGCGCTCGCGGATCGTGAGCGAGTCGTCGGGCACCATCGACTTTTCCGTGACTTCGTAGACGCGGCCGAGGCCATGGCACACGGGACACGCGCCCTGAACCGTGTTCGGCGAAAAATCTTCCGCGTACAGCATGGGCTGCTTCGGCGGATAACTGCCGGTGCGCGAATAGAGCATACGCACGAGGCTGGAGAGCGTCGTCACGCTGCCCACCGACGAGCGTGCATTCGGTGCGCCACGCTGCTGCTGAAGCGCGACGGCGGGCGGCAAGCCTTCGATCGAATCGACCTGCGGCACGCCGACTTGTTCGATGAGCCGCCGCGCATACGGCGCGACCGATTCGAAATAGCGGCGCTGCGCCTCGGCGTAGAGCGTGCCGAATGCGAGCGAGGACTTCCCGGAACCGGATACGCCGGTGAAGACGACGAGGGCGTCGCGTGGCACGTCGACATCGACGTTTTTCAGGTTGTGCTCGCGCGCGCCGCGCACGCGCACGAAACCTGCTCTCGATGCAGGCGCGGCATCGTCGCGATAGGGGGATTCGCGTTGGGTTTTGCGGGCATCCATGAGTCGGGCGGGTTGTCTGGCCGGGCGCGGCGGCGGAAGTAAGGAATTCGCATGCAGCATGCCATATACCAGATGGCATTTTGAATTACGCATCATGCATGCGATCGCATTCAGACCGGTGGTGAACCTGATCGACGAGGGAAAAAATGAGGACAATGCCGGTGCGGGTTCCGGTCGCGCTGACGGCAGGTGTGACGATAGGCGGGTCGGGCGTTGCGATGGCGCAGTCGGGCGGCAACGGCAATGGCGGATCGGGCAGGGGCAACGCTCACGGCGCGGCAACGGCCGGGCCGACCGTCGGCGGCGACAACACGTCCACGCCCGGCAGTACGCGCCCGGGCAGCTTCCACTCCAAGCACAAAAAGAAAGCGAAGCCCGCGACGACGACCCAGTGACGGGCCGATCGTAGCGGCGGGCGTTGCCGATCAGACCGCGACGCTTTCGATGTCGATATCGTCGGTGCCGAGGCGCGAGAAGATGTCGCAAACGGCCCGCATCTCCGCTTCGTCGCGAATGCTCACGATGACGCGTGTAATGCTGCATGCCACGTCAGCGTCGCCGCCGTCCGCGCCGAACGAGGGGAGGATGTCGTCGCTCGACATGTCGAGTCCGTAGGGATAGTCGTGCGTATCTACCACGCCCAGATGTTCCCCGTGCCCCGCGTATTCCGCCGCGATCCATTGTGTCTGCGCATTGTTGCTCTGCGTTTGCGAAGTATGGAAATCCGCGAAGCCGCTCATGCTCGCCACGCGCACGCGGTCGGCCGCGATTCCTTCTGCGCGCAGGTCTTCGAGTGCTTCATCCAGCTTACGGGAGCCGTAGAACGCTCCGCTTACTTCACGCATCATTTGCTCGTCTCCTTGCCTGCCAACCTCGATGCCGCGTCTCAGTATCGCTGTGAAAATTGCGAATGTGAATACGGATGTCCACCGGTTGAGCGCCTGTCCGATGAGTGACTTGCGCGAGAGGCGAAAGACGTGTGGTGCAACGCATAGACATGCGTGGCGATTAACCGGTGAACCGCTGTGATCGGGCTCGCGACTGCGCGAGTTGATGGCGAATCCAACGGATGCGGCATGGACTCGCGAGCCGGACGATGAAGCGAACCGCCAATGCGCGGACAAAAAGGATATTTGCCGACGTGCGGCTGATGCCGTCTGGCGGGCGCGTTTTACTTCATGCGGTACATGAACTTTACGCCGCAACGAACGGTTTATCAACGCTTTGCTTTGTCCCTATTCGGACGTTTTCGATAGGGATTTCCATCATGACCGGCACAGCGTCGAACAGAGCTCGCCGCGTCATGCGGCTCGCTCAATGAAGCGATTGTTGGTTCTAGAAATTGCCTCGATGGATTGCCGAGTTCCGCGCTGAAAACGATAGTCATCGTACAAGCTGTCCCGCGCCCTATAATTGCTCATCGAGCATACAAAGATCGGCCTTTCAATGTCCCAAGCACTCGCGTCCGGCGCGCTTCGCCGCTCCCGAAATCTCACCGAGGAAGTCGTCGCCGAGTTATCGGAGCGGATTCGCAGCGGCGCGCTTCAGCCCGGCGACAAGCTGCCGACCGAATCGGAAATCATGGCGCAACTCGGCGTGAGCCGGACTGTCGTGCGCGAATCCATTTCGCGATTGCAGGCTGCGCGCCTCGTTCAGACGCGGCACGGCATCGGTACATTCGTGCTCGAAGCGGGCGATCAGGAGCGGTTCCAGATCGAGGCCGCGGGCGATCTCACCGTGCGCGACGTGATGGCGATTCTCGAATTGCGCATCAGCCTCGAAGCCGAGGCGGCCGGTCTCGCGGCCATGCGCCGCACCGATGAAAACCTCGCGCAAATGCGCCGGGCGCTCGACGAATTCGAGCGGCTCATCGAAGCGGGCGAAGGCAGCGCGGTCGCGGCCGATGTGGCCTTTCATCTCGAGCTTGCGAAGGCTACCGGTAATCGTTACTTCCATAGCATCCTGAGCCAGCTCGGCAACACGATCATTCCGCGCACGCGCGTCAATTCGGCGGCGCTTGCGCATAACGATCCTTCTGGCTATCTCGATCGCGTGAATCGCGAGCATGAAGATATTTTCGATGCGATCGAACGCCGCGATCCCGAAGCAGCACGCGCGGCCATGCGGATGCATTTGTCGAACAGCCGGGAGCGGCTGCGGCGCGCGCATGAGGCCGCATCGAAGAATGACTGATCGCAGTGCGTCGTTTAATCTTCTTCAAGCATGATCGAAAGCGTGCCGGCTTCGCTTTGCACGCCGGCATCGAGATCGATCTCGTGCGGCGCCATCCTGGCGATCGCGCGCAGAAGACGCGGCGAGAAGCGCGCGCCGAAACGCGCGATCTCGGCTTCGCGTGTAGCGTCATCGGCATGTGAGAGCGCGCGCAACTCATTCAGCGGCAAGCCAACGAACAGATCGAGCGCGTAAGGCGGCGCATCCGAAGCGGCCGTCGTCCGCGACGAATCCGGCGCGCGTATGCGCAGGCCCGGTTGCAAATGCGATTCGAGCTCCATCGTCACTTCATAGTTCGCTTCCAGCTCCAGTGCCGCGTGCGCTTCGTTTCGTAAAAACGGCGCGACGGATTGCAAGCGGGCCAGTTCATCGTCTGAGAGCAGCATGATTTTTTCCTCCGGATATCGGTTGAAGTTATCACGCTCGAATGATGCTTGCCGGCCGAGAAAAATCGACCGAAAGACGGCGTTGCGTTCGTTCCAAACGCGCCTAATTACTGTTCCAATGGGTTGTCGATCTATCGTCCAAAAGGCTTGCTTAAGCGCGTGCGCATCAAACGTTTGCGCAATCGGCCCAATTCTTATCGCATGCTTAAGCACCCGCATGTCCGACGGGTTAGTTCGGAATCCCCCAATTCCACGCTAGGATCCGAATAGCTAAGCTGACGAAATTGCCAGCTACGAGTCAACCGAACGCGTAAGTGAGCCGTTAGCCTTTCACGCACTCGGTTCACTTCGTCGAAGAATCGTTAGCGACGGATCGCCACTTCGGCGCGCGTTCATCTGCTTGCATTCTTTCTTTCGATAAGCCTCGTTCGAGGCCATATCAAATTCCTTGCGCTTTTTTACGAATCGCCAAGGCCAGTAAGGTAATGTGAATATTACGAAATATTTCCGACAGGAATGTGTCGGACGTGGAGACCAGGCGTTTGAAGATCCTACATAGCGAGTCCTCGAAGGGATGGGGCGGTCAAGAAATACGGACGTTGAAGGAGATGGTCGCGTTGCGCGAAAGCGGCCATACCGTCGAGCTGATTTGCCCGAGCGATGCGCGGCTCGGGCAACGTTGCGCCGAACTTGGGTTCGCCGTTCACCACGCGCGCATGCGCAGTGGCGGCGACATGCGATCGATTCTGGCCATCAAAGCGCTTCTGCGTCGCCGCGCGTTCGACGTGCTCAACACGCATAGTGGCCACGACAGTCTCGTTGCCGGCGCGGCGGGGCGGCTGGCGCGCACGCCGCTCATCGTGCGTACGCGGCATCTGGCATTGCCCATCTCGTCGCTCGCAACTTATACATGGCTTCCGCATCGCGTGATCGCCGTGAGTCATTACGTGCGCCGCTATCTGATTTCGGCGGGTGTTGCGGAGAAGCGCGTGCAGACTATTTACGATGGCATTCCGAAACCTCAGCATGTCTCGCATTCGACTTTGCGCGCGGAACTCGGTCTCGGTGAGGACGCATTCGTTGCGTGCATGGTTGCGATCATGCGCGACAAGAAGGGACATGAAGATCTTATTGCGGCAGTGCGCCCGCTCGTCGACACGCATCCCAACCTGCATGTTGTGATGGCGGGCGATGGTCCTTTGTTCGAACGCATCAAGGGAATCGTCGATAGCTTCGGCCTTGCCGATCGCATTCACCTGCTGGGCTTTCGCACCGATATCCCCAATATCTTTCGCGGTTCCGATCTATTCGTTCTTCCCACGCATCAAGAAGCGCTGGGCCAGGCTTTCATCGAAGCAATGGCGGCGGGCTTGCCGGTCATCGGCACGCATGTCGATGGCGTGCCGGAACTGATCGAAGACAACGTGAATGGACTGCTCGTGCCGCCGCACGATCCCGTTGCATTGCGTGCGGCGATTGTCCGCATGATCGACGATCCGGCGTTGCGCCAGCGTCTGCGCGACGAGAGCCTTCGCATCACCGAACGTGGCTTCACCGTAAGCGATATGGCGGACGAAACGGCCAGCTTCTATCAGCGCGCATTGCACGAACGAGGTCATCGCAGATGAGCGCGAAGTATGCACGCGCCGTTCCCGTGCTGATGTACCACCACGTCAGCACATCGCCCGGCATGATCACAGTGACGCCCGATAACTTCACCGCGCAAATGGACTACCTTGCGCGCGCGGGTTATCGCACCATCGGCGCGGCGCAACTCGCAGGTTTTCTGAGCGGCGAGGACGTGCCCGCGAAATCGTTTGTCATCACTTTCGACGATGGTTATCTCGACAACTGGGTGCACGCGCATCCGGTATTGAAGCGCCATGATTTTACGGCGCTGTGCTTTCTTGTCAGCAGTTGGCCCGGCGAAGGCGGCGTTCGTCCGAATGCATCGGACAACTTGGCAACGATGCCGAGATTGCTCGATCATCGTGCGGGGGAGCGCGCAATCGAAAATGGATACGCCGATGATGTGATCCTGCGCTGGTCCGAAATCGAAGCGATGCGTGAAGCCGGCACGTTCGAATTTCATAGCCATACGCATTCTCATGTGCGCTGGGATCAGGTTGCGGGTTCGCGCGACAAGAAACGCAAGGCGTTGCAGAACGATCTGAGCGCCGCGCGTGGCGCACTGCGCACGCGCCTCGGCGAAGTATCCGATCATCTGTGTTGGCCGCAAGGTTATTACGACGACGACTATCGGGAAGTCGCGTTGAATGCGGGATTCAGGCACTTCTACACATGCCACACTGGAACGAACGTCGGCGCGAATCCGCTGGATCGCGCTGCATCCGACGATACCGAACGCACGATCAAGCGGCTCGAAGTGCGCGACCGGCCGGCTTCGTGGCTGGCATCGCGTTTATGGGTGCATACGCGGCCCGCGATAAGCCGAGCTTATCTGAAGATCAAACGCTGATTCACTGCTGATGCGTTCGCACGAAAGCGGCGATCGCATCGTTCACTGCATCGGTCGCATCGCGATGCGGCGAGTGGCGGCACTGCGGGAGCTTGACGAGCTGCGCGTGCCCGACAGCCGCCGCGATCTTGTCGAGTTGCAGCATCGACGCATATTCGTCGTCCTGGCCTTGAATGGCGAGCAATGGCCGTTTGATCGACGATATTTGTTCCGTGATGTCCCAATGCAAGAACGCGGGATTCAGCCACGCATCGTTCCATCCGTAAAAGGCTGAATCCACATCGTCGTGATAAGCCTCGAGCTTTTCTCGGAACGACGTCGTTTCATACATTTCACGCGCCTTTGTGATGCCTTCCACGGTCATCGGTTCCACGAACAAATGCGGAGCGAGGACGGCGAGACCGGCAAGCGATTCGGGAAATGCGCGGGCGTAGAGCAGGGCGATCGTGCCGCCATCGCTATGCCCGACGAGCCACATGCGCGCACGTTCCCGTGCGTCGATGTGGAGCGCATCGAGCAATGCGGGCAATACTTTTTGCGCTTGCAGATGCAGAAACTCGACCGGCCACTTTTCTTCGGCGCGCCGTGGCGTGGATCGGCCATAACCTGGCCGCGAATAGACGAGTCCCCTGCAGTTCAGGCGATCGCAAAGCATTTGCGGCCAGCCTTTCCATAGCGCGATCGAGCCCAGTCCTTCATGCAGGAACACTGCGATAGGCGCATCGGCGCGCTCCGGATTCAGCCACTGATATTCGATGCGCACCGAAGAAGCGGCGCCATTCAGTTCGACGAAGCGCGTCGTGTCGATGCTTGCTGCAGGGTCGGTCATCTGTTTGCGAATGCTGAGCGTGAAGTACAAAGATTATCAGACGGCGCGCCTGCAGCTTTGAACCCGACTGGCGAATGCATCATTGGTCCTGCGCGATCTTTCAAAAAAAATAAATTTATTTGTCTGTTTTTTTCTCTGGACAGCGCTGAACTTTTTCTGCGAAAGTTATTCGTAAGAATCTCGCTGCACTGCAACGCAGATGCGGCCCTTATTCGAATACTTGCGTGTGCAACTATGGCGCGCCCGTTCTGGAGAGATCTGCATGAATCGACCGAAACGAATGCTTCTGGAAAACATTGCCTGGGCACGCGAGACCGCGCACGCCGACGCGCAATTTTTTCCGCGTCTCGCCCAAGGACAGAGCCCTAAAGTGCTGTGGATAGGCTGCGCGGATAGCCGCGTGCCCGCCGAGACTGTGACGAACGCCAATCCTGGCGACCTCTTCGTACATCGCAACATCGCTAACCTTTTTTCTCCATCCGATGACAACACGTTGAGCGTGCTCGAATACGCGGTGCGCGTTTTGAAGGTCGATCACGTAATCGTTTGCGGCCATTACGGATGCGGTGGCGTGCGCGCCTCGCTCCTGCCGAAATCGAGCGACTTGCCGCATGTGAATCGCCGGATCGCGCCGCTGTGCGCGCTGGGCGAACGACATCGGCACGAACTCGATTCATTCGGCGAGCTCGACGCGCGCGCAAATCGACTCGCCGAACTGAACGTGCTCGAACAAGTGCGGCTTTTGCGAGAACACGCCATCGTGCGAGAGCACGACGTGCCGCCACGCGTTCATGGCTGGATCTTCGGCCTGCACGACGGGCTCATCAAAGTGCTCGCTTCGGGCTATGCCGAAGAGAGCGACAGTCGCGACATTGCGAGCGCGCAGGTCACATCGCTTCGGGCCGCCTAAGCCCGCTCATTTCTAACGATCGCTTATCGATGCGAGGTCGCTTTCGCGACATTCGCAGGACCCAACTCGTTCGAAAAAAACCATGAACTCGAATAACCGTCTAGCCACTTTTCCGCGAGACATGTTCGCGGGCACTGTCGTGTTTCTCGTCGCGATGCCCTTGTGTCTCGGCATCGCCAATGCATCCGGCGTGGAGCCGTTCGCCGGTCTGCTGTCGGGCATTATCGGCGGCCTCGTCGTCGCGTTGCTGAGTGGCTCGCAATTGAGCGTGAGCGGCCCTGCCGCGGGCTTGATCGTCATCGTCGTCGATGGCATCGCCGGGCTTGGCAGCTTCTCCGCGTTTCTGCTCGCGGTGCTGCTTTCAGGCGCGATTCAATTCGGCTTCGGCATGTTGAAAGCGGGGCGCTTCGCGGCCTATGTGCCTTCGTCGGTTATCAAAGGCATGCTCGCGGCTATTGGCCTATTGCTCGTCATCAAGCAGATTCCGCTTGCTGCGGGATTCGCGAATGCAGGCGCGCCTGCAGCGAACGGTCCGGGCATGCTCGACACGCCCTTCGGTCCGATATCCGCAGCGGCGTGCATTGTCGCCGTAGTCTCGCTTGCGATGCTCGCAGGCTGGGAAACACGCTCGATGCGTCGCTTTGCGCTCGTGCGCGCCGTGCCCGCGCCGCTCGCAGTGGTCGCGTTCGGCATCGGTGCGACTCTGCTGCTCGATCTGTTCGCGCCTGGCTTCGCACCGCCCGCGCAACATCGCGTCGCGCTGCCGTCGCTGGAGTCGTTCACCGCGTTCACGAATGCGCTCGAATTGCCGAACTTCTCGCAGTTCGCGAACCCCGATGTGTGGCGGCTCGCATTCACGCTTGCTATCGTCGCAAGCCTCGAAACGCTGCTGAGCCTCGAAGCTGTCGAGCAACTCGATCCCAAGAAGCGCGCGGCGCATCCGGATCGCGAGCTGAAGGCGCAGGGCATCGGCAATATGATGGCAGGTGCGATTGGCGCGCTGCCGATAACTTCCGTCATCGTGCGCAGTTCGGCGAACGTGCATGCGGGCGCGCAGAGCCGATGGTCGTCGTTCATGCATGGCGCATTGCTACTCGTGAGCGTGTTCGCGCTGACGAGCGTCATCAACCTGATTCCGCTGGCCTGTCTCGCGGCGATCCTGATCTTCACGGGTCTCAAGCTCGCCAAGCCTTCGTTGTTCGCAGCGGTCGCGAAACAGGGCATCGAGCGCTTCGTGCCGTTCATCGCGACGATTGCCGGCGTGCTGTTGACCGATCTGCTGATGGGCATTTTGCTCGGCATTGCATGCAGTCTTCTGCTTGCCATGCGCGCGAACCTCAGCCGTCCCATTACGATTGCGCAGCACGACGATCACTATCTGGTGTCGTTCAGAAAAGACGTTTCATTTCTTGGCAAGGTCACGCTGAAACATCATCTGCGCACGATACCCGACGGCGCGACGGTGATCTTCGACGCTTCACGCGCGGACTATATCGACCCCGACGTGCGCGAGGAGATCGACAGGTTCGTGGCCGCGGCGGCTTCGCGCGACATGCATGTCGAATGCAGAAAGCTGCCGCATCCTCGCTCGCAAAGTGGTGCGCCCGCATTGCGAGGCAGATGGCTCGGCTTGCGCAGGCAGGAGATGTCGTCGGAGTAAGAGGAAGTCGAACGAGGCGTCTCGATGCACCAACCGTTGCGGGCGCCGTTCACGAGACGATCGAGATCGAGAATCCGTCCCACCCTTTGCTGCCGACCGTTTGAATCGCCGTGGACGTCACGTGGGTATCGGCTGCGAGCATGTCGAAGAACTTGCGCACGCCGATGACGTCCGGGTCGGCGCTGCCGACGTCCGCCACGCGGCCACTGCGGATCACGTTGTCCGCGACGATCACCGTGCCGGGCCGGCTCAGGCGCAACACGAGGCGCAAATAGGCGGGATAACTTTTCTTGTCGGCGTCGAGAAAGATGAAATCGAAAGGCGGAATGCCGTCGCGCACGAATGATTCGAGCGTATCCACAGCGTCGCCGACAATCACCGACGCAACGCCCGACAATCCGGCGCGTTCAATGTTCTTGCGCGCGACGGAAGCATGGTGCTCGACGGCTTCGAGCGTGATGAGCGTACCGTCCGCAGGCAGGGCACGCGCGAGCCAGATCGTGCTGTAGCCGCCGAGCGTGCCGAGTTCGAGAATGCGTCGCGCGCCGCGCAACTGCGCGAGCATCTGCAGCAGCTTGCCCTGGTTTGGCGCGACGTTGATCGCAGGCAGCCCTTCGTCCGCGCTGGATTTCAATGCGGCTTCGAGTGCGGCGTCCGGCGTTTGCGTTCGATCGCACAAGTATTCGTCCATCGCCAGCCATTGCTGTTCGTTCATGGCATCTCCTTGCCGTTGCGGTTATCGCGTTCTCTCGAACGATACAACACGAATGGAGCCCCGTACAAAATGCGTCTGCGCCATAAACAATTCAGATGACCTTGAAAGCAGTTCGCAATCAAGGTGACACATCTGCGCCGACTGTCTTGACGATACTGCGCGACTCGCGCCGCAACTCATGCCCGAGTTGATCGACGGTCAAGCGGATTGCGTCGATCAATGCACGCGCGGCCGGCGAGGGCGTGCCGCCTGCGCGCATCGTAAGCCCGATCTCGCGGCGCGTGGCTTGCAGCGGAATGTCCATTACGGTTAGCTGACCCGACTCGCATTCGTAGTGCAGTTGTTGTGCGGATACGGCAGCGAGCATGTCGGTATGCATCAGGAGCCCGCGAATGACCGCGAGATCGGCGGTCTCGACGGTCGGCATCGGCGGTTTCAGTTTCCATCGCTTGAACTGCGCTTCGAACATTCCGCGCGCGGGTGCCTGGCTACGCGGCAGAATCCATTGTGCAGCGATCAGGTCCTTGAGCGTCAGGCCACTTCGCGCTGCAAGCGGATGCCCGCGCCGCGCGATCACTACGATATCTTCCGACATGAGGCGCTCATTGACGAGTCCGCTCGACGCATCGTTCTGACGTAACGCGCCGAGCACGAAATCGATATCGCCGGCACGCAGTCCCGCGACCAGCGTTTCATACGAGCTCTCATCCGTCACGACGCGCACGCCTGGATATTGCGCGGCAACGCGCGCGATCGCGCCAGGCAGGATCAACGTTCTGCCGAGCGGCAGCGCGCCGACCGTGACATAACCTTGAATCGTGCCGCGCAGCGCCGCGAGATCATCAGGAATGTGGCGCAGTTCGTTCAGCGCGCGCCGCACATGCAGCACGAAAGTTTCGCCTTCGCTGGTGAGCAGCAACCCGCGCGGACTGCGATAAAACAGTTGCATGCCAGCGCCGGTCTCCATGATGCGGATCGCGCTGCTGACGGCCGGTTGACTGAGCCCCAACGTCTGCGCTGCGCTCGGCATGTGACGATGGCGCGCGAGTGCCGAGAACAACTGAAGCCGCCGTGTATTGAGCAGAAAGGCCGGGAGCGTGCCGCCTGTCGCGGTCCGACGCCGTGACTGGCGCGTGGCGCACCACTGCGCCAGTTCTTCGAGTTCGGCGAAGATGCGCTGGCAGCGCAACAGCACAGCGCGTCCCGCAGGCGTGGGCAACATGCCCGACGGACGACGCTCCAATAAAGTTTCCCCGACCGCCGCTTCGAGTTCCTGCAGCGAGCGTGTGACCGCCGATTGCGCGCGGAACAGCGCCGCTGCGGCGCGCGTGGCGCTGCCCGTTTGCGCGACGAGCCGAAATGCGCGCAGATACGCGAGATTGAGCAGTTCCCGATTGTCCATGTGAAGGTGCCCGATGGCATCAGTTTGATTTATCGCATCGTACAGGCTCGTGCGCTTCGCGCTCACTTTCCCCTAATTGTCGTCGCCGATCATGATGTCATGCATAGAGCGATGGATGTCATCGATTGATCGGAGGGTTGCGCCATGTATCAACATATCCTCGTCGCAGTGGGCCCGAGTTTCAGCGAAGCCGCTCTGTCGACCGCGATTGCGCGGGCGCGCGAAAACAACGCGCGTCTGACCGTGCTGTATGTGATCGAATCGTCGCCGTGGTGGGCGGGATGGCAGATGGAGTGTCTATCGGACCTGCCCGCGCTCGTGAATCAGCTCGCGCTCTTGATTCGCGGCAGCAGCGAGAAGATGCTTCGGCGTGCGGGCATCGATGCGGACTGGCAAACGCGCACGTTGCCGCGAGACGGGCGCAGCGTCGGCCGCATCATCGCCGATGAAGCCAATCGCCTCGATGCGGATCTCGTCGTGCTCGGTGCAAGGAAGCGCGGCGTCTTCAGCTTCGGCATGGACCGTGTTCGTAACGTGGTGTGCCGCCATACGAATCGGGAAGTGCTGATCGCAACCGTATGCGTCGCTGATTCGGCGGACGTGATGGAAATTCGCGGCGCGGCGTTGCAAACGCATCACGCCTGATGCGTTTATGCGACGGTATCGGAAACCGTTTCACCCACGCGTAGAGAAACGCGTGCTGCGATATGTCGCGGTACAACCAGAAGTGGCTGATCGACAACCCCTCGGAGAGCGTTGATAATCGCATCGCTTCAATTTTTGCGACGACTTCGTTCTAAGAGGGATAGGGAGTGCGTAGTTTCTGTTTGGGCCAGCGCCGTTGGAAATGGCTGGCTGTAGGTGTCGTAGCTGTGCTGGCGTTAGGCGCGCTAGCCGCAAGCGTCAATGTCATGCCTTCTGACGCGGCGGCAAATGTATCGATGGAAGCGGTCGCGTCGAGCCCAGTGCTCGCTTCGGATCCCTTGAAAGGGCTGTCTGTAGTCGATGCAATCGAGGTGATTCAGGCTCAGGCCAGTGCATCGTTTGCTGCGAATCCAGCCATTGAACCTCACGATGGAAAGACGGCCGGCCCCGTCGTCCCGGATGGTTTCAGCTTCGATAGGGCACCGACACCCGCATCCACGACGGTGCCTTCCATTTGCTCCAAAGCCAAGCACATCATTTGTGTCGATAAGACGACTTTCACCGCAACGGTTTATAAAAATGGCATAGCGCAGTGGTCGTATTATGTGCGTCCCGGCGATGCCCGCGGTGCGCGATATGCCACAGGCGAAGGTCGCGGACGCATAGCTTTCAAGAGCCGCCATCACATTTCAAAGGCCTATGGAACGCCCATGCCCTATGCGATGTTCATTGCATGGGACAAGGATCAAGACAAGCACTCCGGTCAGGCCTTCCACCTCTCATACGATTTTCAGAACCAAGGATATGAGGGCGCCAGCCATGGCTGCATGGGAGTAGGATCAGAGGCAGTCATGCAGCGACTGTGGGAGACAAGTCCTGTGGGCACGCAAGTGTATGTCTATCGCAGTTCCAAAGATCCTTCGGAAGCCGTGGCTGACGGATCGAGTCCCGGTTGAAAAAAAGGCCACGCTCAAGTGGCCTTTCGAGCCTATCGGCGCGGTATCACCCCGCGGGTCTGCGTAGCTCGAAGAAAGTCGAAGTCGACGCCTTTGTCCGCCTGGGTGACGGTGTCATAGAACAGCTTGCGATAACCGCGATCCGCAGTGGGAATCGTGACCGGCGATCCTTTAGCGCGCGCTGCGAGTTCTTCATCGCTGATGAGCAGACTGATTTCGCGTTTCGACACGCTCAGGCGAATGCGGTCGCCCGTTCGAACATGCGCGAGCGGACCGCCCACCGCCGCTTCAGGCGTCACGTGCAACACGATGGTGCCGAACGCAGTACCGCTCATGCGTCCATCCGAGATGCGGACGATATCCTTGACGCCCTTTACCGCGAGCTTGCGCGGGATAGGGATATAACCCGCTTCGGGCATGCCCGGCGCACCCTTCGGCCCGATGTTCTTAAGCACGAGGATATCGTCGGGCGTGACATCGAGATCATCCGAATCGATGCGTGCCGCGAGATCGGCGCCGTTCTCGAACACGACCGCGCGCCCTTCGTGTTCCATCAACTTCGCATTCGCCGCCGATTGCTTGATGATCGCGCCGCCCGGCGCGAGATTGCCGTCCAGCACCGCGATACCGCCTTGCGGATAGATCGGCTTGTCGAAGGGGCGCACGACATTCTGCGCGAAAGCGGGGCCCGCAGCATCGATCTCTTCGCCGAGCGTGCGGCCCGTCACCGTCAGCGCGTTCAGGTTCAATAGCGGCTTCAATTCGCGCAACAGCGTAGCCATGCCGCCGGCCTTGTGAAAGTCCTCCATGTAATGGGATCCGGACGGCTTCAGATCGACGAGCACGGGAGTCTCGCGTCCCATGCGATCGAGCGCTTGCAGATCGATGTCATAACCCATGCGTCCCGCGATCGCCGTGAGATGCACGATGCCGTTGGTCGAGCCGCCTATCGCGAGCAGCACGCGCATTGCGTTCTCGAATGCTTGAGCCGTGAGGATCCTGTCGATGGTGAGATTCTCGCGCGCCATCTGCACGGCCTGCGTGCCAGTGAGCTCGGCGACGCGCATACGATCCGACGTCACCGCAGGCGGCGAGGCGCCGCCCGGCACGGTCATGCCGAGCGCTTCGGCGATGCACGCCATCGTGCTCGCCGTGCCCATCACGGAACATGTCCCCACGCTCGCGACGAGTTGATTGTTCACCACTGCGATTTCCGCTTCGTCGATCTCCTCCGCGCGAAAGCGGCCCCAATAGCGCCGGCAATCGGTGCATGCGCCGACGCGCTCGCCGCGATGGGCTCCCGTAAGCATCGAGCCGGTGATGAGTTGAATCGCGGGAATGCCCGCCGATGCCGCGCCCATCAACTGCGCGGGCACGGTCTTGTCGCATCCGCCGATCAGCACGACCGCGTCCATCGGTTGCGCGCGGATCATCTCTTCGGTGTCGATCGACATCAGATTGCGCAGATACATGCTCGTCGGTTGCGAGAACGATTCGGCGATCGATATGGTCGGGAAATCCATCGGCAAGCCGCCCGCGAGCATCACGCCGCGTTTGACGGCTTCGATGAGTTGCGGCGCATTGCCATGACACGGGTTATACGCGCTGCCCGTATCGACGATGCCGATGACGGGCCGATCGAGCGCACTATCGGTATAACCCGCGCCCTTGATAAACGCCTTGCGCAGAAAAAGCGAGAAGCCATTGTCGCCATAGCTCGTCAGCGATTTGCGCAGGCCGCTCTGTTGCGCGGGTTCGTCGTCGGACTTTTTCTTGAACGTGTCGGTCATGGTCGCCCTGCCGTGTGATAAGCGTTGAACGTCTCCGTGCCTCGATTATCACCGGTTTATCGTCGGGCGATCACGAATCAACCGTCGATCGTTTCGTGCACGCCTTGTTCGCCGCGTTTCCAGTAAGCCGAAGCGCGAATGCGTTTCTTGTCGATGCCGCGTTCGTCGCATAGCAGCTTGCGCACTTCGCGCATGAGCGTGGCTTCGCCCGCCGCCCACACATAGCCTTCGCCATCGGGCACATAGGTTTCGCGAAGGGCGAGCAGCAACGCGCCGCCGGGATGTGAGCTTTCGTTGCGATAACGCCATTGCGCGTACAGATCGGCGCGCGTGTCGAATTCGATACGCGCGGAAGGATCGGCCACTTCGATGAGCGTCGCGACGCGCGTGCCTTCGGGCAGTTCTTCGAGACGACGCGCGATGGCGGGCAGCGCGGTTTCATCGCCGATCATCAGATGCCAGTCGAAGTTAGTTGGGATGACGAACGAACCGCGCGGTCCACCGATACCGAGATGCTGACCGGGCGCGGCCTGCGCGGCCCAGGCCGTTGCGGGACCGGCTTCGTGGAGTGCAAATTCGATATCGAGCTCGCGCGCATCACGGTCGAAACGACGCGGCGTGAAATCGCGCGCAATCGGACGCGGTTTGGCCGGATCGAACTCGGGACCGTTCGGACCCGCTTGCGGCAGCGCGGGCAGGGTCTCGCCCGGCGCGGGGAAAAACAGCTTGACGTGATCGTCGAACGATGCGCTGACGAAATCGTCGAGCGAGTCACCCGTGAAGGTCACGCGCACGAAGCGCGGATTGAGCGCCTGGACGCGCGTGACTTTCAGCAGCCGAAACTTGAGCGCGTGGCGCACACGCGTGACTTCGAGATCGGGCCGGTCTTGCAGGATGGAATCGGTCATCGTCTTTGGCTCCTTACGCCTGCTTCGGCGCCGGGTTTTGTTCGATTTCGGCCGTCGCGCGCGCGAGGATCGCGGCGATGCGGCGTTGTTCTTCCTGCGATGCGTCGGTGCGCAAGAGCAGCGCCTTCTTCAGCGCGCGGCGAGCGGCGATCAGCTCGGGCGCCCAGCCGTTGTCGGCGGCGGCGTCGTCGACTTCTTCGCCCATGTACGCGCGGCGCACGAGATCCATCTTGCGGGCGAAATGCGTGAGCTTCGCGAGCATGATGTCCACGCGTTCCCGATTGGATGCGAGGTATTCGCGGCCCGCGTCGGAAAGGGCATAGCGCTTGCGGTTGCCTTCCAGCTCGACGGTCGTATAACCGAGCTCTTCGAGATAGGTGAGCGCCGGATAGACCATGCCGGGACTCGGCGCGTAGAAGCCGTTGGAGCGGTCTTCGAGCGCCTTGATGAGTTCATAACCATGACGCGGTGCTTCGGCGAGCATTGCGAGCAGCAACAGTTGCAAGTCGTCCGACGAGAACTTGCGGCCGCGCGGCATGCCGTCTTCGCCGCCGAACCCGCCCATGCCACCCATGCCGCCCATGCCACCGGGGCCGCCGCCGAAGCGACCGCCGCCGCCATGGCGATGACGGCCGATCATTCCCCAACGTTCGAAAGCGAATCGTTCGTGCCACGCTGGGGCGTCGAACGCAGAACCATCAAAGCCGAATGCGCGGAAACCGCCGTCACGCGCACGTTGAAAGCAGCGGGATTTCATAGGGAACACTCCAGATATGTCGTAAAACATATCTAAAGATATATATCGTAAGAGTGTCTGTCAAGAAGATCTTCTTAGGATCGATCGGCGGACGCGCGCATTTTGAACGCCGCATACAATGGCCCGCACTGTCTTTTGCACACATAAAACCATGAGCCATTTCCGTCCCGTCAAGCTGGAGCACGCCAGCCGCCTTATCAACCACGGTCCGACCGTTCTCGTCACCAGCGCGCACGGCGCGCGCCGCAACGTGATGGCCGCCGCCTGGTCGATGCCGGTGGAGTTCACGCCGCCGCGCATCGCCGTCGTGATCGACAAGCGCACCTACACGCGCGAGCTCGCCGCCGCGAGCGGCACGTTCGGCATCGTCGTGCCGGGTGCGGCGATGATCGATCTCACGTACGCCGTCGGCTCGACGAGCGGGCGCGAGATCGACAAGTTCGAGGCCTTCGGAATCGACATCGTGGAAGGGCCGGTGCTCGGTCTGCCGCTCATCGAAACGAATTGCGCGGCCTGGCTCGAATGCAGGCTGATCGACGAGAAGCACACGGAAGACGCCTACGACACCTGTTTTGCCGAAGTCGTCGCAGCCGCTGCCGATTCGCGCGTGTTCGTCGACGGCCACTGGATCATCGACGAATCGAATCAGCCGCTACACACGATTCACCATCTCGGCGCGGGGAAGTTCGTGCGCGCGTCGTCGATGGAGCAGGCGAAGCCGCTTGCGCGCTGACGCCGTCGATGCGCCCCTGGACACGGCTAGCAAACCTTGCCGCGCGGCAGAAACGGCATCGAATTATGGTATTAAGCACGTTGCATCCAATATTCAAAACCGTTCCATGCATTCGAGCTCCCAGGCCGCGCTCCTTTTGCTCGGCATCGTCATCATCCTGATCACGCCCGGACCGACCAACACACTGCTCGCGACCGCGGGCTTGCGTCGCGGCGTCAGGCGCGCCACGCCGCTCATGGCCGCCGAGCTCGCCGGCTACCTCATCGCAATTTCCGTCTGGGGCTATCTCGTCACGCACGCGGCCGGCTTTCTCACCTGGCTCCCGACATTTCTGCGCGTCGCGTGCAGCGTCTACATCGCCTATCTCGCCGTCCTGATGTGGCGCACTGCCGTCTCCCTGCCGACGTCCGCGCAAAAGACGGTCGGCATGCGCACCCTCTTCGTCACCACATTGCTCAATCCAAAGGCGATGCTCTTCGCGAGCGCGATCTTTCCGGCCAGCGCCTTCGGCAATGCCGTCGTTTATCTTCAGACGATGTCGATCTTCGCCGCCGCGCTGATTCCGATCGGCTTTCTGTGGATCACCTTCGGCGCGGCGCTCGGCACCGGGCGTCTCGCGTGGCTGAGTCCCGATCGCGTTCAGCGCGGGGCATCGATCGTGCTGGCCACGTTCTCCATCGCGCTTGCGTGGACGGCGCTTCACTGAAGCGATAAAACGAACAGCGAAATCTGGAGACTGAATGACCTCTCATCGGCGCGATCCCCTCGACAAGAAAGCTCCGCACGAGCCGCTCACCTCCTACTACGCCGACGAATCGAAAAGGCGCGTCTGGCTGCGCGGCATCTTCGACCGCACCGCATCCGACTACGACGCGATCGAACGCGTGATGGCGCTCGGTTCCGGTTCGTGGTATCGAAATCGCGCGCTGCGATCGGCGGGACTCGCGCGCGGCATGCGCGTGCTCGATGTCGGCATGGGAACGGGGCTCGTCACGAGGGAAGCGGTCGCGATCACCGGCGATCCGGCGCTCGTGACCGGCGTCGATCCGAGTCCGGGCATGGTCGGCGAGGCGCATCTGCCGATCGGCGTGCAAACGCGCATCGGCACGGCGGAAGATCTGCCGTGCGAGAACGCCGCCTACGACTTTCTGAGCATGGGCTTCGCGCTGCGTCATGTAAGCGATCTTTCGAAGGCCTTCGACGAATACTTCCGCGTGCTCGCGCCTGGCGGACGGCTCTGCGTGCTGGAAATCACGCGGCCCGGGCATGGTATCGGCATCGCTGCGCTGAAGTTCTATATGCGCGGCGTCGTGCCGACGATCGCGCGCATCGTCGGCAAGAAAGGGGAAAGCGTCGAGTTGATGCGCTATTACTGGGACACGATCGAGGCCTGCGTGCCGCCCGCCGATGTGATCGCCGCGATCGAGCGCGCCGGTTTCATCGACGTGCGCCGCGACGTCGAGCTCGGCATCTTTTCCGCTTATTGCGCGACGAAACCGGCGCGCTGAGCGGCGTCGAGAATCACCGCAGCGCGGCCGCTCAGCAGCAGCCGGCCTGCGCAGTGAACGGTGAAGCGGTAGAGCACGGTGTTGTCGTCGCCGCCCATGCGTTGGGCTTCGATATCGAGCGGGGCGTCGAGCGTGTCGAGCCGGTCGATGTGCGTTTCCACGCCACGCACGCTGGTCAGCATCCCGACGCGCGGTCTCGCTTCGTTCGATGCGACGAGCGCGCCATGCGCCGCCATCGCCTGCGCCGCGTATTCGATGCCGCATACCGACGCGAGACGTCCCTTCGAGCGCAAAGGATTATCCGGCGAAACATGACTCGTCGCGGTGCAGCGGATGCGCTTTGCATCCCACGCGACGACGCCATCCAGCAGACACATGGAGCCGCTATGCGGAATGCGCGCGGCGATCCAGTCGCGGCCGAACATCATGACGGCTCGACGCTCACGGCGAGCTGCGTGCCGTCGAGATAATCCAGCACGACGTTCGCCGCCCGCCGATGCGCCAGCGCGTCGAGCAACGGCAGCGCGCGCGCGGCGGGATTCGACAGGCGCAGCGCTTCGAGATCGGCATCGGCGAAAGCGGAAGCGTCCGCGTCCGACAGATGCGCTTCGATGCGCCCGAGCGTCCGCTCGCTCTCATGCGGCGCGAGCACCAGCGCGACGCCGAACGCATCGACGATGGGACGCACCTGGCGCAACGGCTCGGGATAGTCCGTGTCGTAGGCGACGAGCAGCGTCGCGGCGCCATCGACGCTCACTTGCGCGAGGCTTTCCAGCAAGCCGGCCGCGAAGCTGCCGTCGTACGCGCACAGCACGTTCGATGCGGCCATTGCGCGCGTCGCGATGCTCCAGTAGCCCGCGGGCGCGTTGTGGACCGAGTTGTGGAAGCGCGTCGGCGAGAGCTGCGGTTCGGCGCTCGCGAGGGTTTCGCAGATCGCGTGGAAATTCCCGCCGTCGCCGCCGGATGCCGCGAACACGGCGGCGAGCGTCGCGGCGTCGCGGCCGCTCTGCGCGACCGCTTCGTGCGCGGCAGCGAGCGCCGCGCGCACGACCGGCCCGGTGCGGCGGCGTTCGGCCGGCGGCAGACCGGCGGGCGCGGGCAGCACGGTTTGAGCGGCGTCGCGAACGGCGCGCTGCGTCAGCACGTCGGCGGCATGGGGCCAGCCGGCCAGGCCCGGACCAATCACGCCGATGCCTTCGATAAATGCACGCAATGGAGTCATGCCGATGCCGCTCCCTTGCGTCCGAACACGAGACTGCAGTTCGTCCCGCCGAAGCCGAACGAGTTCGACAGCACAGCCCGCAACGGCGCGGCGCGCGTCGTCAGCACGTAGTCGAGGCTGAGCGCCGGGTCCGGCTCGGTGGTATTGGCGCCTGCGGGAATCATCTGGTGCTGCAGCGTCAACGCGGCGATCACCGCTTCGAGCGCGCCGGCCGCGCCGAGCGTATGCCCGGTCGCGCCCTTGGTCGAGCTGCAGGGCACGCGCGCGAACAGGCTCGTAAGAGCGCGGCTCTCGGCGGCGTCGTTGCTGGGCGTCGCCGTGCCGTGCAGATTCACGTAGCCGATGTCGCTCGCATCGAGACCGGCGCTGGCGAGCGCCTGTTCCATCGCGATGCGCGCGCCGAGTCCCTCCGGATGCGGCGACGACATGTGATACGCATCGCTCGATTCGCCGATGCCGAGCAGGCGGATCGCGTCGTCATCGGCGGGATCGGCCAAATCGCGTTCGAGCAGCGCGAACGCCGCCGCCTCGCCGATCGAAATGCCGTCGCGCTTCACGTCGAACGGCTTGCACGGACCCGGCGCGAGCAGTTCCAGCGAATTGAAACCGTAGAGCGTCGTGAGACAGAGCGTATCGACGCCGCCGACGATGGCCACATCGATCACGCCGCTTTCGAGCATGCGCCGCGCCGACCCAAACACCTTCGCGCCCGACGAACACGCCGACGACACCGACGCCGCCGGCCCGCGCAGCCCGAAATAGGCGCGCACGAAAGCGGCGAGCGAATAGGGGTTGTGCGTGTTGGCGTAATTGAAATCGGCGGGCAGCGCGCCCGTCCGGGTGTCGCGACGCCGGTAGGCGAGTTCGGTTTCGAGGATGCCCGCCGTGCTCGTGCCCATGAACACGCCGACGCGCTCCAAGCCGTAACGCGCGATCGCTTCGCGGACGCGGTCGTCGAAGCCGTCCTGCGTCATCGCGAGCTGCGCGAGCCGGTTGTTGCGGCAGTCGAACGCGGCGAGATCCGCGGGCACCGGCGCATCCTCGATGCCCGCGACGCGGCCCGTATAAGTGGCAAGCGCGGCGCCCTCGAAGTCGCACGGCGCGAGTCCGCTGCGTGCGTTCGAGAGCGCGGCGAGCGTCGCGTCGAGCCCGCGGCCCGCGCAACTCGTCGCGGTGAAATGCGTAAGCAGAAGAGGATTCACTACGGGCTCGTTTCCCTTGAGTCGGGAGCGTTCGAAAACGATGAATTGTAACAAACGAGGCCTTTGGACGATGCCGCCAATCAGCCGACGGGACGCGCAATCAACAGACGATTGGCGTCGTGCGCGCCGTGGCCCATCTGACGGATGGAGACCGCGAATCGCAGATCGCCGAGCAGCGCGAGCCATTGCGCCTCGCTGCGGACCGTCAGACCGTTCGCGCGCCCCGAACGCGCGATCTGCATGCCGAAATCGATGGCGCGATCGAGGCGCGCGTGCCAGCCCGCGGCGGCATCGCTGACGCGCAGCAGGAGCACGCCGTTCGCCGCGAGGCTGGCGCGCGCGCGGCGGAGGATCGACACCTGCGCGTCGGCATCGACGTAATGGAGCACATCGCAGGCGACGACGACATCGGCATCGGGAAACGGCGCCGCGCGAATGTCGTCGCACACGAATCGGATGCGCGCCTCGTGCGCCTGCAACGCGATGCGCGCCCAGGCGACGTCGCGCGGCGTCAGATCGATTCCGTGAATCGAGCGCGGCACGGGCGGCGCGGGCCAGCGCGCGGGCCACGCACGCTGGGCGTGTTCGCGATGCCACGCGTGCGCGCCGACGAGGCACGCGGCGAGCAAGCCCTGGCCGCTGCCGAGATCGAGGATGCGCGCGCCATCCGGAATCAGGCCGTGCGCGAGGATATGGGCGAAGAACGGATCGCGACGCAGCTTGGCCGATGCGAAGTGCCACGCGAACCGGCCCGCCGCGCGGTAGGGGCGGCTGGCGGTTTCGATGAGCGCGGCGGGCAGCATTCGGGCGAGGGGTGAGTTCACGTATGCAACGGCCCCTGACGGGTCAGCCCTCGACTATAGATTCAATCTTTCGAAAGCGCCGGAGATCGTTGAACATGTTCGAGTCTGAACACGTTGTTTTTTCCGCATCGCGACGAAGCACATCCGCGCGCGGATCGATCGTTGCGCGAAGATTTCGGCCCTCACAGACCGTCTGCGCTCGCGGGATTCTCGAAGTGATCGACGCAAAAGAACCTGACGTTTATTCCGTTTCGCGACGCGTCAAGTGCAAGTTGCACGCGGTTTTCGACGGTCCTGCTAACGGCGGTCGTTGCTTGCTCGACTGCCGCGTCTATATCCGCTTGCGCGGCCCGTTTTTGCGTGGCCAGCATCCTGAGCGAGCTCCGCAGATGCAAGAGATCCGCCTCGGCTCTTGCGAGATATCCGTGACTTTGATGCAAGCGTTCAATGATGCTGTCGAGCTCAGGCGTCGCTTCAAGTATGGCGACGGCTTTTGCGTCGAGCAAAGACCACAGCCTCGCTTCGGCGACGGCATCCGGATTCTGAACCACGTTGCCTCGAGTGCGAAGGGGCACTGGAAATCGTGATGCTTCTTGCGCTGGCACCTTTCATTCTCCTGTTTCGGTTTTGGCTTCGGAAAATTCGCTGACTGAAGGTCTTCGCTCAAATAGGACGTTGTCTATCGATCGTTCTTGGATGTTTAGAATTGCGAAGATTTAACAAAGCGAAGCGTGACACGCTACGGCACACAAATTGGTATCTCATACATCAGATACTTCGGGTTGACGGAGAAAACGCTGCTGGATACCGTGTTGTCGATATTAGATAGGTATCTTGACCATTAGATATTCGGGAGGCATTTTTGGAGCGTCAGGAATTTGGGCCGCAGGTCATTCGAACGGTGATGTGGAAGATCGTGCCGTTCGCGTTCATTCTTTACTTCTTCAACTATCTCGACCGGGTGAATGTCGGTTTCGCGGCCCTGCAAATGAATCGGGAGTTGGACATTTCCCCGACCCAGTTCGGCACGATCGCATCGATGTTTTTTGCGTCGTATCTGCTGTGCCAGATTCCGGCCAACTTCGCGCTTCAGCGCCTGGGCGCGCGCCGCTGGATCAGCTTCATCGTCATAGTGTGGGGCGCGGTTACAGCACTGACATTCTTTGCCCAGACTGCGACCCACGTCGCGATCGCGCGCCTGCTGCTCGGCGTGTTCGAAGCGGGTTTCTTCCCCGGCATGATCTTCTATCTCGCCTGCTGGTTCCCTGCTCGCGAGCGAGCCAAGGTCACGTCGCTTTTCATGATGGCGATTGCCTTTTCCTCGGTCGTCGCGGGGCCGATGTCCGGCTGGATCGTCGAGCACGTCCACATGGCCGGGTATGGCGGCTGGCGCTGGCTATTCGCGATCGAAGGCGTGCCGACCATTCTGCTGGGCGGTCTGGCTTTCTTCGTTCTGGTCGACGCGCCTGCGGATGCCAAATGGCTGAACAAGGATCAAAGAGCGTGGCTCGTAGCGGAGTTGCAGCGGGAAAGAAGCGCGCAGGGCGCCGACGAACAGCCGACGCTGAAGATGGTGTTGGGCAATTCGACGATCTGGAAACTGGCGCTCTCATACATGCTGATTCAAGCGGCCTCGCAAGCATCGAATTACTGGCTTCCGGGGCAGGTGAAGGGATTCGCGGCGTCCCTGACCGATACGCAAACCGGGCTCATCATGGCGCTGCCGTATGTCTGCGCGATGATATCGATGCCGCTTTGGGGCGCGCACTCGGACCGCACGGGCGAGCGCAAATGGCACGCCGCGCTACCGATGCTGCTTGCGGGTGTCGGCTTCTTCGTCATTGCGAGCGTTCCGTCCATGTCGCTTCGCATGGCTGGCATGGCGTTGTTTGGCGTTGGCATTCTGAGCTTCTACGGCCCGTATTGGGCCATTCCCCCTGCAATGCTGTCCCCGGCCGGTCTCGCGTTGAGCATCGCTTTTATCAACTCGTGCTCCAGTCTCGGCGGCTTTCTCGCGAACCAGGCGCTCGGACATGTCTCTCAGGCTTACGGATCATATGGCGTGTTCATGGTCGAGGCGGCTTTGTGCGTCGCCGCGTTCTGTGTGCTGGTCACGATGAGCATTCCTCGCCAGACACCGAAGGTCGGTCCGTCGGCGCAAACCGCGAACGCCTGACATCGTCGCATCGGGCTCCATCGAAGTCTCTCTGGAATATTGATCAATGAAAATAACGAACGTCGAAATATTCGATTGTGAAGTCAGCCGAACCGATCCGCGCATGGCGCGCTTCAATCCGGTCCTTATCCGTATCAATACCGATGAAGGAATCAGCGGCATCGGCGAAGTCGGCTTGGCCTATGGCGCGGGCGCAAAGGCGGGCGTCGGCATCGTGCGCGACCTGGCCCCGCGCATCATCGGCAAAGATCCGATGAAGGTCGAAGCCATCTGGGAAAACCTGTTCCGCGCAACGTTTTGGGGCATGGGCGGCGGAAACGTCTTCTACGCGGGCATGAGCGCGATCGATATCGCGCTGTGGGACATTCGCGGCAAAGCCCTGCGCGCGCCGGTCTATCAGTTGCTCGGCGGCAAGACAAACGAGCGGTTGCGCGCCTATGCCAGTCAACTTCAGTTCGGTTGGAGCGACACGCATCAAATGCTCACACGCCCCGAGCAGTACGCCGACGCAGCACGCAAAGCCGTCTCGCAGGGTTATACGGCGATCAAGGTCGACCCGTTGCAAGTCGACCGCAACGGCGGCCCGCCGCTCGATTGGGAAGTCAACCAGAACTACTTCGGGCTGTTACGAGCGGACCAGTTGCGCATGGGTGAGGAACGGATCGCGGCCATGCGCGAAGCTGTCGGGCCGGACGTCGACATCATCATCGAAGCCCACGCGCTGCTTGGAGTCAACGCAGCAATCCAGTTCGCGCGGACTGTCGAGCCGTACAACATCCTGTTCTATGAAGAGCCGGTTCATCCGCTCAACATGGACAACATGGCGATGGTCGCGCGCAATACGTCTATCCCGATCGCGACCGGCGAACGCTGCTATACGCGTTGGGGTTATCGCGATCTGTTCGAAAAACAGGCCGTGGCCGTGATACAGCCGGATATTTGCCTTTGCGGCGGACTGACGGAGGCGAAGAAAATCTGTGACTATGCAAACCTGTACGACGCGACGATGCAGGCGCATATCTGCGGCGGGCCGGTCTCGACTGCGGCAGCGCTCCACCTCGAAGCCGCGGTACCGAACTTCATCATTCACGAGCATCACACGCACAGCCTGAAGGATTGCGTGCGCGAGTTGTGCATTCACGACTATCAACCCGAGCGCGGCGACTTCTCAGTCCCGGATTTGCCGGGGCTTGGGCAAGAACTGAGCGATGACGTCGTGAAGCGGTATCACGCCTTCACGATCGAATAAGCGCACCACGCGCCCGGCTTTACTGCATTCGCGCGATGTCTGTCAACAGACGTCGCGTGCGCTCCGTGAAGCCACAGTTGACGTGTTCTGCAAGAATGATGCAGGCTCCGTCGACATCGTTTTCGACCAGCGCGCGGGTGACTGCACGATGCTCGTCAATCGATTTATTGATGTACTCGCGCGAGAACGTCAGGCGATTGCGCATCGCCAATACCTTCGTGCTTATCGTCGAGTAGCAATCGATCAGATAAGGGTTGTCCGAATGCCTGACGAGAATCTGATGAAACTCATGATCGAGCGCGCGATACGTTGCCAACTCGAACGTTGCGTGCAAGGCGCGTGCAGCGTCGAGGTTCCGGTTCAGTTCTTCCATGAGGCGGGCAGCGTTCTCGCGCATGGCGGAGCGAATGGCGGCCTGTTCGAGCGTAATGCGTAGCGTACTGATGTCGCAGATGTTCTTGTCCGTCAGCGAGAACACATAGGTTCCCGACCGCGCTTTTATCTCGACGAGGCCGGCAATGCTCAATCGAAGGAGCGCTTCACGGACGGGCGTTTTGCTTAAGCCAAAAAGGTCGGACAGCCTGGATTCCGTGACTTGTTCCCCAAACTCCAGTTCTCCATTGACGATCAACTGTCGTAGCCGCTCCTCGGTGATCTCCGCCAGTGACTTCGGTGCATCAAAAGCAATTCGTTCAAGCCCTCTCACAGTCACCCCTTATCTTCGTCATCCGACATATTGTTTACGGAAAAAGACACATCGCTTCGGATCCAAGCATACTTTGCGACTGTGGCTTTTCTCTTCCGGAAGATTCTTATTTGCAATCCGAAACAATAGTGTGCGCGGAGTGAATGGGGTGCTCACCAGAATCGAGCGGAGGGGCCGCGCCGTCTATCCGACGATCGCCTCGCGCAATGTGACGGTGACAAGCCCGCGATCCGCCGCCGCTCGCAACACGGTGTCGAGCGCGGCGAGCAGGACGGGCGCGCCGTTTGCGTCCCTTGCGGCGTGGCCATCGTGGACGAGCAGAATGTCGCGCGCAGCGAATCCGTTCAGCAAACGTCGCGAAACGAGCGATGCGTCGCCGGTGCGCGTATCGAAACCGCGCCGCGTCCAGCTGGCGAGCTGCAGGCCGAGCGCGCACAGCACCGGTTCGAGAAACGGATTGCGCAAGCCCGCTGGCGCGCGAAAGAAGAGGGGCCGCGTGCCTACGATTTCCTCGAACGTGGCTTGCGCAGCGTCGATCTCGCGCCGCAACGCGCCCGGTCCCATCAGCGAAAAATCATGCCGATGCCGCTGGCTGTGATTCTCGACGGCATGTCCGCGCGCGACGATTTCCCGAACGATGTTCGGATAGACGCGCGCCCGCTCGCCGATGCAGAAGAACGTCGCCCGTACGCGATGCGCGTCGAGCAGATCGAGCACGCGCGGCGTCACGTCGGGATCGGGGCCATCGTCGACGGTGATGGCGATGCACGCACCCGCCGATTCGGGGAGCGTCGTCCAGTTGTGGCCGAGCAGGGCGCTTCGCGGCCAGAGTCCCGCCGCCGTCAGCGCGAGATGCGACGCGATCACGCCGCCCGCCGCCCACGGCCACGTCGCGGGCGCGACGATCAGCGATGCCAGCGCGCCCGCGTGCACGGCCGCCGCGCCGCCGATCAAGGGCGTCGGCGTCCAGCGGCGCGGCTCGCCGGGCGCGTTCATCGCGACAATCCCGAGCGCGGCGCGAGAATCGCCGAGAACAGCAGCGCCAGAATCGCGCCGGGACCGACCGTCAACCCGAAGGTCTTGAGCATCGGCACGTTCGACAGCGCGAGCAGCCCGAAGCCGAGCACGGTCGCGAGATTCGCGATCACGAGCGAGACGAGCGTTTGCGGCGAAACCGCGTCGTTTTCGGCGTGCGCGCGATAGTTGAAGAAGAGCGCGTAATTCGAGCCGACCGCGACAATCAGCAGCATGCCGATCAGATGCAGGATCGTCAGCGACTTGCCCGCGAGCGCGAGGCCCGCGATCACGACGATCACCGCCGCGACGAGCGGCGCCAGCGTGCGCGCCGCGCGCACCGGTGAGCGCAGCGCGAGCACCAGCAGCACGACGATCGCGGCGAATCCGCCGAGCGACAGGCGAATGTCCTCGTGCACGTAGTTCCGGTAGAGGCGATCGGCTTCCGCTTTCATGTCGACGAAAAGCGCGTCCGGCACGCGCGCCGCCGCGACCGCCGCGCGAATTTGGTGCACCCGCACGTCCGAGCCTTCGGCCGCGCGCAAGGGCAGCATCGCGGTCCAGCGGCCGTCGCGTTCGGTGAGGAGCGAATCGACGGCGAGCGCCATCGACGTGCCGCGCAGATCGGCGCGTCGCAAGAGCGGTTGCGCGCGCGCGGCTTCGACATCGGCGATGAAAGGCTCGAAAACCTCGGGCTTCACCTGGATCGTCTGATCGCGCAGGGCGGGCGCGAGACGCGCGCGCAAGGTATCGGCATCCGGCAGGCTCGCGATGCGCGCGCGCTGCGCGGCGTCGCTCGGCAGATACGTCGCCGGGCTTTCGAAACCGGCGATCACGCGGGCATCGACGAGCGGCTGCAATTGCCGGGCGACGGCTTCGGCGCGCTCGAGCGCGGCCTGCTCGCTCGCCGCCGACACCACGACGAGATAGCGCACGTCCGGCGCGCCGACATCCGCGCGCAGGCGTTCGTCGAGATCCTGGCTCGCCTTTGGAACCGGGCTGAGCGACGACAACTCCTGGCTCCACAAGCCGTGCCGCTGCATGAGCAGCGTCGCGAGCGCGGCGAAAAGCAGCACCGCGAGCGCCACGCGCAAGTGCGACGCGCGCGCGGCGAAACGCGCGAGCACATTGCCGAGGCGCGAGACATCGCGAATCGCGAAGCCTTGCGGCAGCAGATGCGGCAGCACGAAGCGCGTGACGATGCCCGCCGTCGACAAACCGACGATCGAATACAGCCCAAGCTGCACGAGGCCCGGAAAGCCGGAGAAGAGCATCGAGGCGAAGCCGCAGATCGACGTCAGCACGCCGAGACGGATCGTCGGCCAGAAGCCCGCGACCCAGTCCTTCAGCGATTCGCGCCGTTGAACGCCCGCCGATTGCACGAAGAGATAGATCGAATAGTCGACCGCCTCGCCGATAAGCGTCGTGCCGAAACCGAGCGTCAGACCGTGGACCGTGCCGAACGCGAGGCTCACGGCGGCCACGCCCGCCGCGACGCCGGAAAGCACCGGCATCAGGCCGAGCAAGAGCGTCGGCACCGACCGATACACCGCGAGCAGCAGCACGACGATCAGCACGATGCTCGCCGCCGACAGCCAGCGCACGTCGCGCATGATCGTGTCGCGCGATTCGACGGCGATGACGCCCGGCCCCGTCAGCAGCAGGCGAAAAGGCGTCGCGCCCGGCGCGGCCTTGTCGAACGCGGCGCGGATCGCGGCCATCGCGCTCGCTTGCGCGTCGGTGTCGGAACCGGGGCTCGCGGTCTGCGCGAGCAACACGGCGCGCTGGCCGTCGCGCGATGCCCACACGCCGCCGTGCATCGCGGGCTGCGCGCCGCTGTCGAGACGGCTGACGAGCGCGGTGACTTCGCCGGTCGGATCGTGCGGCAGCAAGTCCTTCGTCATCATGCCCGCGGACGAGGCGAGCAGGTCCAGACTGTCGGCGAGCGCGTCTTTCAGGCCGGATTCGCTGAAGCGCTCGGGCGTAACCGATGGACTCAGTCGATAGCGATGCTCGAACACGAAGCGCTCGTCGCGCGCCTGTCCGACCGGCTCGCCGTTGTTGATCGCCGAAAAGCGCTTGTCCTCGCGCAGCGTCGCCGCGATTTTGCGCGAGAGTTCGGCGCGCGCGTTGGCATCGCCGCCCTCGATGCCGACGAGAATCAGCCGCGACACGAGCCCGTCGCGCAACTGCTCGACGAGCACGCGCTGCTGCTCGCTCGGCGTGCGCGGAAGGAAAGCGGAGAGATCGGCGGAAAAGCTCGCGCGCGCGATGATCGCCGCGCACGCCGCGAGAAAGCACAGCCAGACGATGACCGCCGGCTGACGCAAGGACCGCGAGACCGCGCGCATGCCGCGGTCAGTGCGCCGACGCGTCTTGCAGGCGCATCAGCGAGCGGTCGCCGTCGGCCTGGCGAATCTCGACGCGCGCGAGCGCCGCGCCCGTGCCTGCGAGCGTGATCGAGCTGACTTTCTGCTGCATGCGCGAATCGATCGGCACGAGCGTCATCGTCCAGTCGTTGCCTTTGCCGTCGATCGAAACCTTGTACGCATTTTCGAGCGCGAAGCGGTTGCCCGCGAGCGTCGCGCGAATGCTTTCGATGAACGCGCCCAGTTCCGGATAGTTGCGCAGCGGGATCGTGATTTTGCGGCCGTTGCGGTCGACGGTCAGCATGTCGCCATCGACGACGAGATTCTCCGGCTTCGGACTCGTCGTGTGCTTTTCCAGATGATCGGGCGCGACGAACACGAGCTCGCCCGACGATTCCAGCGGCGCCTGCGCGATCTTAAGATAACGCGTCTCGGTGAAATGCGCGCGGCCCGATTTCTTCGCGCCGAGCGTGTTCATCAGGCGATCGAGCGTCCAGGGGGTGTCGGCGGCGGCACTGATCGTCGATGCAGCCGACAGCAAGGCGGCCGTCAGAACGGCGGCGAAAATTCGCATGAGTTCAGGAATCCCTCGTCGCTTCCCGCAGCGGCGCCGCGCTCGCGGGCGCGTGGTCCTGCGCGGCGCTCGTCTGCCAGAAATCGAAATAGTTGAACCAGTTGTACGGCGCGGCGCGGCAATACTTGTCGAGCAGCGCGACATAGCGCGTGAGCGCGGCATCGACGGCGGCGGCGCGCTCGCCGCGCTCGATCGTCGAGAAATCGGCGAGCGTTTCGAAATGGATGTCGTAGCGATTGCCGCCGAGATACAGCCCCGTCATGAAGACGACCGGACGGCGCAGCACCGCCGCCATATGCAGCGGCCCGAGCGGAAACGCGGCGGGCGCGCCGAGAAAGTCGCGTTCCCTGAGCGCGTCGCCGGCCTGGGGCAGCGTGCGGTCCGCGAGAATGCCGACGAGGCTGCCCGCATCGAGCCGCTCGCGCACCTTGAGCATCGCATCGACTTTGCCGAGACCGATCACATCGTGATGCGCGGCCGGATTCACGGCGGCGAGAATCGCGTTGATCTTGCGCGCGTTCTCTTCATACATCGTGATCGCGATGCGGATATGCGGCTGCGCCCGCCCGATCGCGCGCACCACTTCGAAGCTGCCGAGATGCGCGCCCATCAAGAACGCGCCGTGTCCGCCGGCGAGCGCCGCTTCGACATCCTCGACGCCGTGCGTGCGGATATCGAACAGATCGAAGCGCTCGTTGAGCAGATAGATGCGGTCGTGAATCGTCGATGCGAACGAAAACACATGCCGATACCCGTCGCGCCAGCCCGCATGCCGCCCGAGCGCGCGATTCAGATAGCCGCGCGACGCACGCCGCGCGCGCGGCGCGAACACGACGAAATACGCGGTGATGATCCGCAGCAGCACGCGCCCGATGCGCCGTCCGAAGCGCAGCGATATCCACGTCATGAAGCGCAGCAACGCGAGGTTGCTGCGTTCCTGGCGGTCGGCCCAGTCGTCGCGGTTGCGCGGCTTGTTCACGATGCTCGAGCGTCCCCGCCGGCGGACGGCGCCGCGAGCGCGCCGCTCGCCACCGCGCGTGCCCCCGCGCGAATCGTGAAGCGGATCGCGCCGCTCGCCGCCGTTTGGTAGGCGATATCGAGCGTCTCGCCCGGTTTCGCCGGACTCAGGAATTTCGCCGATTCGATCCTGCACGCGTCAACGCTCGTGCCGAGCGCGGCGCCGATCGCGTCGAGCGCGTGATCGAGCAGGACGACGCCCGGCACGATCGGATGGCCGGGGAAATGTCCGGGGAGCGCGGGATGATCCGGCGGCACGGTGAAGCTCAACGCCGCGCGCCGCTTGCGTTCCTGCTCGATCAGTTGCGTGAGCACGTCGCGCGGCAGCTTGCCGGTCGCGTTGCGCGGCAGCGTCTCGACGAACAGCAGCGGACGCGGCATGAACGCGGCGTCGATGCGCTCGCGCAACGCGCGCTGCAAATCCGCCACGGCAAGCCTCGGCGCGACGACGAGCGCCATCAGACGGCGCACGGGTTCGCTGTCGGCTTCGGTTTCGTCGGGCATGTAGAACACGCCGTCGACCACGCCCGGCACCGCGTTCAGCTGATGATTCAAATACGCGAGCGACGTGCGCTTGCCCGCGATGTTGATGAGATCCGCCTTGCGCCCGTGCAGCAGAAAATGCGTCTCGTCGATGAGTTCGAGCGCGTCGCCCATCGGCACCGGCGTTTCGACGTGTCCGCCCGACGCCCACATCGTCGGTTCGCCGGGATCGTCGGCATCGTCGGCGCGTGGCGTCAGCGCGATGTCGGGAAACAATTCCCACGCGGCGGTGCGCGCAGTGCGGCGCGTCGCGATCTGGCCCGTTTCGGTGCTGCCGTAGATTTCCATCAGCGGCGCGTCGAGGCGCGCTTCGGCGTCGAGCGCGAGTTTTTCCGAAAGCGGCGCGGTCGCCGACAGCACGAGCGATGCGCGCGGCAACGCTTCGTCGTTGGCAAAGAGCGCGCGCAGATGGATCGGCGAGCTGACGAGCACGCGCGGTTCCGGCACGGCGTCGAGTTCCGCGCGGATATCGACAGGATAGAACGGCTGACGGTTGCTGAACGCGAGGCCGCCGATGAGCGCGAGCAGCACCGTCGATTCGAAGCCGTACATGTGCTGCGGCGGCACCGTGCCGATGAGCGTCGCGCGGGCTTGCCCGAGCAGGCCGAGCCGGTCGGCGGCGGCGCGCACGTTCTTCACGAGAAAGCCCCACGTCTTGCGATGCGGCACCGGCACACCGGTCGAGCCGGACGTGAACACGTACGCGACGACGCGCGCCCCGTCGATATGCGGAACCTGCGCTTCGCCGGAAACGTCCACGTGCGCAACCTCCGGATAGCGAAAGCGCGGCAGATCGATCGCGCAATCGTCGCTGTCGTGCAGGCAAAACGCGTCGGGCGCGAACGAGGCGAGGGCGCGCACCATTTCCGGCGTGTGTGTCGAAGGCAGCAGGCTCGTCTTGCCCGCGACGAGCGTCGCGCACAGGCTCACCGTGAAGCGATACCGGTCCGTACACACGTTGAACACATGCCCGCCTTCGGGAAGCGCATCGGCGAGCGCGCGGACATCGGCGAGAAAGTCGCGCACGGAGACGCTCGCGCCGTCGCGCCAGGCGATGGTCTGATCCGGCGATGTGTGGAAAACCAGCGGAAAAGTCTGCATGTGCGATGAATTCGACGGCATCACTGCGCTCCGCTGCGACGCATCTGCATCGAACGCGCGTAGGCGCGAACGGCGTCCATGATGCTCGACGGCTCCATGTCCGGCAGCGCGATGCGCCGGCACGCGTATTCGGCGACGAACATGAGCCCGACGAGCGGCAGCGCGAGATAGTTGGCGAACGTGGACCACGTGACGATCGATGCGAACGCGAACAGCGTCGTCGATACGAACGCGGTCGCGACGAAGAAGAGCGTCCATGCCAAGGTGACACGCCGCGTGTAGCCCGCGACGCGCGGCTCCAGCTTGCCGTGGACCATCGTCGCGAACTGCGTGCAGAGCGGCTCGCGGCCCGGTCCGAGCGTGCGGCCGAACATCCACGCGAGCGCGAGATTGAAGCTCGTGTGTTCGATCCACAGCCCCCAGCCGAAATGCGCGGTGAGCGGCGCACGCGCGAGCCAAAGCGCCATGCAGCCGAGCGCCCAGAGCGGCAAGAGCCACGCGCGCGCGTTCGAGCGCACGGCGGCGTTCAGCGCGATCAACAAAAGGGGTGCGAGCACGAGCGCGAGGCCGAGTCCGTGCGCGCCGGGCGTGGACGCGGCATGGTGCGCGCCAAGCTGATACGCGACGATCGCGGCAACGACGCCCGCCGCGCGCAGAAAGCGGGTGGCGTTCATCGGCGCGCTCCCGCGGGACGCGACGGGCGCTCGAAAACCGCTGGTCGATGAAAAAAGGTACGCAACATGGGATGCGGCTGCGGCGCTCTTTAGTGAACGCTCGGTTGTTGAAGAAAACTCGGCAGTCGCCCGCCTGACGATCATTTTCCCGCGCCGGTGCGCGGGCGGTCTGTAACCGATTGTTCGATGATCTTACATTCGTCAGACGCGCGAATTTTAACCTACCGACGCAGGGGTCCCGTCACGCGGCGAACTCCCTGATTTTTCTCAAAATTACACCGGTGCCGGATGCCATGCGGCCAGTTACCTTTCCTACTAGGCGTCCCAAGGGGCATCGTCTAGAATTTCGCCACTGCAATTATCTCGATAACAGGCAGCCGACGACGTGCGGATAAGCGGGGCGCACGTTTTCCGAGCCGCCCTTGGCGCCTCCCTGCGCTGGCCTGTACACACGATGAATGAACTGGAAAGAGAGCTCGCCGAGCTGATCGTCGCCGAACTGAATCTCGAGGACGTCGATCCCAAGGCCGTCTCGGCCGATACGCGGTTGTATGAAGAAGGTTTCGGGCTCGATTCCATCGATATTCTGGAGATCGCGCTCCTGATCTCGAAGAAGTACGGCTTCGAACTGCGCTCGGACAATCCGGACAATCAGAAGATTTTCGCGAGCCTCGGCGCGCTCGCGGCGCACGTCGCCGCGCATCGCACGCGATAAGGCCATGCGCGCGCTCGTGACAGGCGGCAGCGGCGCGATCGGACAAGCCATCGGCCGGTCGCTCGGCGCGGCCGGACACGAAGTCTGGATTCACGCGAACGGCGGCATCGAGCGTGCTGAAAGCTGCGTGCAAGCCATTCGCGCGGCGGGCGGCACGGCGCATGCCATCGGTTTCGACGTGACCGATCCCGACGCCACCGACGCCGCGCTCGCGCGCATCCTCGCGGACGGCCCGGTGCAGATTCTCGTGAACAACGCGGGCATCCACGACGACGCGCCGATGGCCGGCATGACGCGTGAGCAATGGAAACGCGTGCTCGACGTCACGCTCGACGGTTTTTTCAACGTCACGCAGCCGCTTCTGATGCCGATGATCCGCACGCGCTGGGGACGCATCGTCAACATGTCGTCGCTGTCGGGTTTAATGGGCAATCGCGGGCAGGTGAACTATGCCGCCGCGAAGGCCGGGCTGATCGGCGCGACGCGTGCGCTGGCGCAGGAACTCGCGTCGCGCGGCATCACCGTGAACGCGGTGGCGCCCGGCGTCATCGATTCGCCGATGCTCGGCAGCGCCTTTCCGCCCGAGCGCATCAAGCAACTGGTGCCGGCGCAGCGCGCGGGCACGGCGGAAGAAATCGCGGGCATGGTCGCGTATCTGGTGTCGGATGCGGCGGCTTATGTCACCGGGCAGGTCCTGTCGATCAACGGCGGGATCGCCTGAACAGCACACCGAGGGACGCAGATGAGTGAAACGACGCAAACCTGGGATGTCGTCGTGATCGGCGGCGGACCGGCCGGATCGACCGCCGCGACTCTGCTCGCGGACCGCGGCTATCGCGTGCGCGTGCTGGAGAAGGCGCGGCATCCGCGTTTTCATATCGGCGAATCGCTGTTGCCGGCGAACTTGCGGCTGTTCGAAAAGCTCGGCATCGCGGATGACGTGCGCGCCATCGGCATGGTCAAGCTCGCGGCCGAGTTCGTATCGCCGCAGCACGACAATCGCATGCAGCGTTTCCTTTTCGCCGATGCGTGGGACAAGTCGATGCCGAGCGCGTATCAGGTGCGCCGCTCCGAGCTCGACGACATCCTCTTGCGCAACGCCGCGAAGCACGGCGCGCAGGTGAGCGAAGGCTGCCGCGCGCGCGATGTCGCGTTCGCGCCGGATGGTTCGAGCGCGACGATCGACGCCGAACACGACGATGGCCGCATCGAGCACGTGCGGGCGCGTTTCGTCGTCGATGCTTCGGGGCGCGACACGCTGCTCGCGAATCACTTCAAGACGAAGCGCCGCAACGAACGGCACAACTCGTCGGCGCTGTACGGCCATTTCCGCAACGCGCGCCGCAACGAAGGCGAAAACGAAGGCAACATCACCGTGTTCTGGTTCGAGCACGGCTGGTTCTGGTTCATTCCGCTCGCGGACGGCGCGACGAGCGTCGGCGCGGTCGTGTGGCCTGCGTATCTGAAGCAGCGTCCGAAGGGCACGTCGGTCGAGACGTTCTTTCGCGAGACCATCGCGATGTGCCCGCCGCTCGCCGCGCGCCTGAAGGATGCCGAACTGATCAGCGAAGTCCACGCGACCGGCAACTACTCGTACACCGGCGACATGACGCACGGACGCAACTTCCTCTTGCTCGGCGATGCGTTCGCGTTCATCGATCCGGTGTTCTCGTCCGGCGTGATGCTTGCGATGCAGAGCGCGTTCGCGGGCGCGGATGCGATCGACGCCGCGCTGACGAATCCCGCGAACGCGCAAGCCGCGCTCGCGAAGTTCGACTGCGACGTGCGTCACGGTCCGCGCGAGTTCTCGTGGTTCATCTATCGCATGACCTCGCCGACGATGCGCAATCTCTTCATGGGCCCGAGAAATCCGCTGCGCATGAAGGAAGCGCTGCTGTCGCTGCTCGCGGGCGATATCTTCGGCTCGACGCCGATCTGGCCTTCGCTGCGCGCATTCAAGGGCATCTATTACATCGCGGCCGCGCTCGACTGGCGCAATTCGCTGCGCGCGTATCGTCAGCGCCGCCGCAATCTGCGCGATGCGCAACGCGCGGAGCTATCGGCCAATTGATGATGCTCGATCGGGTGGCGCGATGAGTGACGCTCATCGGAAATTCGGCGCGGCGGACGGCAAGGGTTCGCTTGCCGGCGCGCTCGAATCCGCATGGCAATGCGTGGCGTTCTATTTCGCGCTCGTCGTGCTCGCGCTCGTCTGTCTCGCGTGGTTTCCGTTCGCGTGGATTCTGCGCCGCGTATTGAGCGTCGATGCGGGCCGGCGCGTCGGACGAGCCGTCGTGCAGCGCGTGTGGCACGGCTATTTCGTGCTGCTGCGCACGCTCGGCGTATGCCGCTTCGATCTCTCCGGACTCGACGCGCTCGCGGGCCAGCCCGCGATGATCCTCGCGCCGAATCATCCGTGCCTGCTCGATGCGCTGCTGATCGCGTCGCGCGTGCCCGACACCTGCTGCGTCATGAAGGGCGATGTCGCCGGCAACGTGTTTCTCGGGCCGGGCGCGCTGCTCGCGGGTTATATCGTCAACGATACGCCCGTCGGGCTGATTCGCGCCGCCGTCGCCGAACTGCAGCGTGGCAGTCCGCTGTTGCTTTTTCCCGAAGGCACGCGCACCGAAAGCGCGGCGGTGAATCCGCTGAAGGGCGGCATCGCGCTGATCGCGGCGCGCGCGCAGGCGCCGGTCCAGACGTTGATTATCGAAACGGATTCCGGTTTTCTCGGCAAGGGCTGGCAGATCTTCAGGAAGCCCGCGCTGCCGATCACCTATCGCGTGACGCTCGGCCGCCGCTTCGCGCCGCCGGGACGCGATCACGCTGCGCTGCAGGCGTTCATCGCCGAATTGCAGCGCTTTTATGCGGGCGAACTCGACGCGCATCGCATCCGCGACTGAAAGCATCGGCATCGGCAGACTTTAAAATTCGTCGCAACTCATTCCGCTTTTTTTTGCAATGCCTTCCACACGCGCATCGTCCACGCACTTCGTCCTCATTCCGAGCTACAACCCCGGCGAGAAAGTCGATGAAACCGTGCGCGGGGCGCGCGAGCAGTGGAATCCGGTGTGGGTGGTCGTCGACGGCAGTACCGACGGCAGCGCCGAACGCCTCGTCAAAATGGCCGAAGCCGACGACGGGCTGCGCGTGATCGTGCTGCCACAGAATCGCGGCAAGGGCGCGGCAATTCTCGCGGGCATCGACGAAGCGGCGAAGCTCGGCTTCACGCACGTCCTCACGATGGACTCGGACGGACAACATCCCGCCGCGCTGATCCGCACGTTCATGGAAACGTCGATGAAGGCGCCCGATGCGATGATCCTCGGCCGCCCGAAATTCGATGCGAGCGCGCCGCAACTGCGCGTGCAGGGACGGCGCATCTCGAACGGCTGGGCGAATCTCGAAACGCTGTGGATGGGCATCGGCGATTCGCTCTACGGCTTTCGCGTCTATCCGATCGCGCCGCTCGCCGCGCTCATGCATACGCAGACTTTCATGCGCCGCTTCGACTTCGATCCGGAAGCGGTCGTGCGCCTGTGCTGGCGCGGCGTGCGCCCGATCAACATCGACGCGCCCGTGCGCTACTTCACGGCCGAGGAAGGCGGCGTCTCGCACTTCCACTACGGCCGCGACAACGCGCTGCTGACGTGGATGCACATGCGGCTTTTCCTCGGCTTCCTCGCGCGCCTGCCCTGGCTTGCGTGGCGTCGTTTCAGCGCGCGTCGCTGACCGTCGAGTTCATCGCGACGCCCGCGATCAGCGTGTTCGCAAGCACGATGTCGTGAACGTTGTACGCGTAGATCGGGCCGGGCGTCGTCGCCGTTGCGGGTCCGGCCGCGACCGGTGTGCCGAAATCGCAATCCGTGATCGTGACGCCGGTGATCGCCGGAATCGCGGGCGTCGGCGCGGGGCCGTTGTAATCGAACGCGACCGGGCCTTGCGCGACGATTGCCTGAAAACACGATCCGCTCACGCCGTTCAGCGACACGTTGCTCGCCTTCAGGTTCGAGATGTTCACGTTCTGCACGAGCGCGGGCCGCGTGCGGATCGCATCTTTCGACGGCTGATAGTCGCAATCGAACGTGATGATGCCGCCCTGCGCCGCCGATGGATTCGCCGCCGTCGCCGTCGCCACGCCGAGCGGCACCGTCGCGTTGATCGGGCTGCCCGCGAGCAGACTGCTGCCGTAACCGGAAGGCGTGAGGCTCACGCCGTTGGGCAGCGTCACGTTGTCGACGTAAAAGTCCTTCACGAAGCCGCCGCGATTCATGTTCGTCTTGATGCGGATCGCGATGTTCAGCGAATTCGTCGCCCAGAACTTGTTGAGCATCTGCAGGTTGCGCGCGTAGATTTTCTGCACGCCGCCGCCCATTTCGCTGCCGAGCGTGATGCCGCCGTGGCCGCTGTTCATCGTGCAGTTCTGGATGACGTGGTTCTGCGCCGGGCCGTACTGCGTGTCGAGATCCTTGCCCGACTTGATCGCGATGCAGTCGTCGCCGGTGTTGAACGTCACGTTCTCGCAGAGGACCGTGTCGCAGGCGTCGGGATCGAAGCCGTCATTGTTCGGGCCGATGCTGTCCACCGTCACGCTGCGCATCACGACGTTGCGGCAATCGGTCGGATGATGCTGCCAGAACGGCGTGTTGTTCGTGCGATAGCTTTCCATCAGCACGTTCGTGCAGCCGATGAATTCCACCATGCACGGCCGCAGATAATGGCCGATGCCGAAGATGCGCTTTTCGATGGCGACGCCCGCTTCCGATAGCGCCGGCAGATAGTTCTGGTCCTGCTGCCACGGCGTGGCCGGATCGGTGAGCTTGGTGTAGAGCGCATCGGCGATGCCGGGCACGGCGGTCTTCAGGTCGACGTTGTTCGCATTGACCGATGCCTGCGATGGCGTCGACGAATTCACGCAGCCGTAGACGCCGCTATTGCCCTTCCACGTCCACCAGCACGTCGCGGTGTTGCCGCTGCCGGCGAATGGCGTCATCGCCTGGCCGTTGAGCACGGAGCTGTCGCCTTCGCCCGTCACCGCGATGTTCGTCTGATTGCGCGCGTAGACCGGCGGGCCGTAGTTGAGGCAGTCGTTCGCCTGCCAGCGGCTGTAGTAGAGCTTGCCGTTCGCGCCGCAATCGACCGGGCCATCCTTCGCGTAGTCGGCGGGATTCGGGCTGAAGTAGATCGTGCAGTTCGCGGACAGATGAAAGTCGACGTTCGACAGCAGCACGATCGGTCCCGCGCAATACCACGTTCCCGACGGCACGACGACGTGTCCGCCGCCCGCCGCGTTGCAGGCCGCGATGGCCGCGAGAAACGCGGGGCGCGAATCGAAGGAGCCGGGCGCGTGGGTCTGGTCCGCGCCGGTGCTCAATGGCGACTTCGCCGGATCGGTGTATGGATTCGCCGCCGCGACGACCGCGCACGTTTTCGCGCCGTAATCGGTGACGAGGAACTGGCGGCTCGGAAACATCGACGTCGAGACGCTCTGCAGCGCGTTGACGATCTGCGTCGCGGAGCCGGACGGGCCCCAGATCGGGTCTTGCGCGGCGGGCGGCGTCGGCGAGCCGGAGGCGGAATCGGAGTCGTCGTGGCCGCCGCAACCGGCGAGCGCGCCGAATGTGCTCATCGCGCCGAGCAGCGGGGCGCCCGCCGACAGCCCCGCGAACTTCACGAACGCGCGGCGCGCGCGGTTTTGTGGGTGCTTCATCGATCGTCTCCTGATCGTTTATTTATCGGATGTCGTATCAGTTTGCGTACAAGGCAAACGTTATCCAACACGCAGGAGACGCGTCAACTCGGTGCAAACGCGTAAGGAAATATAAGACGTCGTATGTGATGGATCGGAAAAAATGTCTCAAGCGGTCTTCTTGAGCGCGAGCCGCGCTTCTAGCCCGCCGCCTTCCCGATGATGCAGCGTGAGCGACGCATCCATCGCGAGCGTGAGCTGGCGCGCGATCGCGAGCCCCAGTCCGGTGCCGCCCGTTTGCCGGTTGCGCGAATCTTCGAGCCGCACGAAGGGCTCGAACACCGCGTCCAGCGATTCTTCCGGAATGCCCGGCCCGCGATCGAGCACGGAGATGACGGCGCGTCCGTCGTCGCGCGTCGAGACTTCGATTTCCGCCTCGCCGGCATACTTGATCGCGTTATCGACGAGATTGCCGATAACGCGCTTCAAGGCCTGCGGCGGCGCCATCAGTGCACCGCCGATGTTGCCCGACAACCTCACCGATTGTCCTGCATCGAGATAATCGTCGACCATGGTTTCGATGAGCGCGTCGGCATCGATGCGGCGCGGCGCTTCGTTCGTGCCGTGCAGCGTGCGCGCGTAGGTCACGCCTTCCTTCACGAGCGATTCCATCTCCTTCAGATCCTGCTGCAGCTTCGCGCCGGTCGATTCGTCGTCCATCACGTCGACGCGCAGCCGCATACGCGTGATCGGCGTCTGCAAATCGTGCGTGATCGCCGCGAGGATCTGCATGCGTTGGGCCATGTACATCGAAACGCGGTCCTGCATCGCGTTGAACGCTTTGGCGGCGCGCGCGACTTCCTCCGGTCCCGATTCCGGCAGACGCTCGGCCTTGAGATCCGGGCCGAGCGTATCGGCGGCTTTGGCGAGGCGCTTGAGCGGGCCGGTTGCGAGGCGCACCGCGAGCCAGCAGCACGCGCCGAGCACGATCAACTGCAACGTCAGCACGAGCGGGAGCCAGCCGGACATCGGCATGCCGGCGACCGGACGCATGTCGATGGTGAGCGGCGAGCCATCCGACAGCTTCAGATGCACCTGAAAACGCTCCCTGGGACCGGGAACGGCATTGACCGTCATCGGATAACGATTGGCGATGCCCGCGCCGATCGAGTTCGCGAAGCGTTCCGACAACTCTGCATCCGGCTTCGCGCCGGTCTGATCACCCGGTCCGAGGATGAACTCGTAGCTGCGACGCGCGAGACGCGGCAGCCACTGCGCACGCTCCTCCGGCGGCAGATGATCGAGCAGCGCGACCGAGCTCGCGACCTCGCGCTCGACGTAACCGACCATCATGTTGGTCATCGATTCGTCGCGCTCGCGCATGGTCAGAAGAAACGAGAATGTCTGGGCGAGCGCGAGCCCGACGACGAGTATCAGCGCGAGGCGCGCGAACAGCGTGCGCGGCCAGTGCAGCGGTGAACTGGAGGAAACGGTGCTCATTGAGAAGACTCGACCGGTTTGACTTCGGCGGAGAAGACGTAGCCTTCGCTGCGCAAGGTCTTGATGTAACGCGGCTCGCGCGCGGTGTCGCGCAGCCGTTGACGCAAGCGCGACACGAGCAGATCGATGGAGCGATCGAATGCATCGGCCTGGCGGCCTTGCGTCAGGTTCAGCAACTGATCGCGCGTGAGCACGCGCTGGGCATTGTCGAGAAACACGCGCAGCAGACGGTATTCCGCGCCCGAGAGCGCGACCATCGTGCCTTCCGCGTCGAGGAGATGGCGCGCGGTCGTGTCGAGACGCCAGTCGCCGAATCCCAGCATCTGCGAGGTTTCGGTGACTTCCATGCCCGGCGGCAGCATGCGCGTGCGGCGCAATACGGAGTTGATGCGCGCGAGCAATTCGCGCACGGCGAAGGGCTTGGGAAGGTAATCGTCGGCGCCCATTTCGAGGCCGAGAATGCGGTCGGCTTCCTCGTTGCGCGCGGTGAGCATCAGCACCGGCACATGGCGGAACTTGCCCGCGCGCAGCTCGCGGCACAGCACGAGGCCATCCTCGCCGGGCAGCATCAGATCGAGCACGATCAGATCCGGCGCGCCTTGCTGCTCCAGCACGGCGCGCATCTGCCGGCCGTTCGCGGCGAGCGATACACGCATTCCGTTTTTTTCGAGGTATTCGGCGAGCAGTTCGCGGATGCCGCGATCGTCGTCGACGATCAAAACGTGATCAGTGGTTTCCATCGATGGATCGTTGTCGTTGACGCTTGAGTTGCATCCGGCTCGGGCTGACCAGCAGACACTGAACCGGATGGGCCATTTCCGTCGCGATCCCGCCGATGAGAAAGGCGAAGACCGCCAGCATGCGTTTCATTCGAAGCTCCCGCCGATTGCGATGACTGGGTTATAGCGCGCTTCGGCGGACGTTTTGTATCGCAGTGTATCCCGCATGTCGCGCGATACATAACATTGCGCAGCGCGCCTTTATCCGACACAAGCGGGATACGCGCGCGCAGTCCAATGCGGTCATGCCGATGCGAACGTCGGCCTGCCGGAGCGATGTGGCGATCTCACCAGCCATCTCACGCCGCTCCGATATTCACCGCATTCAAGAGGACTTTGTCATGCTCGACGCCATCAGAAACGCCGCCGTGTGCGCCGGAATCGCCGCGTGTGCGGCCATCGCGCCCGCGCAGGCCGCCGCACCCGCAAGCGCTCACACGAGCGACAACGTCGCGCCGGAATTCGCCGGCATCGACAAGTGGATCAACAGCGAGCCGCTCTCGCTCGCGCAATTGCGCGGCAAGGTCGTGCTCGTCGATTTCTGGACCTTCGCGTGCGGCAATTGCCTCAACACGCTGCCGGCCGTGAAATCGTGGAATCAGAAGTACAAGGACAAAGGACTCGTGGTCGTCGGCGTGCATACGCCCGAGTTTCCGTTCGAGCGCGATACGAACAACGTCAAGCGCGCGATCGAACGCAACGGGATCACGTATCCCGTCGCGCTGGATAACCGCTACGCGACGTGGGCCGCGTACGGCAATCAGTACTGGCCGGCGTTCTATCTGATCGACAAGCACGGGCGCGTGGCCTACACGCATTTCGGCGAAGGCGATTACGCGCAGACCGAAGCTGCGATCGGCAAGCTGCTGGCCGAGCGCTAGGCGGGGTTCTGTATCGCAATGTATCTGCAACGTGCGCGATACAAAACATTGCACAAGACCCGCATCGCCGACACAAGCCAGATACGTGCGGGCCTTCAAATACACACAACGACGGCTCACGAGTGACACCCAAGACCGACACCCGCGATGCCCGATCGCCGTAACTCACTCAACCGACCGAATCATCAGCATTCAAGGAGAAACACCATGAAATCCACGATCGTTGCTTTCGCTCTCGTCGCCGGCGCCATGACCGGTGTTGCTCACGCCGCCGTGAAGAACGTGCCGCTGAACGTGCAGACCCAACAGGCCGTCGCGAACCACGCGTATGCCGGCAAGACGCGCGCCGAAGTGAAGGCCGAGCTGGCACAGGCACAACGCGATGGCGAGATCGCGGCGTTGCGCAGTCTCTATCAAGGCAGCTAATCCATTTCCTGAATCACGCAAACGAGGTTCGAATCATGATCAAGCAATTCGTCACCGCCGCAGTCATCGCCGTCAGCGCCGTCGCCGCCGGTTCCGCCTTCGCCAGCAGCGGCTACGGCCCCGCGCCGCACTACGATCCGCTTGCCGGCGCGCCTTCGTCGCAGCGCGGCGTGAGCGCGCAGACCATCGCCAGCGAAAGCGCCGCCGCGCCGATGCAGGCATACGGCGGCATGAGCGACACGGTTTCGCAATCGGGCGCGCGCGGCGTGGCCACGAACGACGTCGCCCGGCTCTTCGCGCATCACTAAGCCAGTCAACTTTTCGAATTCAAAGAGGAACGCATCATGACCCAGATCGACACCGTCCTGTACACGGGCAAAACGCGCGTCGTCGGAGGCCGCGAAGGCCATGCGAAGAGTACCGACGGCCGTCTCGACGTCAAACTCTCGCCGCCCGGATCGGCCGGCGCGGGCACCAATCCCGAGCAGATGCTCGCGGCGGGCTGGTCGGCGTGTTTCATCGGCGCGATGGGCAAGGCCGCGGCGAAGCTGAAGACGCGCCTGCCGGCCGACACCGCCGTCGATGCGGAAGTGGACCTCGGCATGAACGGCGATGCGTATCTGCTGCGTGCGCGCCTGAACGTGAGCCTGCCGGGAATCGAGCGCGCGGTGGCGCAAGAGATCGCGCAGATGGCGCATCAAACGTGTCCGTACTCGAAGGCGCTGAAGAGCAATATCGATGTGACGATCACGGTGGTCTGACGCGTTCATCCACGCGATGCGGTCCGGTCGACCGGTGCTTGATCGATCAATCGAAAGCACTGGGCCGACACGGGCCGAATCGTTGCGGCTGTCAGCCTCGCGTGTCGATCCATTCGCGCGCCCATCGGCGCGAGAATTCGACCGCCTCGCTTTCCTTCGCGAAGTAGTCGAGCGAGTAGAAGCGATACTGCGCATCCGTCGGATGTTCGCTCGAACGCTCGAGCATCAGATTGGCTGAAAACGTCTTGTCGCGGAGCCGATGCGCGGACGCGTGCACCGTATAACCACGGTAGTGATTGAGTGATGTCATTTTAGTTTTAGATGTAAATGCTTTGCGGCCAGATGCCGAAAGCGCAGGAGCGATGCGCGCTGATAACGCGATCGTCGAAAGGCTGTCAGAGCCTGGGAGAGAAAAGGCGGGAAACGGAGGCGGACAACAAGAGCGCGGGAACCGGCGTTGCGGTTCCCGGCGTGATGCGGATCTACAGCGCTACAGCGGCAGATTTACAGCGGCTTGATGTTCGAAGCCTGCATGCCCTTCGGGCCGCGCTTCGTTTCGAAGCTGACCTTCTGGCCTTCGGCCAGCGTCTTGAAACCGTCCGAACGAATTTCCGAGAAGTGCGCGAAAAGATCGTCGCCGCCATTATCCGGGCTGATGAAGCCAAAACCCTTGGTGTCGTTAAACCATTTAACCGTACCGGTGTCCATAAAAATCCTGAAATGAATAGATAAGTTGCTCGATCGAGCGGGATGAAGCGGCAAGGAGGGGAATGGACAACGAATACCGGGGAAAATCGGACTATTGATGAGCAGCAATCGACTTCTTGTACTTCAACGACCATTATGCCAATTCCAAGAGAAATGGTCAACTATTCGTTTCGAAGCGAAGGCGAGCGGAACGATTCGTGCATCGCGTGTGCATCTCGTCATCGAGTTGGCACATGCGTTTTCGTCAGAAGAAGACGGCGCTCGACGGCCGCATGTCCGGCGCCGCGCGGCCCGCGCACTCATGGGCGGCGGACGTCGGACCGGGCCTCGTCACGATTGCATCGGATAACGATCCGAGCGGCCTCGCCACCTATACGCTCGCCGGCGCGTGGTACGGATTCGACCTATTGTGGGTGTGCGTGCTCACGTACCCGTCGACCGTCGCGCTTCAATTGATCGCCGCTCGCGTCGCCGCCATCACGCGACGAGGCCTGACGACGAACATGCGCGAACACTATTCGCGGCTGTTCTTCTACTTTGCGGTCGCGCGTTTCGTGATCGCCAACACGTTCAATATCGCGGTCGATGTTCTCGCCATGGGCATCGCGCTGAGTTCGCTCGTCGGCGGTTCGCTCCTGTGGCTCACGCTTGCTTCGGGATGCGCTTCGCTCGTGTTGCAATGGAGCGTCGCTTATGCGCGATACGCGCGCGTCCTCAAGTGGCTGACGCTCGCGATGTTCGCGTACGTCGGCGTGATCCTGCTCGTCGACGTGCCGTGGCGACTGGTTGCCATCCGCTCGGTGATTCCACGCGTCGAGTGGACGGAGGGCTACATGTCGATGCTGATCGCGGTGCTCGGCACGACCGTCAGCCCTTACTTGATGTTTGCGCAAGCGGAGCAGGAGGTCCGCGACGCACGAGAGCGCGGCGATCGTGGAGAAGCGTTGGAGCGGACGATGCGCGGCGTGCGTCGCGACACGCTCTGGCGAACGGCGTGCTCGAACGCGGTTGCGATCTGCGTGATGATCGCCGCGGCCGCGACGCTCCATCTGCTCGACCATGCATCCGTCGGCGATACGGTCTCGATGTCGCGTGTACTCGAGCCGCTCGCGCACGGTTACGCGCGGCAGGTTCTCGCACTTGCGCTTCTCGGATCGGCCTTGCTGGCGCTGCCGCCGCTCGCGGGCTCGGCGGCTCAGGCCGTAGCCAGTTCGTTCCGCTGGAAACGCGGCGAACGGCGAGACCGGCGGATCGCGTATGTGCTCGTCGCCACGATCGCGCTCGGCACGATCGCAGCAGTGGTCCTCACGCACTATCACGTCGACCCGGTGCGCGCGCTCTACTGGAGCGCGGTGGTCAACGGCATGACCGTGACGCCGGTCCTCGTGCTGCTCGTGCTGCTCAGTTCGAAGCGCGAAGCCGTGGGCGACCTCGCCGCGCATTGGGCGCTTCGCGCGCTGAGTTGGCTCGCCACGATAGCGACCGCGGCGGCGGTGATCGCCCACTTCATACTCGAAGTGCAGTGACGGCATTCGCGTAAATCTCCGCCCCTACCATCCGAAAAAGTCATGCGAAGGGCGTCGCTTAGGGGCATTCCCTAGCGTCGCTTTCGAGCGGTCTCGCGGCAAACGGCGGCCACGCGCGCGCCCGTCGCCTGCAAAGCCGCGCCCGTGCTGGCTCTACGGCATTCACGCTGCGTTCCGTTTTTTTCAGGCATCGAATGCGACGGGCACATGCATTACCAGAAGTATCGAAAAGGGCTCAGAAAATGTCGGTGGATGATCGAAATTGGCCATGTACGCTTCATTCAACGCAAAGAACGCCGGGTTGTTTCCGGCAGCGACAAACTCCTTTTTGAACCTGCTAGGTGGAATGACCCGATGATTCCCAACCTGACGCTCGCACCGAACGAAGTCACGAGCACGGCTTCCGCGCAGTCCGGCACCGTATCGCCGGCGCGTCCTGTCGCGGCATCCACGACCGAGATTCTCACGGTCAAGAACCTTTCGAAGATTTTCGGCGCGAAGCCCGAGCGCGCCCAGGAGCTCTTGAAACAAGGCCTCGGCCGAAACGAAATCTTCGCGCAGACAGGCAATATGGTCGCCGTCGACGATGTCAGCCTTGCCGTCAACGCGGGCGAGATCTTCGTCATCATGGGCCTCTCCGGTTCCGGAAAATCGACGCTCGTGCGTCTGCTCAATCGCCTGATCGAGCCGACTTCGGGGCAAGTGATTCTCGAAGGCCGCGACATCGCGCCGATGAGCACGCCCGAACTGCGCGCCGTGCGCCGCGAAAAAATGGCGATGGTGTTCCAGTCTTTCGCGCTGCTGCCGAACCGCTCGGTCATCGACAACATTGCTTACGGGCTCGAAGTCGCGGGCAAGAAAAAATCGGAACGTTATGACATCGCACGCGCCGCATTGACGCGCGTCGGTCTCGCTTCTTACGAGAAGCTGCTGCCGAGCGAGTTGTCGGGCGGCATGCAGCAGCGCGTGGGTCTCGCGCGCGCGCTGGCGGTGAATCCCTCGGTGCTCTTGATGGACGAAGCGTTTTCCGCGCTCGATCCGCTCATCCGCTTCGAAATGCAGAACGAGTTGTTGCGTTTGCAGAAGGAAGAGCGGCGCACGATCGTCTTCATTTCGCACGACATCGAGGAAGCGGTGAAGATCGGCGGGCGCATCGGCATCATGAAGGACGGCCGTCTGATTCAGGTGGGCACGCCGGCAGAACTCATCCAGTCACCCGCCGACGCCTACGTGCGCGATTTCTTCCGCAACGTCGACGTGTCGCGCTTCCTCGAAGCATCGAGCCTGATGACGAAGGTCGAGCGCGGTCTCATCGCGTGCAATACCAGCGCGCCTTCCGAGCGCTATCTGAACAGCCTCATCGACAGCGGCGCGGAGTGCGGATACGTTTGCGATGAAGCAGGGCGCTATCAGGGTTGCGTGACGCCTGCATCGCTGCACAAGAGCGGCAAGCGGCCGATCAGCGATGCATTGCTTCGCGATGTCGCGGCGGTTCCGCTGACAGCCGATCTGCATCAGCTCGCATCCATTGCACTGGGGCAGGAGCACGACGTGCCGGTCACGGATGAACAAGGCAGGCTCGCGGGCGTGGTGTCCTGCCGCACGATTCTCAAGCAGGTCATGGAGCGGAGAGCAGCATGAATTCCTCGATTTTTGGACGATTCGCCGAAGACGCGGTCAACTTCCTTTTCTCGCACTTTCGCGGCGGCTTCGATGCCTTCTCGGCTGCTCTTGGCGCGGTCATCAAGCTCCTCGAAGACGGTCTCGGCGCGGTGCCGTTCATCGCGATGCTCGTGATCCTCACGGCGCTCGCGCTGTGGAGAAAGGGCGTCGTGTTCGCGGTGTTCGTCGGCGCGGCGCTCTATGTCATCAACTACATGGGCCTGTGGGCGCAGACGGTATCGACGCTCGCGCTCGTTGTCGCGGCGACGTTCTTCAGTCTCGTGATCGGCGTGCCGCTCGGCATCTGGGGCGCGCGCAACAGGCGTGTCGAAGTCGTGCTGCGTTCGCTGCTCGACTTCATGCAGACGATGCCCGCGTTCGTGTATCTCATTCCCGCGGTCATTCTCTTCGGCCTCGGCCGCGTGCCCGCGGTGATCGCCACGATCGTGTTCGCGATGCCGCCCGTCGTTCGATTGACGACGCTCGGCATCCGCCAGGTGCGCGAGGAATTGCTCGAAGCCGGCCGCTCGTTCGGCAGCACCGATGCGCAACTGCTCTGGAAAATTCAGTTGCCCAACGCGCTGCCTTCGATCATGGCGGGCGTGAACCAGACGATCATGATGGCGCTGTCGATGGTGGTGGTCGCTTCGATGATCGGCGCGGGCGGCCTTGGCGAGTACGTGCTGAGCGGCATTCAGCGGCTCGATATCGGCATCGGTTTCGAGGGCGGTCTCGGCGTGGTGCTGCTCGCGATCATTCTCGATCGCCTGACGGAAAGCTTCGGCGTGAAAGCGAAGAAAAAGAAGAAGGTCATCTCCACGCCGGCGAAGCCCGCCGCGGCGCAAGCGAACGCGCAGACCTGAGCGATACGAGCATCGATTACTCAACCACAATGCTATGAAAGATACGGAGTCCGTAATGAAAAACAACCTGATCAAATCCTTGATCGTCAAGATAGTGACGCCGGCCATTGTGGCGTTCGGGGTCGGCGCGAGCCCGGCGACGTCCGCCGAGCCGATCAAAGTGGCGGTCACGAACTGGGCCGACGTGCTCGCGGTCGCCAATGTCGCGAAGTACGTGCTGGAGACGAAGCTTCAGCAGCCGGTGCAATTCGTTCAGGCGGATATCGGCATCCAGTATCAGGGCGTATCGCGCGGCGATCTCGACATCATGGTCGGCGGCTGGCTGCCGGTGACGCACGGTCAGTATGTCGCGCGCTACAAGGACACGCTCGACGACGTCGGCATCATCTATACGGGCGGCAAGAACGGCTGGGCGGTGCCCGCGTATGTGCCCGAGTCGCAGGTTTCTTCGATCGAGGATCTGAAGAAGCCTGAAGTGCAGAAGCAGCTCAACGGCGTGATCCAGGGCATCGAGCCGGGTGGCGGTCTCATGCAGGCGTCGGAGAAAACCATCAAGGCGTATGACCTGTCGGGCTACAAGCTGCAATCGGCGAGCGAGGCCGGCATGCTCGCGGCAATCCAGCGCGCATACGGATCGAAGCAATGGATCGTCGCGACCGTTTGGAGCCCGCACTGGTTGTTCCAGAAGTGGCAGATGCGCTATCTGAAGGACCCGAAGGGCACGCTCGGCGGCGAAGAGCAGGTCCATGCATTCGCCTCGAAGCAGTTCGCGGGCAAGTTCCCCCGCGCAGACGTGTTCTTCAAGCATTTCAAGCTGACGCTCGCGGACGTGGAATCGATCGAATTCGAAGGCAATTCGACCAACGACTACGCGACGGCCGCGAAGAAATTCGTCGACGCGCATCCGGACAAGGTCAACGCGTGGCTGACACAGTGAAGGCGTATTGCAGGACGCTTGCAAAGCGCTCGTCCGACGTGTGCCGCGCATGACTTCGCACGATCCATCCATCAGAGAGACAAACATGAGCTTCGAAGGCGTACATACACCGCTCGTCACCCCGTTCAAGGCCGACGGCGAAATCGATCACGACATGCTCGGCAAGCATGCTCAGAGTCTCGTTGGCCGCGTTACGGGCATGGGCGTCGGCGGCACGACCGGCGAATACTATGCGCTCAGTTTCGAAGAGCGTGTGAAGACGCTCGAGACGGTAGCGTCGGCGGTCGGCGGCAAGACCTATCTCACCGCTGGCATCAACGCGACGACGACGAAGGAAGTCGTGCGTCTCGGTAACGAAGCGAAGCGCGCGGGCTACGACGCATTGCTGGTCGCGGCGCCTTACTACGTGCAGCCGACGCAAGACGAGCTGCTCGATCACTTGCTGAAGGTCGACGACGCGCTCGACATGCCGATCATGCTCTACAACTTTCCGGCGCGCACCGGCACGGCCATTGGCGATGAAGTGCTCGACAAGCTGCTGCAACGCCCGAACTTCGCCGCGATGAAAGAGAGCACGGGCGACATCGCGCATCTGCATCATCTGGCCACGCAACTGCCGGAGCGCTTCGTTCTCAGTTGCGGCATGGACGATCAGGCGCTCGAATTCTTCGCATGGGGCGCGCGTAGCTGGGTCGCGGGCGCGTCGAACTTTCTGCCGGAAGCGCATACGGATTTGCTCGAAGCGTGCGTTAAACGCGGGGATTTCAGCACCGGCCGCAAGCTGATGACGCAGTTGCTTCCGGTGCTCGAATTGCTGGAGCGCAGCGGCAAGTTCATCCAGTACGTGCGCTATGGCTGCGAGCTCGCGGGCACGAAAGTCGGCATCGCGCGTGCGCCGCTCGGCACGTTGAACGACAAAGAACGCAGCGCCTTCGCGAGGCTCGTTCAACCCTTGCTGCGCAACGCTCAGTAACGCGATACGTGAATGGCCTCGAAACTGGATTTCATGCGGCTTCCCGCACCTGATGGCGTCAACGGATGGTGGGAAAGCCTGCCGCCCGCCGCGCCCGCGAACCGCGTGACGGGCGAGCTGCGCTTCGACTACGTAGTGGTGGGCGGCGGCATCACCGGTTTGTGCGCGGCGCGGCGGCTCGCCGAGCTTGCGCCGGATGCATCGATCGCGCTCGTCGAGGCCGATCGCATCGGGCGCTCGACGGCGGGCCGCAATTCCGGCTTCTTCGTCGATCTGCCGCACGACATCAGCAGCGAAAGCTATTCGCGCAGTGTCGAGGCAGACAAGGCGGACGTGCGCTTGCAACGGCACGGCATCGGCTATGTGCGCGATACGGTGAAGCGGCACGGCATCGATTGCGACTGGCGCGACGACGGCAAGTATCACGCGTCGGTCAACAAGAAAGGCCACACGGCGCTGACGCATTTCGCGGACGGACTCGCGCGTATCGACGAGCCGTGCGAATGGCTCGACGAAGCCGCGATCGCGAAGGTGACGGGCACGCGCTTCTATCAAAGCGCGCTCTTCACGCCGGGATGCAGCACGGTTCAGCCGGCGGCACTCATGCGCGGTCTCTCGGCCACGCAGCCGTCGAACGTGACGGTCTTGGAACTGAGCGCGGTGAAGAACATGGAAGCGCGCGGCCAGACGAAGCTGCTGACGTTCGCGAACGGCAGCATCGAAGCGAAGCGCGTCGTGCTCTGCACCAACGCGTATGCGGCGACGTTCGGCGGCCATCCGAATGGCTTGCTGCCGGTCTACACGTTCGCGTCGATGTCGCGCGTGATGACCGACGATGAAATCGCGCGGCTCGGCGGAACGGATTCATGGGCGCTCATTCCCGCGGACCCGATGGGTACGACCGTGCGACGTCTCGCGACCAACCGTATTTGCGTACGCAACCATTTCGCGTTCCGGCCGAATCTGTCGGTCTCGGAACATGATCTGACGAAGGCGAAGCATCTGCATCGACGTTCGTTCGATCGACGTTTTCCGATGCTCGAGGATGTCGAGCTGCAATACACGTGGGGCGGCGCGTTGTGCCTCTCGGCGAACAATGGCGCGCTCTTCGGCCAGCGCGACGACGGCGTGTACGAAGCAGTCGGCTGCAACGGACTTGGTTTGAGCCGCGGATCGGCGGCGGGGAAGCTCATCGCCGAACATGTGCTCGGGCGCTCGAACGAGCTGATCGATCAACTGCTGAAACAACCGCATCCGCGTTCTCTGCCGATGCGGCCGATCGCGGACGTGGCGGTATCGGCGGCAATCTGGATGAAGGAATTCTCGGCGGGCGCCGAGCTTTGAATCTTTGAGGACATGACATGACGACGCATCAGGAATGGAAACGTCAGGCCGAACATCTGTCGCTCGATGGCCGCGCGTTCATCGCGGGCGCACGCTGCAACGCGGCATCGAATGAAACGTTCGATACGTTGAATCCGTCGACGGGCAAGGTGCTCGCGCAGATCGCCAGGTGCGAAGCGAAGGACGTGGATCGCGCGGTCGTCGCGGCGCGCGAGTCGTTCGAATCGGGCGTGTGGTCGAAGGCCGCGCCATCGCAGAGAAAGGCCGTCTTGCAGCGTCTCGCGCAACTCATCGACGACAACGCCGAAGAACTCGCGCTGCTCGAAGCGCTCGAAGCAGGCAAGCCGATCAGCGAATGCATGGGTCTCGACATTCCGGAATCGGCGGCGTGCGTTCGCTGGCATGCCGAGGTCACGGACAAGCGTTACGACGCGCTGTCGCCATCGGGGGCGAGCGTCGTGAGCATGATCACGCGCGAGCCGATTGGCGTCGTCGGTGCGGTGCTGCCGTGGAATTTCCCCGCGCTGATGCTCGCGTGGAAGATCGGGCCGGCGCTGTCCGTGGGCAATAGCGTCATCGTGAAGCCCGCGGAGCAGACGTCGCTATCGACGCTGCGTATTGCCGATCTCGCGCTCGAAGCCGGCGTCCCGCCCGGCGTGTTCAGCGTGGTGACGGGCTTCGGCGAAAGCGCGGGGCAGGCGCTCGGCACGCACGCCGATGTCGATCTCATCGCGTTCACGGGTTCCACTGAAACGGGCAAGCGCTTCCTGCGCTATTCCGCCGAAACGAACATGAAGCGCGTCGTGCTCGAATGCGGCGGCAAGAATCCGCAAGTCGTGTTGCCCGATGTCGCCAATCTCGATGCCGTCGCGGAGCAGGCCGTCGCCGCCGCGTTCTGGAACATGGGCGAGAACTGCAGCGCGGGATCGCGCATTCTGGTGCATTCGAGCCACAAGGCCGAACTGCTGCAAAAGATGCAGGCCGTGCTCGAAGGCTGGAAGACGGGCGATCCGCTCGATCCCGATGTCAAGCTCGGCTCGCTCATCGAGGAAGCGCATTACCGCAAGGTGCTCGGCCACATCGAGAAGGCGAAGGCAGAAGGCGCGCGCGTCGCTTGCGGCGGCAACGCGACGCTCGCGGAAACGGGCGGCTGGTTCGTCGAGCCGACCATCTTCGATAACGTCACGCCGGACATGAGCATCGCGCGCGACGAGGTCTTCGGCCCGGTCGTGTGCTTTATCGAATATGCTGACGTCGACGAGGCCGTGCGGATCGCAAACGATACGTGCTACGGACTCGCGGCTTCGCTGTGGACCGACAACGTGAACCAGGCGCACAAAGTGGCGGCGCGCATCCGCGCGGGCACCGTGACCGTCAACTGCTTCGGCGAGGGCGATCTGTCGACGCCGTTCGGCGGCTTCAAGCAGTCCGGTTTCGGCGGACGCGACAAGTCGGTCTACGCGCACGACCAATATTGCGAGCTGAAGACGACCTGGCTGAAGCTCGACTGATTATCGGACGAGGCAACATGCGTATTGGCTTTATCGGCACGGGCACGATCACGGAGGCGGTCGTGACCGGCATGATTCGTTTCGATGTTCCCTTCGAGCGGGTCGCGCTGTCTCCGCGCAACGCGCAGACCGCCGCGCGTCTTGCGAAACTCGACGCGCGCATCGAGGTTTGCGTCAGCAATCAGGGCGTGCTCGATGCATCGGATGTCGTGTGTCTCGCGGTCTTGCCGCAAATCGCGGCAGACGTGCTGGGCGAACTCACGTTCGATGCGCGGCATCACGTCATCAGCTTCATCGCGGCCAAGTCGCTCGATGAGATGCGCGCCCTCGTGCGCCGCGCGGCCAAGGTCGTGCGCGCGATTCCGCTACCCGCTGTTGCGTCGGGCAAGGGCAGCACGGCGCTCTGTCCGCGCGATGACATCGCACGCGCGCTCTTCGCGCCGCTCGGCGAAGCGGTCGAAGTGGACGACGAACACCAGTTCAATGCGTTATCGGCCGCCACCGCGACGATGGCGGCGTTTTTCGCGTTGCTCGAAGAGCAGGCGTCGTGGCTCGCGCGGCAAGGCGTGCCGTATGCGTCCGCGCGTTCGTTTTTGTCGGGCTATCATGTGGGCCTCGCTCATGAAACGACGCTCGATACGCAACCCTTCTCGTCGATGATCGGGCGTGTCAGCACGCCAGGCGGCCTCAACGAGCAGCTCAATCGCGAACTGTCGGAGCGGGGCACCTACGCGCACTACTCGAAGGCGCTCGACGCGATCATGCGCCGCGTGCAAGGGCGCGAGTGAACACGAAGAACAAGCGCTGATCGCGAGCCCTCGAAGGTGAGTCACATGCAGAAGAAACAGCAGTTCGCGGACAGGCTTCTCGCCCAGATGCCGTCGCTGCGCGCGCTTCGGTGCTTCGTCACCGCGGCGCGTTACGAGAGCTTCACGCAAGCCGCCGAAGTGCTGTGCGTCACGCAGGCGGCCGTCAGCCGGCAGATCAAGGAGCTGGAGGACACGCTGGAGGTCGCGCTCTTCGAGCGCACCGGCAGGCACATCGCGCTGACCGACGCCGGCCGCATTCTCTACAACGCGTCGTATCTGTCGATCATGAACATCGCGGAGGCGGCGCAGGCGGTGCGGCGCGTCGACCGGCATGCGCTCACGCTCTGCATCTCTCATACGTTTTCGGCGCTCTGGCTCTCGTTCCGATTACCCGCGTTTCGCCAGCGTTTTCCGAACATCCGCCTGCATGTGATGGTGACCGAGCACTTCATGGAGCTCGACGATCTGATGGAGCCGGATGTCATCATCACGAAGAATCCGCCGCGCGAAGCGGAGTACGAAGTCGAGCCGCTTTTTCACGACATCGTTTATCCGGTATGTAGCGTTCCGTTTTTCGAGCGCTATTTTCATGGCCGTACGCTAAAGCCGCTCGATCTGCTCGCGCATCCGACGCTGAGCCTGTCGCTGCTCGGGCGCGCGCAGGTGTGCGAGCACGTCGACTGGCGCGTGTGGAAAAACTGGTATCAGCAAGGCGACGGTTCCGAGCGGCTCGATCAGCACGACGATTTCGAAAGCAACGACTATCGCCTGCTTGTGGCTCAGGCCGAAGCGGGCGAGGGCACCTTGCTCGGCTGGCATCACCTCGTGCATCGTCAGGTGGAGCAGAAAAAGCTGGTGCGTCCCGTCGACGATGCGCTGGTGTTCCACGATCGTCATCACTACATCATCACGCATCGCAACGCGAAAGCACGCCCGGAATACATTCAGTTTCGCCAATGGCTCGACGAGGAAATCGGCACGATGATGCAGGGATGGCCCGCCGCCGAATCGAAGGCCGTTCTATGAGCGCCGCATGAAACCGGCAACCGAAAAAACGAAGGGTTATCGGCGGCTCATTCCGTCGGTGACGGCGCTGGTGGAGTTCGAGGCCGTCGCGCGGCTCGGCAGCTTCACGCTCGCGGCGCATGAACTGGGCGTTACGCAGGCCGCCGTGAGCCGGCAGGTGCGCTTTCTCGAAGAGACGCTCGGCACGCGGCTATTTCGCCGTCTGCATCGCGCGATCGAACTGACCGACGAAGGCGAGGCGCTGTATCGCGTCGTCGCGGAATCGATGCAGAAGATCGCGAGCGTGTTCGATCGCCTCGCGCGCGGGCCCGTTCAGCAGGAACTCGTGCTCGCGGCGACATCCGCGTTTTCGCATTTTCGACTGCTGCCGCGGCTTGCGTCGCTCAAGGCGTTGCAGCCCGACCTGCAGCTGCGGCTGTCGACGCAGATGTTCACGGCCGACTTGCGGCACAAGGAAATCGACGTCGCCGTGCGCTTCGGCAACGGGCTGTGGCCGGACGGCACGGCGACTTTGCTGTTCGACGAGGAGGTGTTTCCGGTCTGCGCGCCTTCATGGCTCCAAAAGCAGCCCGCGCCCGCGACGCTCGACGAACTGGCTGGCGCGGTGCTCGTCGAGTCGGATTCGACGACCGAAGGCTGGATGGGCTGGGAAGAGTGGTTCCACGCGCTCGGATGCCGGCCGATGCGCCTGAACTTCGCGCTGCGTTGCAGCCTCTATACCGATGCGATCCAGGCCGCGCGCTACGGCCAGGGCGTCGCGCTCGGATGGGGCCGGCTCGTTCAGGATTTTATCGAGAGCGGGGATCTCGTCAGGCTGGAAGTGGCATCGTTCAGGCCGACCGATTCGTACTTCGCCGTGGTGCCGCATGGCCGCGCTTTCACGCCTGCCATCGGCGGTCTGATCGAATGGCTGCGCGACGGCGCGCTCGCATAAACCAAAGTCATGCGACACCGAAAATAAAGCGCATTGACGCTATTTTTCAGCGATCCAATACTCGGAATATGGCGGGACCATTCGAAGTCCCGATACCCTGAACGTTGGAGAGCGACGATGTCCGAAGTGCAAATGAAGACGCATGGCGAACTGATCCGCAGCCGCGAGCCCGGGCATGGCTTGCCCGGCGAGCTGTTCGGACGGCAGGACGTGTTCGAGACGGACGTCGAGGTCTTCTTCCAGAAGCACTGGATGCTGGTCGGCGTGACGGCCGACGTGCCCGAGCCGGGCGATGTGTCGACCGTCGATATCGGCCGTGCTTCGATCATCATCGTTCGGGATGACGACGAGAACATCCGCACTTATCGGAACGTCTGCCGGCATCGCGGCGCGCGCCTGAAGGAACCGGGGAAATCGACCGTCGGCATGCTGGTCTGCCCGTATCACCAATGGACTTACGATCTCGACGGCAGCCTGCGCCACGCCGCGCACATGGGCAAGGATTTCGACGCGAAGTGCCGCAGTTTGTTGCCGGTGCATACGCGGATCGTCGGGACACATATTTTCGTGTGCCTCGCCGACGAGCCGCCGGCGGACATCGCGAAGCTCGAAGACACGATGGCGCCGCGCTTCGCGCCCTACGACCTCACGAACACGAAGATCGCGTTCGAATCGGAGATCATCGAAAACGGCAACTGGAAGCTCGTGATCGAGAACAATCGCGAGTGCTATCACTGCGCCGCGACGCATCCGGAACTCACTGCCTCGTTTTTGCCGGAAGATTTCGGTTTCTGTCCGGAGAATCTCAGCGAAGAATCGCTGCTCGAAATCGAAGCCTATAAAAAACGGAACGCGGCGTGTCAGGCGAGCTGGGAGAACGACGGCTTCACGAGCGCGACCGTCGAATGGCTGGACGAAGATGCGGTCACGCAATTCCGGACGCAACAACTCGTGATCGCGGGCTACGGCGAATCGCAGACGATCAGCACGAAGGTCGCGAGCCAGAAGCTGCTCGGCAATCTGCAGCGCCGCGATCTCGGCGACACGCATCTCTGGACGCACAACTCATGGACGCACGTCATGAGCGATCATGCGGTGATTTCGTACATCATCCCGCTCGCGCCGGATAAAACGCTCGTGCGTTCGAAATGGCTCGTGCACGCGGATGCCGTCGAAGGCGTCGATTATCAGCTTCAGGATCTGACGGAAGTGTGGGTCGCGACGAACGCGCAGGACAAGCATCTCGTCGAAATCACGCACGAAGGCACGCAGGATCCGGCGTATCGGCCAGCGGTGTTCTCGCCGTTCACGGAAAGCTACGTGGAGCAGTTTTCGCGCTGGTATTCGGCGCGCCTGAGCGCGCACGGCGTTTGAACATCAGTGATCCGTGACGAAGGTCGGGTGGCGCGTGCGGATCTCGTCCACCTGACTGAGCGTGCCGGAAAGATGCTTGCGCAACGCGGCATCGGCGGCATCGGCATCGCCTTTTTCGATGGCATCGACGATTTCCGTGTGGTCGCGCACCACGGCCATCGTCTTGCCTTCGACCGGCAGATGCAGCCGCCGCAACCGGTCGATATGCCCGCTGAGTCTGCGCACGAGATCCCACAACTGCGGCACGCCCGCGGCTTCATACATCTGCCGATGAAACGCCTGATCGAGCGCTGAGAACTGCTCGACGTCCTGCGGCTCCATCCATTCCATCTGTTCCGCGATCGTCGCGCGCAGCCGCGCGATCAGCGACGCCTTATGCTCCCGCGCGAGCGTGCGCACGATTTCCAGTTCGATCGAGCGACGCAGAAAGTGCGCCTGCATCGCCGATGCCACGCTGATCTGGCTTACGACCGTCGCGTGCTGCGGAAAAATATCGACCAGTCCTTCTTCGCCGAGCTTCATCAGCGCGTCGCGCACCGGCGTCTGGCTCAGGCCGTAGCGCGTCGCGAGTTCGGTGCGCGACAGCACCGTGCCCGGTTCCAGTTCGAGCGACAGGATCATGTCGCGCAGCCGCTCGAACACCTGCGGCGCGGCATGACGAGAACGGTCCAGGCGATGCACGGAAGCGGAATTATTCATTTCGGATTGAAAGGAAGGCGACTGAAACATTAGTACTATAGCCGCGCCCATGCCCGATGAGTAAGCCGTTGGCGGGTCGGCGTTTACCCGACTGACACATTAATATATTAGTGCTTTACCATTCGGCCATTCCATTAATTTTCGGAACGCCCGACATGACCCGCGATATCGCCATCACCCAGATTCGAATCACGCCGATCGCATTCCGCGATGGTCCGTTGCTCAACGCCGCGGGCATCCACGAACCGTGGGCGTTGCGCGCGATCGTCGAACTGGAGACGAGCGACGGACGCGTCGGCATCTCGGAGACTTACGGCGACGAGCCGATGCTGCGGGTGCTCGATCAGGCGAAGGAGCTCGTTATCGGCCTGTCTCCTTTCGATCTGAATGTGATGGAAGAACGCGTGCGCGCGACGATCACCGCGACGCCCGGCGCGGTCGAATTCGAACTCGCGCCCGGCTCGCACGCCGCGAAAAACGCGCCCAAGGTCATCAGCACGCTCGAAGTGGCGATGCTCGATCTGCAAGGCCAGATCGTCGGCGCGCCGGTCGTGGACTTGCTCGGCGGCAAGGTGCGCGACGCCGTGCCCTACAGCGCGTATCTGTTTTTCAAGTACGCCGAGCACATCGACAAGCCGTATGCGCCCGATGCGTGGGGCGAGGGCATCAGCCCGGAGCAGATCGTCGCGCAGGCGCAGCGCATGATCGACCTCTACGGTTTCCAGAGCATCAAGCTGAAGGGCGGCGTGTTCGAGCCGGCGCATGAAATTGCGTGCATGCAGGCGCTCGCGAAGGCGTTCCCGGGCATGCCGCTGCGTCTCGATCCGAACGCGAACTGGACGCTCGAAACCAGCATCGAGGCCGCGCCGCAGCTCGATGAAATTCTCGAATACTACGAGGATCCGTGCCCCGGCCTCGAAGGCATGGCCGAACTGCAGAAGCACACGAAACTGCCGCTCGCGACCAACATGGTCATCACGACGATGGACGACTTCCGCCGCGGCTGCAACATGGGCTCGATCAAGGTGCTGCTTTCGGATCATCACTACTGGGGCGGCCTGCGCGCCACGCAGACACTCGCGCGCATGGCGAAGCTCTGGGGCTTCGGCATGTCGATGCATTCGAACTCGCACCTCGGCATCAGCCTCATGGCGATGACGCATGTCGCCGCGAGTGTGCCGAACCTCACCTACGCATGCGACACGCATTACCCGTGGCAGGAAGAGGAAGTCATCAAGGGCGGCCGCGTGAAGTTCGATAACGGCGCGGTGCGCGTGCCGACGACGCCCGGTCTCGGTGTCGAGCTCGATCGCGAGAAGCTCGCCGAATTGCACGAGCAGTACAAGACGTGCGGCGTGCGCAATCGCGACGACCTTTCGCAGATGCGCAGATATCAGCCGGAATTCTCAGGCAAGAATCCGCGCTTCTGAGCCATAGAACAACAACACAAGGCATTCAAGGAGACACCCTCATGAGCAGTTCCAGCGCGCTGTCGAGCGCCGTTCGCAAGATCAAGTGGCATGTGCTGCCGCTTTTCGTCGTGATGTTCATCGTCAATTACATCGACCGGGTGAACATCGGATTCGTGCGTCAGCATTTGAGCGCGGACCTCGGCATCGGCGCGGCCGCTTATGGCCTCGGCGCGGGCCTGTTCTTCGTGAGCTATGCCGTGTTCGAAGTGCCGTCGAACATGCTGATGCAGCGCTTCGGCGCGAAAGCGTGGCTCACGCGCATCATGATTACGTGGGGACTCGCGGCCGTGGGCATGGCCTTCGTGCAGGGCGAGACCTCGTTCTATGCGATGCGTCTCTTGCTCGGCGCGGCCGAAGCGGGCTTCTTTCCGGGCGTCGTGTTCTATTTCACGCAATGGCTGCCGCGCGATGAACGCGGCAAGGCGATGGCCGTCTTCCTGAGCGGTTCCGCGCTCGCTTCCGTGTTCTCCGGCCCGATCTCGGGCGGTCTGATGCTGATCGAAGGCGCGGGCCTGCGCGGCTGGCAGTGGATGTTCATCATCGAAGGCATGGCGTCGGTCGTGCTCGCCGGCTTCGTCTGGTTCTGGCTCGATTCGAAGCCGCGCGATGCAAAGTGGCTCACGCGCGCCGAGCAGGACGCGATCGTCACGGAAATCGAAGACGAGCAGCGCCGCCGCGACGCCGCGCATGTGAAGACGCCGTCGTCGTGGAGCCTGATGCGCGATCCGCAGATCCTGATCTTCTGCCTGATCTATTTCTCGGTGTCGCTGACGATCTATGGCGCGACGTTCTGGCTGCCGAGCATCATCCGCAAGATGGGGCACCTGAACGATTTCCAGGTCGGATTGTTCAACTCGATTCCGTGGCTCATTTCCATCGTCGCGATGTATCTGTTCGCGGCGCTCGCGGCGCGCTTCAAGTTTCAGCAGGCATGGGTCGCGTGCGTGTTGCTCATCGCGGCCGCCGGCATGTACGCAGCGGGCCAGGGCAGTCCGGTGTTCTCGTTCGTTGCAATCTGCTTTGCCGCTATCGGGTTCAAGGCTGCATCGTCGCTGTTCTGGCCGATTCCGCAAGGCTATCTCGATGCGCGCATCGCCGCGCCCGTGCTTGCGCTGATCAATTCGATCGGCAATCTCGGCGGCTTCGTCGCGCCGGCCACCTTCGGCTTTCTCGAGCAAAAGACGGGTTCGATTCAGGGCGGCCTGACAGGCCTCGCCGTGATGTCGATTCTCGCTGCGGGCGTCGTGTTCCTCGCTCGCATGACGCCTCGCGAAGGGCGCGACGTCGCTGCGCTGCGGCCGGGCGTGCAGAAGTAAGGGAGGCATACAAACTGCTGGCCGTCTTCGATCGGTACATCGATCGGAGACGACAATGGCGACGAATCAGCGCCACAGACTGGGCGAATGGCTCCCGCGCGAAGAGCAGGCGATCGCGCGCTTTCGCGAGACATTCGCCGAGTACGCCCGGCAGCGCGCGGGCAGAACGAAACGCAACAGCGTCATCGAAGAGATGGCGGCTTTCATCCACGACGATCCGGTCGTGCGCATGGACTTCACGCGCGCGATCCGTCAGGCGCATGAAGCCGGATTCAAGCTCGGTTATGCGAGCATCGACGAATTCATCGTATTGCTCGATGCGATGCTGACGTACGCGCCGCCGTTCAGCGAATCGAGCCTGATCCATTGCCCCATCAACGCATTGCTAGACTGGCCGATGGTCATGCCGTCGGGCTATGCGCTCTTTCGCGATCCCGCATTCAACGCGCATCTGAAGCGCGTGCTGAACGTGTGGTCCGGCTTTCTCAGCGGACCGTATTCGCGCACGCATCTGAACACCGACGCGCCCGATGGCTGGTTCAGCAAAGAGGCCGATAGCAAGATCGGACTGCACCAGTTTCTCTGCGATCCGCATAAGCCGTATTGGGGCTTCGCGTCGTGGAATCATTTCTTCACGCGCGAATTCAAGCCTGGCGCGCGGCCTGTTGCAGAGCCGGATAACGCCAAGATCATCGTCAGTGCGTGCGAGGCTTCGCCCTATAACGTCCAGGACGATGTGCAACTGGAAGACTCGTTCTGGATCAAGTCGCAGCCTTATTCGCTGATGGACATGTTCACGGCGAAAGAAGCGGAACTCGCGAAGCGATTCGTCGGTGGCACGGTGTATCAGGCCTTTCTAAGCGCGTTTTTCTATCATCGCTGGCATGCGCCGGTGAGCGGCACGATCGTGAAGGCATATCTCGTCGACGGCACCTACTTCTCGGATGCCGACTCGGAAGGCGAAGATCCCGGCAGCCTCAACGATTCGCAAGGCTATATCACTGCGGTCGCGGCGCGCGCGGTCATCGTCATCGATTGCGACGATCCGGACATCGGCGAGGTTGCGTGCGTGTTCGTCGGCATGGCGGAAGTGTCGTCATGCATGATCGAGGCGTTGCCGGGCCAGCGCGTGCGCAAGGGCGAAGAGCTCGGCTACTTCCAATACGGAGGTTCCACGTATTGCCTCGTCTTCAGGCCCGGCGTGATCGAAAGCTTCGAGCGGCAGAAGCCATTCGATGACGATGCGCCGCCCGTGCAGGTCAACACGCATCTTTGCACGGCGCGCTGAATTGCGGCCAGGGAACTGCGCTCGCTTAAGCAATCAGAAAGGAACGGCAATTGCTCGCGCATCAGGCAAATACATGCAGATAAACGCACAACGCGCGAGGCAAAGACATGGCCGAATCAGACAATGCCGTTCGCAAGAACGACGCTTATCCCTATTCGTCGGGCGGATGGGGTTCGCTCAAAGCCGTCACCGGCGCGCTCGTTCACGAGAAGGTGCCGCTCAAGGCGAGCACCGTGCTCATGAAGCAGAACAAGCCCGAAGGCTTCGCGTGCGTGAGCTGTTCGTGGGCCAAGCCCGCCGATCCGCACACCTTCGAGTTCTGTGAAAGCGGCGCGAAAGCAACCGCATGGGATCTGACGGCGAAGCGCATGACGCCGCAGTTCTTCGAGCTTCATACGGTGACGCAGCTATGCGCGTGGCATGACCACGATCTCGAGGACGCGGGTCGTCTCACCGCGCCGCTGCGTTACGACGCGGCCACCGACAAGTACGTGAGCGTCTCGTGGCAGGAAGCCTTCGAGGACATCGGCCGCGAACTGCGCGCGCTCGATCCGAAAAGCGTCGTGTTCTATGCATCGGGCAGAGCATCGCTGGAAACGTCGTACATGTATCAGCTTTTCGCGCGCATGTACGGCACCAACAATCTGCCCGACAGTTCGAACATGTGCCATGAAAGCACGAGCGTCGGACTGAAGGAAGCGATCGGCGTGGGCGTCGGCACCGTCAGGCTCGAGGACTTCGAGAAGACCGACCTCATGTTCTTCCTCGGACAGAACGTCGGGACCAACAGCCCGCGCATGCTGCATCAGCTGCAGGAAGCAAGAAAGCGCGGCGTGCCGATCATCACGTTCAATCCGCTGCGCGAGCCGGGACTGCTGAAGTTCGCCAACCCGCAGTCGCCCGTCGAGATGATGACGCCCGCGCATACGCTCATCAGCACGCAATATCATCAGCTGAAAACGGGCGGCGATACCGCTGCGTTGCTCGGCATCTGCAAGGCCGTCATTCACGCCGACGACCGCGCGAAGGAAGCGAACGAACCGCGCGTGCTCGATGTCGATTTCATCGAAACGCATACCGTGGGCTTCGAAGCCTTCGCGAATTACGTGCGCGCTGCATCGTGGGACGATATCGAGCGCGTGGCGGGACTGCCGCGCGCTGACATGGAAGCCGCCGCCGACGAATACATGCGCGCGAACGCAGTGATGGCCCACTACGGCATGGGCATCACGCAGCACAGGCAGGGCGTGCAGAACGTACGCATGCTGTGCAATCTGCTCTTTCTGCGCGGCAATGTCGGCAAGCCGGGCGCGGGACCGTCGCCGGTGCGCGGGCATTCGAACGTGCAGGGGCAGCGCACTGTCGGCATCACCGAGAAGCCGGAGCTCGCGCCGCTCGACAAGCTCGCGAGCCAGTTCGGTTTCGAGCCGCCGCGCGAGAAGGGCATGAATATCGTCGAAGCGTTCGAAGCGATGCTCGATGGCAAGGTCAGCGCGGTCATCAATCTTGGCGGCAACCTCGTGCGTTCGGTGCCCGACCGCATGCGCATCGAACCGGCGTGGCGCGGTCTGAAGCTCACCGTCAATGTCGCGACAAAGCTCAATCGCAGTCATCTCGTGCATGGCGAGAAGTCGTACATTCTGCCGTGTCTGAGCCGCATCGAGATCGATACGCAAGCGAGCGGCGCGCAGGCTGTCACGATGGAAGACAGCACCGGCTGCATTCACGGTTCGCGCGGCGTCGCGGAGCCCGCGTCGCCGGATGCGCGCTCGGAGCCGTATATCGTCGCGGAACTGGCGAAGCATACGCTCGGCGAGCGATCGACCATCGACTGGGATCGCTGGCGCAACGACTATGCGCTGGTACGCGATGAAATCGCGAAGACGTATCCCGAGAGCTTTCACGACTTCAACGAAAGAATGTGGACGCCCGGCGGTTTTCCTCGCGCTCTGCCCGCGCGCGAACGCAAGTGGCAGACGAAGAGCGGCAAGGCGGAATTCTTCGTGCCGGAAACGCTCGGCGAAGACCCGGACATGCCCGAACGCGAACCCGATTCGCTGCGCCTCATGACGCTGCGCAGCGACAGTCAGTTCAACACGACGATCTATAGTCACGACGATCGCTTTCGCGGCGTCAAGGGCGATCGCATGGTGATCTTCATGTGCGAAGCCGACATGGCGCGACACGGCCTGAAGAAAGATGACCGCATCACGCTGCGCACCATTGCCGACGATGGTTTCGATCGGCGTGTGGCGGGCCTGCGCATACATCCGTATGACATACCGGAAGGATGCATCGCGGGTTATTACCCCGAGTGCAATCCGTTGCTCCCGCTATGGCATTGCGCGAAGGAAAGCAAGGTGCCGGGCGCGAAGTCGATTCCGGTGTTCATCGTCGAAGTCAACGGCGCGCCGCGCGAACACTGAATCATGCAGATCGACGGATGCGGCGCGCGGAAGCGGGCCGCAAGCAATGCGCGATCGCAAGCGCGCCAAGGGACATCACGGCGAGCGATGCGAGCGGAAACGTTCCGAACGTATTCGCCGCAATCGCAGACGGACGACTCTGTGCGACGAGTTGCATGCGGCGCTTTGTCATGCGCGCACCAAGTTCCGACAACTGCGAAGCGAGCGCGCGTTCGGCAGTGGGCAGCAAGACGGTTTCCTCATCGGCGACGTGGTGCATCACTTCACGCATGAGCTGCATGAAACGCGCGTCGTAGGCGGCGTCCTGCGGACCCATCGCGCGCAGCTTCGCGATGTCTTCGCGCATCTGGTCGTGCTCGGGCTTGCTTTTGGCGAGACGCTCGTCGCCTGCCATTGCCTCGCTCAACGCGGGATAAAAGATTTCTTCCTCCAGTTGCGCGTGAATTTCAAGTGCAGTACACGCAAGCTCGACGATCGCGCGCTTTCTCCACCACGATGTCTCCGCGTGATAGCGATGAAACGCCGCCATGACATGCGTGTGATCCGTGCGGATCATCGTCGTGATGGAAGGGGAACAGGAAGGCATATCCACGGTGACTCCTTGGCGGCTTTGCAGCTCTGCTGTGGTGGTGGGGAAAGACGCGTTATCGTGCTCGCTCCGGCACGACATGCGATCAGCAAGCGTTATTCCGCATCGCATGCGCGGCGGTAGCGGCACGGGACTTGCATCGTTCGTGAACTCACTTCTGAAGGAGGGGCCATGAGTATTTTTTCCAATATCCTGAACAAGATCTTCCACCACGACAGCGCACCGGCGAGCACCGGCACGGGCACGGCTGCGGGTCAGGCGGCAGCGCCGGCCGGAGGCGCTGCGGCCGCGCCGACGACGTCCACCGCCGCGTCCACGCCCGCACAACCGGCCGCACAAGCCGCCGCGCCGATGCAGGAAGTGGACGTCGAGGCCGTGCTGACGAAGATGCAGGCGAATCACGGCGAGCAGCTCAACTGGCGCACGTCGATCGTCGATCTGATGAAGCTGCTCGGTCTGGACAGCAGCCTGTCCGCGCGCAAGGAACTGGCTGCGGAACTGCACTACTCGGGCAACACGGAAGATTCCGCTGCAATGAATATCTGGCTTCATAAGCAGGTCATGCAGAAGCTCGCGGAAAACGGCGGCAAGGTGCCGGACGAACTCAAGTAAGCGACGCTTTTCATCAGACGGAAGACGCGCGCGATGGCAGGTCGAAGCGTGCGTCGTCCGCCAGACGGTCGAAACAACAAGAAAAAAACGATACGGACGACGCATTTCCGGGAAGGCACGACGCGTCCATCGAAAGGCACGGTAGCTCGAACCTTTCTTTTGCAGTATGCAGGGGAGAAACATGAACGACAGAGACCAGATTTCCGACGCGGCGCCGCTGGACACGGTGCCCAACACGTCCAGCCCGGCCTATGCGAACGCACATCCCGTCACTCGCGCGTTCGATGCTTTCGCAAGCGCAGTCACGAGATGGGCCGGCTCGCCGGTCGCGTTCGGGCTGGCGGTCATTTGCATCGTGGTCTGGCTGATATCCGGACCGCTATTCAAGTTTTCGGACGGGTGGCAACTCGTCATCAACACGGGCACGACCATCATCACGTTTCTGATGGTGTTCCTGATTCAGCAGAGCGCGAACAAGGACAGCGTGGCGATGCATCTGAAGCTCAACGAGTTGCTCGCGTCGCATCGCACGGCGAGCAATCAGCTGATCGGTATCGAAGATGCAACGGAGGAAGAACTGCGCAAGCTGGCCGCCGCTTATTTGCAACTCGCATCGGAAAAGCAGGGCGGCGAAGCTCCGGCGCGGACCGACGACGGCGCGGCCGCCGACATCGCGCGGCGTCTCGCGCGCGCTCACGCCAAGACCGCGGCCAAGCGGACACGATGAAGTTGCGTTGCGCTGGCATGCACACTGCTGTTGGTCATCCGTAACACTCCGTTTCGACAAAAACTCGCCGGAGAAGTAACGATGACAATTCAGAGAAAAATCGCCAACTGGCGCAGGGTCGGCCATTTCTGCACGAGACGCCTCGTCGACTACGGCGAGTTGATTCCGATCGAACTCGCTGAAACCAAGAAGCGCGTGCTGCATGAAGTCGTCGCACTCGTCGCGCTCGCGATCGGCGCGCTGTTCACGCTGTCGTTCGTATCGATCGCGGTGATCGTGACGGCTGTCGGCACGCCGCATCTCGTGCTGACGGCGTGGTGCGTCGCGGCTGCGTGGCTCGCGGTTGCGGTGATCGCGGTCATCGTGATGATGTCGCGCAAGCCGGCCGAGCCGTTCCAGTTGCTGCGCAGCGAGTTGCGCCGCGACGTCGATGCCATCAAGGAGGCGACGCAATGAAGCACGCCGAAGCTCAGAGCGTCGTGCTCGCGCGCATGGCGGAATCGCGCGCGGAGCTGATCGCCGCGCATATGGCCGACGAACCGATGCGAATCGCACGTGCGCCGCGCCGCGCACTGCCGGCAAGCGCCCGTCCCGCGCCATGGTTTCTGCGCACGCCCAATGCGGAACTCGTCGCGCTCGCGCTGGTGGGTGTCGCGATTCTTGGCTTGCGTCGCACGGTGCAGACGGCGGTTGGCGCGGGATTGAGCGCGTCGACTCACCGGGCGTTCGGCGATCTGCTCAACGCGCTGCGCGAATGATCGTTCGCGGATTAATGGTGTTCAACGCCGCGCGCGCCGCTTCTTCGGCTTGCGCGGCGGCGTGAGCGCGGCCGTCAAAAGAGTCGACGCTCGCCGTTTCGCTTGCGTGGTCGCGCGGCCGCGCGTCGCCCCGATGACCGCGTTCGCACCGGAAAGCCACATGCTGAGGAAAGGGTTCTTCTTCGCCCAGGGGTTTTTCATGATTCGGCTCCGGTGCGCGCTCAAGAGCGTCAATGCAGGCGCATCGTGTTATCGCCTGCGTCCTTCGGGATTTTCGCTTCGAGCTGTTCCTTGCGCTGCATCAGCTTGCTGCCGAGCGCGTCCAGATCGGCTCCGGACTTGCGCAATTTCGGAAACAGTTCCGATTCTTCTTCTTCGATATGGTGATTCACCATTTCGGACAGCACCTTGAACGTGGCGTCGAAACCCTTGTCGGACGGCTTCAGCTGCGTGAACTTCTCGATCAGCACCTTGACGAGATAGTGCTCGACGTAAGCCTCTTCGACATCGGGCCGGTCGTCTTCGTCCAGCGCTTCCTGCGCGGCCGGGTACAACAACTCTTCTTCGATCATCGCGTGAACCGTCAGTTCTTCGCAGGCGCGGCGCACGAGCGTGGCTTTCGCGTCGAGATCGTCTTTCTCCGCTTTCTCGAACGCGTCGAACAGCTTTTGCACGGCGCGATGATCGTCGGTCAGCACCTGAATCGCGTCCTGGCTGCGGGCGGCGCCGGACGGGGCGGTGGTCGTCGGCTGGGTGGAGGGTTGGCGCGGCATCGTGAACTCCTTTTCGGAATGTGGGGTGTCACGATAACGAGCAAAGAGCGGGCCTACGACGCATCGCGGGCGATGAAACCAAAAATCGGAACGATGCGTTCAGGCCGCGGGTTTGGCCAGCGTGCCGCGTTCCACGACGGACGCATCGAGCACGAGCTCGTTGTCGCCGTCCTTGCCGTCGATCAGCGCCATGAGATGCCGCGCGGCGCGCGTGCCGATCTCCAGCGACGGAACGCGTACCGTCGTGAGCGGCGGCTGGGTGAGCCGCGCCTGTTCGATATCGTCGAAGCCCGTTACCGAAAGATCGTCGGGAACCCGAATGCCCTTCGCGCGGCATTCGTCCAGCAGACCGATTGCCTGTAGATCGGTGCCGCAGATGACCACGCTGGGCCGCGCTTCGCCGTCCCACAGTTCGCGCAGCGCCTGCCTGCCGCCTTCAAAGGTGAACGGCGCTTCGACGATCCATTCGGGTCTCAGATCCAATCCCGCTTCCCTGAGCGCGGCGCGCGTGCCGGCCTGCCGTGCGCGCACGCGTTCGTTGCCGAAGGTCGAGCCGCCGCACATCGCCACATGCCGATGCCCGAATCCGACGATGCGTTTCGCCAGCCGGTAAGCCGCGTCGAAATTGGAAAAACCCACGCAATGCGGATACTGCGTTTCATCCACCGACCACGTCAGAACATAAGGCAACGCGTACAGGCGCGTGAGTTCGAAAACTTCAGGCGGATGATCGGTGCCGACGAGCACGAGCCCGTCGACGCCGCGTTCCAGAATCGCACGGAGCAATTCGAGTTCGCGCGCCGGTTTGTATTCGTGACTCGCGATCAGCAACTGATACCCATAACCCCAAAGCGTCTGCTGAAGCGCCTGAATCGAATCGGCGTAAATGGGGTTGTTGAGCGTGGGATAGATGGCCGCGACCGTGCGCGTCTTGCGCGAGGCAAGCGCCTGCGCCGCGCCGTTGCGCACGTAGCCGAGCTGTTCGACCGCGCGCTGCACATTGGCGAGCGTTTGCGGCTTGACCTGATCCGGCACGGACAACGCGCGCGACGCGCTGCCGAGCGAGACGCCCGCCAGCCGCGCGACATCCGCGAGCGTAGCGCGCGTGGGTTTCATGATGGGCTGCGCGCGCGTCCATAGGCATCGGCGCGGGCGATGCCTTCGATCAGCCGCGCAGCCGTCAGCGGCGGCGACATGTGCCGGCTATAGCGCGTGGCGAGCGTGGCGTTTGCGATGAGCGTTTGCTGTGCCGATGTAAGCGGGGCGTGCTGCCCCAGTTCTGCGAGCGTGAGCGGCAATCCGGTTGCGGTCATGAGCGTGGCCAACGGTTCGATCTCTTCGGGCGATGTATCTTCGACGAACAATTGTACAAGCGTGCCGAAGGCGACCAGTTCGCCGTGCATCATCGAGGCCATCGCGGGAATCGCCGTGAGTCCGCGGATCAGCGCATGCGCGAGCGACAGGCCGCCGCTCTCGAAGCCGACGCCGCTCAACAGCACGGTCGCTTCGATCACGCGTTCGACGGCATCGGTGAGTTCGCCGCGCCGGATGTCGGCGTAGGCGCGCGCGCCGTCTTCGAGCAGGATCGCGAGCGTCGCGCGCGTGAGCAGCAGCGCGCCCGGCAGCGGCGGCGTGCCGTACGAGTTCAGGCCATCGGCGCGTTGGCATTGCGCGGCTTCGTACTTCTTGCTGAGCGCATCGCCGATGCCGGCCGCGAAGAGACGCGCGGGCGCGGCGGCGATCAGCGCGGTATCGACGATCACCGCGTCCGGATTGCGCGGCAACATGTCGATGCCCGCGACGCGATGCGCGTCGTCGTACAGGATGATGAGGCGGCTCGTCGGCGCATCGCTCGAAGCGGCGGACGGCGCGATCACGATCGGCACGTTCAGCGCCCGGGCGACGCCTTTCGCCGAGTCGATCGTCTTGCCGCCGCCGATGGCCACGACGGCATCCGCGTTGAGTTCGCGCGCATCGTCGCTCAGCTTCGCGATGACCGCGGCCGTGCATTCGCCGGGAAACGTGACGATGTGCGCGTCTTCGATCGATCGCGTGACTTGCACCGACACGCGAGCGATGACCGCGGCATCGACGAGCACGAACGCGCGTCGCGCGCCGAGTTCCGCGAGCGTCGATCCGAGCGCGGACAACGCGCCCGGCCCTTGCGTGTATCGCCCCGGAAAGCCGATGGTTCTCAACGGCGCGTGCGTCGTCATGTCATCAGCCATCCGCCGGCCACGTCGATCACCTGGCCGGTGACGAACGCGGCTTCATCGGATGTGAGGAACAGGCACGTCGATGCCACTTCGTCGGGCGCGCCGAGCCGCCGCAACGGCGTTTCTTGCGCGACCTTTTCGTTGGCCTCCCGCGCGACGCCGCGAACGAGCGGCGTATCGATGCGCCCCGGCGCGATCGCGTTCACCGTGATGCCGTGCGGCCCGAGCTCCCCCGCGAGATGCCGCGTCATGCCGATCAGCGCGGCTTTCGTCGTGCTGTAATGCGCGGCGACGATGTCGAGGTACGCCTTGCCCGCCACCGACGACATCGACACGATGCGTCCGAAGCGCCGCTCCACCATACCCGGCGCAAGAATGCGGCAGAAGTTGAAGACGCTGTTCACGTTCACGTCCATCACGCGGCGCCATTCGTCGGGCGACATCTGCCAGACGGGCATCGGCTTGCCCGCGTGTTTCGGCGAAATGCCCGCGTTGTTGACGAGCGTATCGACCGGACCGAGCGCGGCCTCGATCGCACGGCACGCGGCTTCGCACGCGGCGAAATCGCCGACGTCGGCATGGGCGAAATGCACGCGCAGGCCCGCATCGGCGAGACGTCTTGCGAGCGCCGCGCCTGTTTCTTCGTTGACATCGACGATGCCGACGGCCGCGCCATCGCGCGCATAGCGCTCGACGAGCGCCTCGCCGATGCCGCCGCTGCCGCCCGTCACCAGGACCACACGCTTGTCGTGCCGCACGTTATTGGTCTCCCACTTTTAGCATGATTTTGCCGATATGCCTGCTCGATTCCATCAGCGCGTGCGCGGCCGCGACGTCGGCGAGCGGCAGCACGCGATGAATCACGGGCAGCGCGCGGCCCGCTTCGAGCAGCGGCCAGACGTGCGCGTGCAGCGCTTTCGCGATCGCCGCTTTCTGTTCGATGCTGCGCGCGCGCAGAGTCGATCCGGTAAAGGTGAGACGGCGCAGCATGATCGGCATGGCATCCAGTTCGATGCGGCTGCCTTCGAGAAACGCGATCTGCACGAGCCGGCCTTCGAGCGCGAGCGCGCGGATATTGCGCGCGATGTAGTCGCCGCCGACCATGTCGAGGATGATGTCGACGCCTTTTCCATCGGTGAGAGTCGCGATGGCATCGACGAAATCTTCGTCGCGATAGTTGATCGTATGATCCGCGCCCGCTTCGCGACAGGCCTGCGCTTTTTCCGCATTGCCGACGGTCGTGATGACGCGCGCGCCGAATGCGTGCGCGAGCTGGATCGCCGTCAGTCCGATGCCGCTCGATCCGCCGTGCACGAGAAACGTTTCGCCCGCCTGCAGGCGGCCGCGCTCGAACACGTTGGTCCAGACGGTGAAGTACGTTTCGGGCAAGGCCGCGGCCTGCAGCAGCGTGAAACCTTTCGGCAGCGGCAGACAATGCGATGCATCCGTGATGCAGTATTGCGCGTAGCCGCCGCCGGGCACGAGCGCGCAGACTTCATCGCCGGCGCGCCATTGCGTGACCTCCGCGCCCGTTGCGACGATGCGCCCCGACACCTCGAGTCCCAGATGCGGCGATGCGCCCGGCGGCGGCGGATACGAACCCGAGCGTTGCAGCACGTCGGGACGGTTCACGCCTGCGTAGGCGACTTCGATCAACACGTCGTTCGGGCCGGGCGAGGGCAGCGGTCCCTGCGCGAGCCGCATGCAGTCGGGCGCGCCGCCCGCGCCGTGGTCGACGTATTGCATCGATGCGGGAAGAGTGGATGTCATGGCGTTCATCGGATGATGGATTCGATGTAATCGGCGGGCAGACCGATCGACGTATAGTGCCGGCGCGCCGCCTCGATCTTCGTGAAGACGTCTTCGTAACCCTGCGCGACGCCTTGCGGATCGACATAGGTATAGCCGCCCGTGACATGGAACCAGGTAATCATCTCGGGCACGTCTTCGGGCACGAAGAGCGTGTGCGTTTCGCCCGCGGGCTCGAACGCATAGCCGCCTTGCTCCGCGACCCAGTCGTGTTCGAGGTAGTACCAGCGGCCCTTGAGCACCATCGCATGAACGGCGCCGCTATGACGATGCCGCGAGATCACGCCGCTGCGGCGCACGCGCAGCAGATTCACGTAATAGCCCTGGCTCGCGTTGAGAATGAGCGGCTTGAACGACACGGTTTCGGTCGCGGGCACCCACAGGTTGTCGTCTTCGAGCCAGTCGGTCATGACGCCGCCGTGCACGAGATCCTTCGACATGTACGGCACTTGCGGCAACTGATAGGCGATGACTTGTTCGTCGGGTTTCACTTCGGTTTGCATGAGTTTTAATCTCCGTGGTTTCTGGATGCGATGCGCCGGTTCGCTGAATCAATGACCGAGATAGGCGCGCCGCACGTGGGGACTATCGAGCAATTCTGCGCCCGTTCCGGAAAGCGCGATGGCGCCGTTTTCGAGCACGTATCCGCGGTTCGCGAGCTTGAGCGTATGGAACACGTTCTGTTCGACGAGCAGCACCGTCACGCCGCGCGCCGCGACCGTGCCGACGACTTCGAACATCTGCTCGACGAGCAAGGGCGAAAGACCGAGCGACGGTTCGTCGAAGATCAGGAGCTTCGGCGCGGACATCATGCCGCGCGCGATGGCGACCATCTGCTGCTCGCCGCCCGACAGCGATCCGGCAAGTTGCGTGAGACGCTCGCGCACGCGCGGAAAGAGCTCGAGCACTTCGTCCATGCGTTCGCGCCGCGCGCTTCGTGCGGCGTGACGAAACGCGCCCATCAGCAGGTTCTCTTCGACGTTCAGGAACGGGAAGAGCTGACGGCCTTCGGGAATCATCGTGACGCCCATCGCGACGATGTCGTGCGAGGACTTGCCGACGAGTTCCTGTCCCTGAAACGTGATGCTGCCGCCGCGCGCCGCGACGATTCCGCATAGCGTCTTCAGCGTCGTGGTCTTGCCCGCGCCGTTCGCGCCGACGAGCGTGACGATCTCGCCTTCCTGCACATCGAGCGAGACGCCGCGCAGAACTTCGCTCTTGCCGTAGCCGGCCGAGACGTTATGCAGCTTGAGCATCGAGATACCCCTTGCCGAGATAGGCCTGAATCACCTCAGGATCGTTGACGACATCGGACGGCTTGCCTTCCTTCAGCATGCGCCCGGCATTGATGACGATGATGCGGTCCGACAGCGCCATCGTCGCCTGCATCATGTGCTCGATCATCAGCACGGCGATTCCTGAATCGCGGATGCGCCGCACCATGTTGATCGCGCGCGCGATGTCGGCGGGATTGAGACCGGCCATCACTTCGTCGAGCAGAAGCGCGCGCGGGCGCGTGGCGAGCGCGCGCGCCACTTCGAGACGCTTCATGCCGCCGACCGTGAGGCTGCGCGCTTCGGCATCGAGCAAGGACGTGAGATCGGTGATCTCCGCGACTTCGCGTGCGATCGATTCCGCTTCGACGCGGACCCGCGTATGCATGAACGCGCCGAGCATGATGTTCTCCAGCACCGAGAGACCCGCGAACGGCTGCGCGATCTGGAAAGTACGGCCGACGCCGTCCTTCGCGAACGCATCGGGCGTGCGCGGTTCGGCCCAGGTGCCATCGGCGAGGCGAATCTTCACGATGCCTTCGTTCGGCCGGATGAAGCCCGAAAGCTGATTGAAGACCGTCGTCTTGCCCGCGCCGTTCGGGCCGATCACACCGAGAATCTCGCCGGCGTGCAGCGTGAGGGAAACATCGTCGGTCGCGACGAGTCCGCCGAAGCGCTTCTTCAGATGCTCCGCGACGAGCAGCGGCGTGCCGAGCGGCAACGCATCGGCGGGCGCGATCGACTTCGCCCGTGCGGGCGGCGGCGTGCGCGCGCCGGGCAGACGGTCGATGAAGCGCAGCACGAAGCCGCCCAGATGCCCGACGAGTCCGCGCGGAATGAACAGCACGACGAGCACCAACACGACACCGTAGACGAAGCCGTGCGTGCCGCTGCCGAACGAGCTGAGCCAGCCGCGCGCAAGCTCGGCGATCGGCAGCACGAGGACGGTGCCCGCCAGCGGCCCGGCGACGCTGCCGAGTCCGCCGATCAGCGCGAACATCGCGATCTGCACCGACAGTTCCAGCGAGAACGCCGCGGACGGATCGATGAAGGTGAGATACATCGCGTGGAAAGAGCCGATGAGACTCGTCAGCACCGCCGAGATCACCGCCGCGCCGATCTTCACCTTCACCGCGTTCACGCCGACCGCGCGCGCCGCATCTTCACGTTCGCGCACGGCGATCAGATAGAAGCCGAAGCGCGAGCGGCGGATGAGCCACGCGGCCCACAACGTCACCAGAAGAAAGCCGAACGCGATCAGCAGATACGCCCACTTTTCGCGGAACACCATCCATTGCAGGCCGATGTTGAGCGGCACGTTCAGGCCCGCCGAGCCGCCCGTCCAGCTTTCCTCGTGCACCGTGAGCAGGCGGCACACTTCGAGGAACGCGATCGTGGCGAGCGCGAAGAACGGTCCGCGCAGACGCAGCGTCGGATACGCGATGACGATCGCCGCCATCGCCGAGATCACCGCGCCCGCGAACATGCCGAGCCACGGCGTGATGCCGAAGTTGATGACGAGCAGCGTCGCCGCGTACGAGCCGATGCCGTAGAACACCGCGTGTCCGAGCGACAATTGTCCGGCGAATCCGCCGACGATATTCCACGCCGTCGCGAGCGCGCCGAAGATGCACACGAGCACGGCCAGGTGAAACGCGAACGGCGATTGCAGCGCGAACGGCACGGCGAGCAGCGCGACGAGCGCCAGCGCGCCCATGTAGCCGCGCGGATGCAGGAGATTGGGAAACATCGAATGCCTCGCTGAACGTTATTCGGAGCCGCGTCCGAGACCGAAGAGACCGGTCGGGCGCACCACGAGAATCACGAGGAAGATCGCGAAGTAGACGACTTCCTTCATGTCGGGCGAGATGTAGTAGCCCGCGAGACTGTCGATGAGCCCGATCACGATCGAGCCGACGAGCGCGCCCGGCAAGCTGCCGAGACCGCCCAGCACGACGATGACGAACGCGGTCAGCACGAAGTACTGGCCGACGGTCGGGAACACCGGATACTGCGCGACCAGCAAGCCCGACGCGAGCCCGACCAGCGCCGCGCCGATGCCGAACGCGAGCACGTACGTCGTCTTCACGTTGACGCCCATCAGCGAGGCCGCGTAGCGATGCTGCGCCACCGCGCGAAACGCGCGACCTGTGTAGGTGCGTTGCAGGAACAGATGCAGCCCGCCCGCGACCGCGAGCGCGGCGGCAAACGTGATCAGTTGCCCGCTCACGATGTTGATGTCGCCGAACTGCAGATGCTCGGTGCCGAAGCTCACATCGACGGGATGCACGTCCGCGCCGAAGATCATCAGCGCGAGATTCACGAGCGCGGTCGACACGCCGACGGTCGCGAAAATCTGAATGTGCGCGTCGGCGGAAAGCAGCGGCTGGATGATGAAGCGCTGGATCAGCACGCCGAATGCGAAGAGCAGCAGCGCGACCGGCACCGCCGACACATACGGATGCCAGCCGAGCTTCGCGGCGAGCAGCCAGACGGCGTACATGCCGACCATCAGCAGCTCGCCGTGCGCGAAGTTGACCACGCGCACGACGCCGAAGATCAGCGTGAGGCCGATGCTGATGATCGCGTACGCGCCGCCCAGCAACAGGCCGTTGACCAGAAGTTGCAGAAGAATGGACATGCTCGTTTCCTGGACACCGCGCAGCGCGTGTCACGCGCCGCACGGTTCGAGTGAAAGAGAAATGCGGGTCGACAGCGGCGGTTTTACTGCGCCGCGACGGGCTTCGCGATCGCGACCGCTTCCGGATAGACGGTGACGAGCTTGCCGCCTTGCCACTGCATCACGTTGGTGGTCGCGAGCTGGTTCTGGCCGTTGTCGGCGAACTGGAAGCCCCAGCCAGCGGCGGTCGTGCCCGTCGGCTTCTTGTAGGCGAGCACGGCGGCGCGGATCTTGTCCTTGTCGGTGGATTTCGCGTTGGCGAGCACATCGAGGAACGCTTTCGCGCCGACATAGTTCACGAGGCTATGGCCCGAGCGCGGCGCCATGCCGAAGTGCTTCTGATATTCGGCGGTGAATGTTTCGAGGCCGGGTGCGCCTTTCTCGTTCATCGCGACTTGCGGGAAGTCGATGTCATATACGCCGTTCATTTGCGCGCCGACGGCCTTGGCCGTATCCGAGAGCGAGTAGCCGCCGCCCGCGCCGATGACCGCCTTCGGCTTGAAGCCGGCCTGCGCGGCCTGGCGGAAGAACAGGATCGAGTCGTTCTGATACGAGGTCTGCAACACGATATCGACGTCCGCGCCCTTCAGACGCAAAATCAGCGACGACAGATCGACGCTCTTCGCCGAATATGGCAACACCTGCACGACGTTCAGACCGAGCTTCTTCGCGCCTTCCTTCTGAAAGCCGGAGACGAGCGTGCCGTACGGCCCGTCTTCCGCGATGATCGCGATCTTCAGCGTCTTCGGATCCACCTTGAGTTGCGGCGCGACGACCTTGGTCAGCGCTTCGAGCGTGCCGTCCGCGAAGGTCTTCGTGGTCGAGTTGCTGCGATACAGATACTTGAAGCCGCGGCTCGTGATGGTGTCCGCCGTCGCGCCGAGTTCGAAGAACGGCACGCCCGCGAGCTCGGTCACTTGCGTCGCCGCCGACGACACCGCCGACGAATAACTTCCGAACACCGCCGACACGTTTTCCACCGACGTCAGACGCCGCGCTTCGCCGACGGCCTGATTGGCATCGACGGCATCGGCCTTGACGAGCACCACTTTCTCGCCGTTGATGCCGCCCGCCGCGTTGCGCTCGTCGACGGCGAGTTGCACGCCGCGATAGCTTTCGTCGCCGAGCAGCGCGAGTCCGCCGCTGAAGGGGAAGAGCGCGCCGATCTTGATGTCGGCGGCGTGCGCGGCAGTGAGACTCGATGCTGCGACGCACGCGGCGGCGAGCGCGCGCAGGACAGTGCGGGGAAAGTGCGAGGACATGCGGTGTCTCCTTGTATCGTTCGAAATTGAAGCGCTTCAAATCGAAAGCAAGAAAGTTCGGTTGCGTTGCCGAATTTGCTCTGTTTGGGTTGATCGGTTGGATTTGAAGCGCTTCAAGTTTGCGTCGATGAACGCAAAGACGTCAACCGAGGGTTTGCACGGAAGAGTGAGACTCGGCGCGGTCGTCTCCGAACTTTCCCTATGTCACGATCCTAACAAGAATGCTATAAACTGAGATCAATCTATCAAAAACTGTTGTGCGTCGCACAAGACGCCGGCATACCGATCTCATGCTGGAAACTGCATCGAAGTCCATCGTCGCGTGGCCCGGCAAGGCCCAGGTTCACGCCAGCGCGCGCAATCCCGGCGTGCCGTTCGATCTCGCCTGGCTCGACGGCCTGCGCGTGAATCAGTCGGCGGTGACGCGCCGCGCGTCGACGCTCGGCACGCGCCGCGCGGTCAAGAAAGACGCGCAGGCGGCGTGGCTGCTCAAGGCCATCACCTGCATCGATCTCACGACGCTTTCCGGCGACGACACGCATGGCCGCGTCGAACGTCTCTGTGCGAAGGCGCGCCGTCCATTGCGCGACGATCTGCTCGACGCGCTCGGCATGCCGCCTCTGTCGATCAAAACGGGGGCGGTGTGCGTCTATCACCGTTACGTCAGGACGGCAGTGAACGCGCTCGAGGGCAGCGGCATTCCGGTCGCGGCCGTATCGACGGGCTTTCCCGCTGGCCTCAATCCGCACGAACTGAAGTTGCGCGAGATCGAGGCATCGGTGAGAGATGGCGCCTCCGAGATCGATATCGTCGTCACGCGCGAGCATGTGCTGACGGGTAACTGGAAAGCGCTCTACGACGAGATGCGCGATTTCCGCGCGGCATGCGGCGACGCGCACGTCAAGGCGATTCTCGCGACCGGCGATATCCGCACGCTGTCGAATGTCGCGAAGGCATCGATGATCTGCATGATGGCCGGCGCCGATTTCATCAAGACATCGACGGGCAAGGAAAGCGTCAACGCGACGCTCGACGTGTCGCTCGTGATGGTGCGGATGATCCGCGACTATCTCGCGCGCACGGGCGTCATGATCGGCTTCAAGCCGGCGGGCGGCGTGTCGACTGCGAAGTCGGTGCTCGAGTATCAGATCCTCATGAAGGAAGAGCTCGGGCGCGAATGGCTAGAAGCGGATCTGTTTCGCATCGGCGCATCGAGCCTGCTCGCGGATATCGAACGCCAGCTCGAACACCATGTGAGCGGACGTTATTCGTCGTTCAATCGCCATCCCGTCGCCTGATCCAACAGACTTCACTAAACAGCCTCATGAGCGTTGCCGAATACTTCTCTTCGATGGAATACGGACCCGCACCGGAAGACGATCGCGCCGCGCGCGCATGGCTCGATCAGCATGACGGGCGCTTCGGTCACTTCATCAACGGCGCATGGCGCGACAGCGACGACGCCGCGCGCTTCGACTCACGAGAACCCGCGACCGGCCGCGTGCTCGCATCGATCGCGCAAGGCACGGGAGCGGATGTCGATGCCGCTGTGCAAGCCGCGCACGATGCGCTCGAAGGCTGGCAAGCCATCGGCGGAGCGGGGCGCGCGCGTCATCTCTATGCGCTTTCGCGCATGGTGCAGCGGCACAGCCGTCTCTTCGCCGTGCTCGAATCGCTCGACAACGGCAAGCCGATCCGCGAGTCGCGCGATATCGATATACCCCTTGTAGCAAGGCATTTTCTGCATCACGCGGGATGGGCGCAACTGCAGGACAAGGAGTTCGCGGACTGGGCGCCGCTCGGCGTGATCGGCCAGATCGTGCCGTGGAATTTCCCGCTGCTGATGCTCGCGTGGAAGATCGCGCCGGCGCTCGCGCTCGGCAATACCGTCGTGCTGAAGCCCGCGGAATTCACGTCGTTGACGGCGTTGCTGTTCGCTGAATTGGCGCATCGCGCGGGCTTGCCGAAGGGCGTGCTCAACATCGTCACCGGCGATGGCAGCACGGGCGCGGCACTCGTCGAACATCAACGCGTCGCGAAGATCGCATTCACGGGATCGACCGAAGTGGGCCGTCAGATTCGCGCGAGCACGGCGGGTTCGGGCAAGTCGCTCACGCTCGAACTCGGCGGCAAGTCGCCGTTCATCGTGTTCGACGATGCCGATATCGACAGCGCCGTCGAAGGTGTCGTCGATGCGATCTGGTTCAATCAGGGACAAGTGTGTTGCGCGGGCTCCCGTCTGCTCGTGCAGGAAGGCATCGAAGCGCGCTTCGTCGAGAAGCTGAAGCGCCGCATGGATACGCTGCGCGTCGGCACGTCGCTGGATAAGGGCATCGACATGAGCGCGGTCGTCGACGACATTCAGCTCGAACGCATTCGCGCGCTCGTCGACAAGGGCGAGCGCGAAGGCTGCGAAGTCTATCGATCGCCGCGTGCCACGTTGCCCGAGAGCGGTGCATTCTTTCCGCCGACGCTCGTCACCAACGTCGCGCCCGCATCGACGCTCGCGCAGGAAGAGATCTTCGGGCCCGTGCTCGTGACGATGAGCTTCCGCACGCCGGAAGAAGCCGTTGCGCTCGCAAATAACACGCGCTACGGCCTTGCCGCGAGCGTGTGGAGCGAGAACATCAGCCGCGCGCTCGACGTCGCGCCGCGCCTGCAATGCGGCGTCGTGTGGATCAACGCGACCAATCTCTTCGATGCGGCGGTCGGCTTCGGCGGATATCGCGAGTCGGGCTTCGGACGCGAAGGCGGACGCGAGGGCATCTACGAATACCTGAAGCCGCGCGCATGGGCCAAGCTTCCGGTGCGCGGCGAAACGAAATCGTTGCAGGCGCAACCGGATTCGCTCGTCGATGCGGGCAATGTGAGTGCGCTCGATCGCACGGCGAAGCTCTTCATCGCCGGCAAGCAGGCGCGGCCCGACAGCGGTTATTCGCGGCTCGTGCATTCGCCCGCCGGTGAGATCGTCGGCGAAGTGGGCGAAGGCAATCGCAAGGACATACGCAATGCGGTCGCGGCCGCGCGCGGCATGACGAAATGGTCGTCGGCGAGCGCGCACAACCGCGCGCAAGTGCTGTACTACCTCGCGGAAAACCTGAGCGCACGCGCCGATGAATTCGCGAAGCAGCTCGTCACGCGCGCCGGTTCGAGCGAGCGCGATGCGAAGCGCGAAGTCGATGCATCGATCGCGCGGTTCTTCACGTATGCCGCTTGGGCCGACAAGTACGACGGCGCCGTGCATGCGCCCCCGCTGCATGGCGTCGCGCTGGCGATGCACGAAGCGCTGGGCGTGATCGGCATCGTGTGTCCCGATGAAGCGCCGTTGCTCGGGTTCGTGTCGCTCGTCGCGCCCGCGCTCGCGCTGGGCAATCGCGTGGTCGTCGTGCCGAGCGAGACGTGTCCGCTGATGGCGACGGACTTCTATCAGGTCGTCGAGACATCGGATGTGCCGGGCGGCGCGCTGAACATCGTCACCGGCGATGCGCGTTCGCTGGCTCAAACGCTCGCGCAACACGATGACGTCGATGCGCTCTGGTGCTTCCACGGCGCGTCGCTATCGGCGATGGTGGAGCGCGAGTCGATCGGCAATCTGAAGCGCACGTTCGTCGATCAGGGCCGCGTGTTCGACTGGCACGATGCCGCAAGCGAAGGGCTGCCTTTCCTTCGACAGGCGGTGCAAGTGAAGAACATCTGGGTGCCGTACGGAGACTGATCAAGGAATTGACTCGGCGCGATTCCGATACGGAACGCGCTCATGCATGGAGGAGACGCTGTGCTGAAGAACATCGATCCGCTCTTGAACGCCGATATCCTGTACGCGCTTGCCGCGATGGGCCACGGCGACGAAGTGGTGATCTGCGATGCCCATTTTCCCGCTGACTCTGTCGCGCGCAAAACGGTGCTCGGCCGCGTGCTGCGCATGGACGGCGTGAGCGCGCCGCGTGCGGTGCGCGCCGTGTTGTCGGTGCTGCCGCTCGATACGTTCGTCGACGATCCCGCGGGCCGCATGGAGATAGTTGGCGATGCAACTACCTTGCCCGCCGTGCAACGGGAAGCGCAACGCGAAGTGGACGATGCCGAAGGCCGCGCGCTGCCCTTCGCGCCGGTCGAACGCTTCGCGTTCTACGAGCGCGCGAAGAACGCATATTGCGTGATCGCGACGGGCGAAGCGCGCGGCTATGGCTGCTTCATCTTCAAGAAGGGCGTGCAACTCGCGCCGGATGCGCCCGAAGCCGCGCACGGAGGCACGCGATGAAAAGCGTCGTCATTCTCGGCATCTATGTGACGGACCTCGCGTTTCGCGCGCAACGCATGCCGCTGCTCGGCGAAACGGTCGCGGGTTCCGCGTTCCAGATGGGACCGGGCGGCAAGGGCTCGAATCAGGCGGTGGCCGCCGCACGCGCGGGCGCGGACGTGATCTTCTGCACCCGCATCGGCGCGGATGCGTTCGGCGATATCGCGCAGGCGACATGGAGCGCCGAAGGCATCACATCGCGCGCAACGGTAATGAACGATGTCGCGACGGGCGCCGCGCATATCTATGTCGATGAGAACACGGGCGGCAATGCGATCATCGTCGCGGCGGGCGCTGCGGGCACGCTCGCGCCCGAAGACGTCGATGCGATCGAAGACGATATCGCGCGTGCCGGCGTCTTCGTCACGCAGCTCGAACAACCGATTCCGGCCGCGCGCCGTGGACTCGAACTCGCGCGCAAACATGGCGTGACGACGGTGTTCAATCCCGCGCCCGCCTTGCCGCTGACGGACGATATCTATCCGCTTTGCGACTACATCACGCCGAACGAAACCGAAGCGCAGGCGCTCACCGGCATCGAGATCGCTTCGGCGGACGACGCACGCCGCGCCGCGAACGTACTGCTCCAAAAAGGCGCACGCGCCGTGATCGTCACGCTCGGCGAAGCGGGCGCGCTCTTGCATACGTCGAACGAATCGACGCTCGTGCCTGCTTTCGAATGCGGCCGCGTCGTCGAGACGGCGGGCGCGGGCGATGGCTTCACCGGCGGCTTCGCGGCGGCGCTCGCACGCGGCGAAAGCCCTGTGGATGCAGTGCGCTTCGGCTGCGCGCTCGCGAGCATTTCGGTGACGCGTCCGGGCACCGCGCCGTCGATGCCGCGTCTCGATGAAATCAACGCGCTGCTAGCGGAAAGGAGCGTCACGCAATGAAAGCGTCGAAGTGGCTCGCCGATCGCCAGTTCAACTTTCTGATCGGCGTGAACGTGCTCGTGGTGATCGTCGCAACGTGGATGTCGCACGGCCAGTTCCTCGACATCGACAATCTTCAGTCGATGGGCGGCCAGTTGCCCGAGCTCGGCCTGCTTGCGCTCGGCATCATGCTGTCGATGGTGTCGGGCAACGGCGGCATCGATCTGTCGGGCGTGGGCCTTGCGAATCTCTCCGGCATGGTCGCCGCGATGATGCTGCCGCATATGGTCTCCGCCGACGATTCGCCCGCGCTCTATACCGCGGTATTCGTATGCATCGTCATGGTGATGGGTGCGCTCGGCGGCTTGCTCAATGGCGTCGTCATCGCGAAGCTGAAGCTCACGCCGATTCTCTGCACGCTCGGCACGCAGTTGCTCTTCACCGGCATCGCGGTGGTGTTGAGCAACGGCGCATCCGTGCGCGTGGAATACGTCGATCCGCTGTCGAACATCGGCAACGGCACCTTCCTGCAAGTGCCCATTTCACTGTGGATCTTCATCGCCGCGGTTCTGCTGCTCGGCTGGATTCTGAAGCGTACGCCGTTCGGCCTGCGTCTCTATCTGATGGGCACGAACCCGAAGGCCGCGTTCTACGCGGGCATTCCGCGCGCGCGCATGCTGATTCTCACGTATGGCATGTGCGGCGTGCTCGCCTCGCTCGCGGGTCTCATCAGCGCGACGCATACGTCGAGCGCGAAGTGGGACTACGGCAATTCGTATCTGCTGATCGCGATCCTGATCGCGGTGATGGGCGGCGTGAATCCGGCGGGCGGTTATGGACGCATCGTCTGCGTGTTTCTCGCCGCGACCGTGTTGCAATTTCTGTCGAGCCTCTTCAATCTGCTCGGCGTATCGCAGTTTTTCGGCGATTGCGCGTGGGGCTTCCTGCTGCTCGCATCGCTTGCATTCGCGGGCGGCGATCGCGTGCGCGCGATCTTCGGCATCGGCGGAGCCGCGCCCAAGAGCAATGTTCCACCGCCGCCCGCATCGACCGGACGTTAGTGTTGCGTGTGATGTTCAAAGAGACCAATGGATAGATAAAGGAGACAACGCAATGAAGCTGAGCAAACTGGGCACCGCACTCACCGCGATCGCACTCGCGGCGGGCGCGATCGCAGCGGCGCAGGCCGCGACTAACGAAACCATCGTGACGGTCGTGAAAGTGACCGGCATCAACTGGTTCAATCGCATGGACGAAGGCGTGAAGGAGTTCGGCAAGGAGAATCCGAACATCAACGCATATCAGACGGGTCCGGGCCGCGCCGACGCCGCGCAGCAACTCAAGATCATCGAGGATCTGATCGCGAAGAAGGTCACGGCAATTGCGGTAGTGCCCTACGATCCGCCGACGCTCGAACCCGCCCTCAAGAAAGCGATGGATCGGGGCATCAAGGTTGTCACGCATGAAGCGGACAACGCGAAGAACACGATGGTCGACATCGAAGCCTTCGACAACACCGCATACGGCGCGGGCCTGAACGAGCGTCTCGCGAAGTGCATGAACAATCAGGGCAAGTGGGCGGTGCTGGTCGGCTCGCTCGGCTCGCGCTCGCAGGTGCAATGGGCCGATGGCGGCATCGGCAATGCGAAGGCCAAGTATCCGAAGATGGATCTGGTCGAACCGAAGCTCGAAACGAATAACGATGGCGAGCGCGCGTATCAGGTCGCGAAGGAAGTGCTGCGCAAGCATCCGGATCTGACGGGCTTCCAGGGTTCGTCGTCGCTCGACGTCATCGGTATCGGCCGCGCGGTCGAAGAGGCCGGCAAGGTCGGGAAGATCTGCGTGTACGGCACCGGCTTGCCGACCGAAGCGGCCAAGTTCCTCGAAAGCGGCGCGATCAACGGCATCGCGTTCTGGGATCCGAAGCTCGCCGGTCTCGCGATGAACAAGGTCGCGCAGATGCTCGTCGACGGCAAGGAAGTGCAGAACGGCGCAGACCTCGGCATCACCGGCTATAACAAGGTGACGGTCACGAAGGGCCCGGGCAAGGGCGTGATCGTGCGCGGCACCGGCTGGGTCGATGTCGACAAGTCGAACTACAAGCAATACAACTTCTGATGCCATTCGCGAGGCGCACTGCGGTGTGCCTCGCTCGACTACACGATATGACACCGCTCCTCGAAGTCGTCGATATCCATAAACGTTTCACCGGCGTCTATGCGCTGCGTGGCGTAAGCCTCTCGTTCGAGCGCGGCCAGATCTATCACTTGCTCGGCGAGAACGGTTGCGGCAAGAGCACGCTCATCAAGATCATCTCGGGCGCGCAACCGCCCGATGAAGGCGAGCTCGTGATCGAAGGCGCGCGTCATAAGAAGCTTTCGCCGCTCGAATCGCTTTCGGCGGGCATCGAAACCGTTTATCAGGACTTGTCGCTGCTGCCGAACATGAGCGTCGCGGAGAACGTCGCGCTGACATCCGAACTCGCGGAACATGCGGGCAAGCTCGCGCGCACGTTCGATCGCAAAGCGCTCGCACAAACCGCCGCGCGTGCGCTAGAAGCCGTCGGACTGCCGGGCGACGCGGATTTCCAGAAGACGCTCATCGAGCAACTGCCGCTCGCGACGCGCCAGCTCGTTGCGATCGCGCGCGCCATTGCGAGCGAAGCGAAGTTCGTCATCATGGACGAGCCGACGACATCGCTCACGCAGAAAGAAGTCGATAACCTCATCGCCGTGCTTGCGCGTTTGCGCGCGGATGGCGTCGCCGTGCTGTTCGTGAGTCACAAGCTCGACGAGTGCTATGCGATCGGCGGCGAAGTGATCGTGCTACGCGACGGCCAGAAGATGGCGCAAGGTCCAATCGAAAACTATACGAAGGCGCAGATCAGCGAGCTCATGACGGGCAAGCATCTGTCGACGGAACGCTATCGCGCGGAAGGTGACGGAGGCGCGTCGCAGATCGTGCTCGACGTGCAAGGTCTCGGCCGCAAGGGCCAGTTCGCCGATGTGTCGTTCAAGCTGCACAAGGGCGAGATTCTCGGCGTGACAGGTCTGCTCGATTCGGGCCGCAACGAACTTGCGCGTGCGCTTGCGGGCGTCGCGCCTGCGGATACGGGCACGGTGACGCTCGACGGTATGCGCGTGCGTCTGCATTCGCCCGCGGATGCGAAGGCGCAACGTATCGGCTATGTGCCCGAAGACCGCCTGAACGAAGGGCTTTTTCTCGACAAGCCGATTCGCGACAACGTCGTCACCGCGATGATCGCGAGCCTGCGTGACCGCTTCGGTCAGATCGATCGCAAGCGTGCGCAAGAGCTTGCCGAGCGCACCGTGAAGGACTTGCAGATCGCGACGCCCGATGTCGACAAGCCGGTGCAATCGCTTTCGGGCGGCAACCAGCAGCGCGTGCTGATCGGCCGCTGGCTCGCGATCGATCCGCGCGTGCTGATCCTGCATGGTCCGACCGTGGGCGTCGATGTGGGATCGAAGGACATCATTTATCGCATCATGCAGCGGCTGTCGAAGGAGGGCATCGGCATCATATTGATCAGCGACGACCTGCCCGAACTGCTGCAGAACTGCGACCGTATTCTGATGATGAAGAAAGGCCGCGTCGCGAACGAATATCGCGCGGATCGCTTGAACGAGGCCGATCTTTATCACGCGCTACTTTCAGAGGCAGCATGAGCATGAGCGAATCCATCCGCCGCACGGGAAGCGAGACGATGCCGCAACACGCGGCCCAGGTCGCGCCGCGCGTGCGCAAGGGCAATCTGTATGCGCAGCTGATGCGCAATCCGGAGTGGTTCACGGTCGGGCTGATCGTGGTGACGTGTCTCGTCGTGGGCAGCATCAATCCGCGCTTCTTCCAGTTCGCGACACTGTTCGACATGCTCCATTCCGCGACGACGGTCTCGCTCTTCGCGCTCGGCACGCTCGTCGTGCTGGCGTCGGGCGGCATCGACGTGTCGTTCACGGCAATCGCCGCGTTGACGATGTATTCGATCACGAAGGCTGTCTTCGCTTGGTGGCCGGAGTGCCCGTTCGTGCTGATTCTGCTTGCGGGCGCAATCGGCGGCGTGATTCTCGGCGTCATCAACGGCATGCTCGTGCATCGATTAAAAGCGCCTTCGCTGATCGTCACCATCGGCACGCAATATTTGTATCGCGGATTGTTGCTGACGTTCGTCGGCACGCAGTTCTTCATGAACATTCCGCACAGCATGGATACGTTCGGGCGCCTGCCGCTGTTTTTCTATCACACGCCGGATGGCTTGCGCGCGGTTTTGCCGGTGTCCGTGCTCGCGCTCGTGATCGCGGCGATCGTGACCTGGTGGCTGCTCAATCGCACGATGATGGGCCGCGGCGTCTATGCGATGGGCGGCTCGCTCGCCATTGCAGAACGTCTCGGTTATAACTTGCGCGCCATTCATCTTTTCGTGTTCGGCTATACCGGCTTGCTGGCGGGCGTGGCGGGCATCCTGCACGTGTCGACGAACCGGCTTGCGAACCCGTTCGATCTCGTCGGCACGGAACTCGATGTGATCGCGGCGGTGATTCTCGGCGGTGCCCGCATCACGGGCGGTACGGGAACGGTGGTGGGTACGCTTTTGGGCGTCGTGCTGGTGACGCTCATCAATAGCGTGCTGATTCTCATCGGCGTGCCGAGCACCTGGCAGAAGGTCATCATCGGCGCGTTCATTCTCGTTGCGGGGACGTTGTTCGCGCTGGGACGCAGACAGTAACGCCCTTCGAAAAGCGGAACAAAAAAGGCTCGTTCGAAACCTGAACGAGCCTTTCTGATTTTTATCGGAACGATTCAGACGCGTTTGCGGAGCTTCTGACCTTCCTCGGTAATCACCGAATCGAACTCGGAAAGCTGCGAGAAGCGCACGGCCTTGACCTTGCCGAACTTGCTCGCATCGACGACGAGATGACGTTCCACCGAACTCGCCATCGCGGCTTGCTTGATGGCGACTTCATGAAAGTTCCAGCACGTCACGCCGCGCGCTTCATCGACGCCGCCCGCCGACATGAACGCCTTGTTGATGCCCATGCGCCGCAAGGTTTCGACGCTCTCGTCGCTGGCGAACGATTCCGATGACGGCACATAGACGCCGCCGAGCAGGATCATCCGCACGTTGGGCTTGCGCCGCAAAATTTCCGCGACATTGAGCGAATAGCACACGACAGTGAGATGCATCTCCGTGGGAATCTGCCGCGCGAGCGTGGTCAGCGTCGTGCCGCAATCGATGAAGATGGTTTCGCTATCCGCGAGCAGACGCGCCGCGTGATTCGAAGCGACCGCCTTCGCTTGCGCGAAATGGTCTTTCTCTTCCTCGATCGTGTAGCCCGCGTTGGGGACATCGGCGGCGCTGACGATATAGCCGCCGAGATACGTGAACTGGCCGGGATGCGCGGCGATATCGCGGCGCACCGTCATCTCCGAAACGCCGAGCAGCGCGGCCGCATCGCGCAGACGCATCACGTTCTGTTTTTCGAGCGCGCCGGAAAGGGCACGCAGGCGGTCGTTCTTGGCCATCGGAGCGGCGCGAGGAATGATGTTAGCTTTTATTCGCGGGATGAAAGAATTATAACAATGCAAGCCGCATTTTTAACGGCTTGCATGCGGCGGCGCGGGTAAATCCCGAGGTTCAGGACTTGCGCGTATAGCGCAGCCAGACGACGTCGTGTTCCAGTTTTTCGATGGAATCCAGCTTGAGGTAGGCGGGCGTTTTCCACTTGTCCATCGCGACTTCGAACGACGACGTATGCGCTTCGCGTCCGTCGACGAGCGGCATGATCAGCACGCTGACTTCGTCGGCAAGCTGCGCATTGACGAACGCGCCCGACACATGTCCGCCGCCTTCGACGATCAGCTTCTTGATCTTCAACTCGCGTTCGAGCGTTTCGACGACGCGCTTCAGTTCGATATCGTCCTTGCCGCCGAACACATACGATGCGTCGATCGATTGCAGATACGCGAGGTAATCGTCATCGACGCTCTCGCTCAGCACTTCGACGATATGCGATTCGAGCGCCGTATTGCTCTTCCAGGCGACACGTCCCTTCCGATCGATGGAAATCGCGTACTGGCTCGCGTCGCGTTTCGCGAAATGATCGGTGCGTGGAATCGGACCCTTCGCGAGCCCGCGCGGATAGTCGCGGTCCTTGCCATGCGAGATTTCCTGCATCGTGACGCGGCCGCATACCCACGCATCGGCGTTGAAGCGCGCGGCGGTGTCTTCGTAGGTGGGCGACGCGAAATCGAGGTTCCAGTTATCGGTGAGACTGCGGCCGTCGATCGACGACATCATGTGACAGACGATATGCATCTTCTTCTCCGTGCAGGAAAGGGCTTCGATGCAACGGCCGATGCAAGCGCTGTGCCGCCTGCGAAGATCAGCCAAACGCGAGAAAATAAGTAGCTCTTCCGCATTTTTTCGCAACGCTTATCGTCATGTCAGATCTCGCTACTCCTCTTGCACGCCGCGCGGATATCGATCCGAAGCCGCTCGGCATCGCCGCGTTGTTGATCGTGCTCGGCGCGGTGTATCTCGGGCAAACCGTCGGCGCGCGCCAGGCTGCGCTTTACGTGGTCGGCGCGCTGCTCGGCGTCTCGCTTTATCACGCGGCGTTCGGTTTCACGTCGGCGTGGCGCGTGTTCATCTCCGATGGCCGCGGCGCCGGGCTGCGCGCGCAAATGCTGATGCTCGCGGTCGGCGTCGCGCTGTTCTTTCCCGCGCTCGCGGCAGGGTCGCTGTTCGGCACGCCGGTGACCGGGCTCGTGTCGCCGGTAGGGACGTCGGTGGTCGTGGGCGCGTTCATCTTCGGTATCGGCATGCAACTGGGCGGCGGCTGTGCGTCGGGCACGTTGTACACGGTCGGCGGCGGCAGCACGCGAATGATCGTGACGCTCGCTGCGTTCATCGCGGGTTCCGTCATCGCGACCGCGCACATGCCGTTCTGGACCGCATTGCCGCAAATGCAACCGGTATCGCTCGTGAAGACGCTCGGCGCGGGGCCCGCGCTCGCCGTCAACTGGATCGTGTTCGCGCTGATCGCGGCGGTAACGGTCGTCATCGAGAAGCGCCGTCATGGCAAGCTCGTCGCCGCGCACGTGCAGCCGGCGCATACATCGCCATGGCTGCATGGACCGTGGCCGCTCGTGGCAGGCGGCATCGCCCTCGCCGTGCTCAACTTCGCGACGCTCGCACTGTCCGGGCGTCCGTGGGGCATCACGTCCGCGTTCGCGTTGTGGGGCGCGAAAGCGGCGGCCCTGTTCGGCGTCGATACCGCGAGCTGGCCATACTGGATGAGCAAGGCCAACGCGGCCGCGCTCGCCGCGCCGATTTCTCACGACGTTACATCCGTGATGGATATCGGCATCGTGCTCGGCGCGATGCTCGCCGCCGCGCTCGCGGGCCGCTATGCGCCCGTCTGGCGCGTGCCGATGCGCTCGCTGATCGCGGCGATCGTCGGCGGCTTGCTGCTCGGTTATGGCGCGCGGCTCGCGTACGGCTGCAACATCGGTGCGTATTTCAGCGGCATCGTATCGGGCAGCCTGCATGGCTGGCTGTGGCTCGTCGCGGCCTTCTTCGGCAATGTAGTCGGCACGCGACTGCGTCCGTTTTTCGGACTCGAAGTCGAGCGCGTGCGGCCGACGGCTTGCTGAGAGTCACACCGCGCGTGACACGTTCGTTCCGTTTTTTTGCGGAACGGAGCGGTCCGCGCGATATGCGAAAATCGCCGGCATGAAAAAGACTACCTTGCTCATCGTTCCGGCCTTGCTGATCGCGCTCGGCCCGTTGGCACATGCGAGCGTCGAATCGGGCGCCCATCAGTTCAAGGAAGACGTGAAATCGGCCGGGCGCCAGACCGGACATGCGGCGCGCGATGCGGCGCACGCCATCGGCGACGGCGCGAAATCGGCCGGACATGCCATCGCCGATACGTCGAAGCGCGGCTATCACGCGACGAAAAAGTGGGTCACGGGCAAAGAATAAACGCCGCCAGTTCGTCCATTTTGTGCTCGCCGATGCGCCACACGCGCATCGCATTCTGTTCGCGCGATCGCGCCACAGCGTTCCACTTTTAAGCGTTGCTTGACAACCTTGCGGAGCGTTATTGATAATTATTATCATTTACGCCGCGCAACGCGCACCTCAACGCGCCTGATTCCGTCTCGTCGTTGCAGACGTGCATCCGGCCAATCTTTCGCATAAGAACGCCTTGAAAGCCTATGACGCGCCGACGCGTACACGACCAATGAGCGCGCTCGTCCGGCACGGCCCGCTCGTCTCTCGCATCGTGGCCGCGATATTCGGCGGATACGCGCTCGCCGCGCTCGCGAGCGTCGCGGCACTCGCCCTGCCGATGAGCAAGCCGCAAGCCGTGCTCACCGGCATGCTCGTGAGCTTCGTCGTCTACGTGTGCGCGGTGATCTGGGTGTTCGCGGTTCGCAGCGCGCGTCGGGCATGGAGCGGGCTCGCGTTCATCGCCGTGCCGCTGTTGATGGCCGCATGGACGGTATGGCCGGGAGGACACGTCTCGTGAAAAGCGCGCGCGATTCCAAAGCGAAAGGCCGCGGCATTCGCCAGAGCATGTCCGATCTGCATACGTGGGCGGGCCTGCTGGCAGGCTGGATTCTCTACGCGATGTTCCTTACCGGGACCGTCAGCTACTTCAAGGACGAAACGTCGCAATGGATGCGGCCCGAGCAAGCGCAGCAGCGCGACATGCCGGATGCGGCGCTCGTCGCGCAACGCGTCGTCGAGACGCTCGGCAAGATCGCGGCGGGCAGTACGCAGTGGAGCTTCGCATTGCCGGACGAACGCACGAGCGTCATCGATTCGTTCTGGCGTACGCCGGGCGCATCCAAGGGCAAGCGCGCATTCGAATTAGCCCGTTTCGATCCGGTCACGGGCGAGCGCACAACCGCGCGCGAGACCCTCGGCGGTGAATTTTTCTATCGCTTTCATTTCCAGTTTTATTACATGCCGGTGTTATGGGGGCGCTGGCTCGCGGGCCTGTGCGCCATGTTCATGCTCGTCGCGATCGTGAGCGGCGTCATTACGCACAAGAAAATTTTCGTCGACTTTTTCACATTCAGATGGGGCAAGGGTCAGCGTTCATGGCTCGACGCGCATAACGCGTTGTCGGTATTCGGTCTGCCATTTCACGCGATGATCACCTACACCGGCCTCGTCACGTTGATGGCGATGTACATGCCGTGGGGCGCGCAGACCGCCTTCAGGACACCCGCCGAACGCGCCGCAATGACTTCGCAACTCAGCGCGTTCATTCAGCCTCGCGAGTCTTCCGGACAGAACGCGCCGCTTGCACGCGTCGATGCGATGGTGCGCGAAGCGCAAGCGCGCTGGGGCCGCGACAAGGTCGGTCGCGTGACGATCACCAATCCCGGCGACAGCACCGCGCGCGTGGCTGTTTCGCGAGGTGAGGCGTCGCGCGTGTCGATGAGTCCGCAGTACATGCTCTTCGATGGCGTGACGGGCAAGCTCATCGAAGTGAAGGACAGCGTCGGCGGCGCGGCCGAAACGCGCGGCGTGCTGTATGCGCTGCATCTCGGACGCTTCAGCGATATGCAACTGCGCTGGCTGTACTTCATCGTCAGTCTCGCGGGCACGGCGATGGTCGGCACGGGGCTTGTCATGTGGACGGTCAAGCGCCGTCAGAAGCTGGCCGACCCGGCGCGGCCGTACGTCGGCTTCTGGCTCGTCGAACGTTTGAATATCGCGAGCATCGCGGGACTTTCCATCGCGATGACGAGCTTTCTGTGGGGCAATCGGCTGCTGCCGCTCGGCATCGCCGCGCGTGACGATGCCGAGGTCAATGTTTTCTTCGCGATGTGGGGCGCGACGCTGCTATATGCGTTCGTGCGTCCCGCAAGGCGCGCGTGGATCGAACTGCTTTGGCTCGCCACGGCGATGCTCGCGCTCGTGCCGGCGCTCAATGCGCTGACCACGAACCGGCCCTTGTGGCGCAGCATCGCGCAAGGCGATTGGGTGTTCGCCAGCTTCGATCTGATGATGTGGGCATTCGCCCTGCTGCATGCGGCATTGGCGATACGCGTGACACGCCATCGTCCGCGCGCGAAGCCCGTTGGCAAGCGCATCGCGGCGCGTGCCGTCATGCCCGAGCGCGAAAAGGAAAGCGCATGACGCATCTCTTGAGCATCGTTTTCTGCCTGATGGCCTTCGCTTGCCTCGCGGTCTCGATGGATCGTCATCAGATGATGCTATTCGGCCGCGCGCTTCGCGCAGGGCAAACGCGCGGCTTTCGAATAGCAGGATGGTGCGGTCTCGTGCTCGCGCTGCGCTTCATCGTCGACTATCAAGGATGGGCGCTCGGCCTCGTCAGCTATAGCGGCTGCACGAGTGTTTCGGCGGGAATCGTGTTTGGCGGTCTCATCGTTTATGAGCGGCTTTCCGCTCGTCGATCTCACCAGCCGTGAAAGCGCGGCCATGCGATGGTGCTGCCGTCGGCGGCTAACGCCTGGTACTCGGGGTATTGCGCGCCCGTCGCGCATGCATGATTCGGCAGGACGCGCAGCTTCATGCCAATGGGAAACCGCTTCGTGATCTCATCGCGACATTCGACGGCGAGAATGCCGTGCTCCTGATTCGCACCGACGAGTTCGCAGCCTTCGAGAGGCGTACCGTCGAGCGCGCATGCAAGTCCATAACCGTAATCGTGCGTCTGCTTCGACGTGCCGCGGTCGCGGCTCATCGCCATCCATCCCGCATCGACGATGACCCAGCCCTTGTCGGGTTGATGACCGATGACGCTCGTGAGCACGCTCAACGCGATATCGTTTGCATCGCAAACACCGACGTTCGCCATCACGAGATCGAAGAACACATAAACGCCGGCGCGCACTTCGGTGACGCCTTCGAGATGCTTCGCGGCGAGCGCGGTCGGCGTCGAGCCGACGCTCACGGTCCTGCATGCGATGCCCGCAGCGCGAAGCCGTTCGGCCGCGCGCACGCATCCCGCGCGCTCCTGTTCCGCGAGCGCGGCGAGCGCTTCTTGATCGTTCAATTCGTAGCTGGAGCCAGCGTGCGTCATCACGCCGCCGACTTCGATGCCGCCTTCCTGAAGCACGCGGCCGATCTTGATGAGCGCGTCGTCATCGGGCGCGAGGCCTGAGCGATGACCATCCGTATCGATTTCGAGCCACACTTCGAATATGTCGTTCGCGTGCTTGCAATACGCGACGATCGCCGATGCCGCCGCCGCGTTGTCGGCGATGATCTTCAGATCGCAGCCTTTTTGCTTGAGGGCCATCGCGCGCGGCAACTTCGCGGGCACGATACCCACCGCGTAGAGAATGTCGTCGATGCCCGCCGCGAAGAATGCTTCCGCTTCTTTCAGCGTGGATACGGTGATGCCTTGCGCGCCTGCTCCAATCTGCGCGCGCACGACGCCGGCGCATTTCGTCGTCTTCACATGCGGCCGGAACTTCACGCCGAGCGCGTTCATGCGCGTCTGCATCCGGTCGATGTTGTGCTGCATTCGCGCGATATCGATGATCGCGGCGGGCGTGTCGAGTGCTTCGAGATTCATGATGTCCTTGGTCGAGCGATGATCAGGCGATCGGTGCCGTCGGCAGCGCTATCGCCGTTGCGTGGCAGCGCCAGGTCTGTCCCCTGAAGTGGAGGCGCTTCACGCGATCGATCAGCGAGCGCTGGCCGACAGCGCACATCGCCACGGGCGGAATCAGGCCGAACAACATGCAAAAGAACGTGAGCTCGTTGGCGGGATAGCGCAGCGCGATGGCTTTCGCGAGCGGATCGACAATTGCGAGGCACAGCATCGATGCAAGGATGAAGCCAATGCTCGCGAGCGGCAGCGGGCTCGTGCGCGTGACGGCGGTGGAAGGCATGACGCTGATCGATGGGACGAATCTTCGAATCATCGCACGAACGCGTTCTTGCCGGATTCTCTACGGGAAAGCCATTATTTTTGATCGGTTGACTCGGCGAAAAGTCCTGCTAGCATACGAACAACAGATTCATCAGCATACTGATCGATTTTCGAAGGGGCGACGAATGGCACTCAAGTTCGCGGCGAAGCTCGCCGATCTAGTGGAAGACGAACCGCTCGGCGTGACGATCGGCGAAGAGCGCATCGCGCTCTATTTGCTCGACGGAGAAGTGCATGCCACGCACAACGTTTGCACGCACCAGTTCGCGCTCTTGAGCGACGGCTATATGGAAGACGGCTGCATCGAATGTCCGCTGCATCAGGGGCGTTTCGATATCCGCACGGGCGCTGCCCTTTGCGCGCCAGTCACGCAACCGATTCGCGTATACGGCGTGCAGGTGGAAGGCGGCGAGATCTACGTCGATCTTTGATGCACGCGCAAATCATGACTCGGACTGCATTGATCATCGGAGCGGGGCAGGCTGGCGCGCGCGCGGCAGAAGCGTTGCGCACGCATGGTTATGAAGGGCGCATCGTGCTGGTCGGCGATGAGCGTCATGCGCCGTATGAAAGGCCGCCGCTGTCAAAGGATGTCCTCATCGCGAAGGACGATGACGATTGCTTCAACGGCTGGGTGCATGCCGTCGAGCGATACGGCGATGCGCGCATCGAATGGCTCAACGATCGAGTGCTGCGGCTCGATACGCAATCGTGCGTCGCGACGCTCGAACGTAATGGCGAACTGCGCTACGACCATTGCATCCTGACGACGGGTGGTCGTGCGCGGCAGTTGCCGGGCGCGCCGGAAGGTCCGCATACGTTCTATCTGCGCACGCTCGACGATGCGATGCGCTTGCGTGCGCGGCTCGCAACGGCGCAATCGGTGGCTGTGATCGGCGCTGGATTTCTAGGGTTGGAATTCGCGGCGAGCGCAAGAACGCGCGGCCTCGACGTGAGCGTGTTCGAAACGGCATCGGGCTTGCTGAGCCGCGCGCTGCCGCCCATGTTCGCCGAACGTCTGCGCATGAAGCACGAAACTCACGGCGTGCGCTTCATATTCGACGTGAAGCATCTGCAAGTCACGGAGCACGCGGACGGCGTGCAAGTCGATGCAACGCCGTTCGACTTGGGCGTGATCGCTATCGGCCAGGAGCCGAACGACGAACTCGCCAAAGCTGCGGGCATGGCGACGAACAACGGCATCGTCGTCGATCGGCATTGCCGCACGTCCGCCGAGAATGTCTATGCGGCAGGCGATTGCGCCAACTTCCCATACGGCGCAAACGGTCGCGCGACGCGTCTCGAATCGTGGCAGAACGCGCAGGAACAGGCGATCGTGGCGGCGCGCAACATCGCCGGAGAAGAGATTGCTTATGCACCGACGCCGTGGTTCTGGACCGACCAATACGACTGGAACATCCAGATGCTCGGCCTGCCCGATGGCGAGATCGATCAGTGGATCGAACGCGCGGGCGTCGATGACAAGACCGTGCTGATGGGTCTGCGCGGCGGCGTCATCGCGCATGTGCTCGCGATCAATCAAGGCGGCGAGTTGCGCGCCATCAGAAGGCTCGTCGAAGAAGGCGTTGCGGTCGATCCCCGCATGCTCGCCGACCCCACGATCAAGCTGCGCCAGCTCGACAAGCTGGTTCGCTCAACACACTCGGGAGATCAAGGTGTACTCGTCTGAAACGATCATCGGCATTCATACGCCTCAAACGAAAAACCCGCCGATAGAAGGGCTCGTTTGGCCCGAAGAAGGGCTGCAATGCATCCCGGACTGGGTGTACACGAGCGAGGCGGTCTATACGCGCGAAGTCGAACGGATCTTCCACGGGCGCACCTGGAACTTCGTCGCGCTCGAAGCGGAAGTGCCCAATTCCGGCGATTTCAAGCGCTCTTATGTCGGCCCGACGCCGGTCGTCGTATCGCGCGCGGAAGACGGCTCGATCAACGTGTTCGAAAACCGCTGCGCGCATCGCGGGGCGGAGTTCTGCCGGCATAGCCGCGGCAACAACAAGGAGTTCGTATGCCCGTATCACCAATGGTCGTATGACCTCAAGGGCAATCTGCAAGGCGTGCCGTTCCGGCGTGGGGTGAACAAGCTGGGCGGCATGCCGAAGGATTTCCGCAACGATGATCACGGTCTTCGCAAACTTGCGGTTGCGACGCGCAATGGGGTCGTGTTCGCATCGTTCGCGCACGACATGGAATCGCTTGAAGACTATCTCACGCCCGAGATACTCGAGGACTTCGACGCGGTGTTCAACGGCAAGCGCCTGCGCGTGCTCGGCTTCTACAAGAACGAGCTGCCGTGCAACTGGAAGATGTATCACGAGAACTTGAAGGACCCGTATCACGCGACGTTGCTGCACTCGTTCCTCGTCGTGTTCGGCCTGCTCGTGGCGGGCAATCGTTCGGCGATGGTCGCGGACAGCAAATACGGCATTCACGGCACGATGGCCTCCGCAAAAAGCGATTCGCTCTACGCCACCATCGATGAAGACAAGAAGAAGGAGATGCGTTCCTTCCACGACGGCATGATCTTGCGTGACGAGCGCTTCCTCGAATTCATCAAGGAGTTCGATTCCGAATGGTCGGTGACGATGCAGACCATCTGGCCGAACCTCATCGTGCAGCGCGAGATGAATACGCTCGGCATTAGGCATATCGTGCCGAACGGACCGAACAGCATGATCATGCTCTGGACGATGTTCGGTTATGAAGACGACACGGAAGACATGGTGCGTCACCGTTTGCGTCAGGGCAATCTGATGGGACCGTCGGGCTTTCTCGGCCTCGAAGACAACGAAGCGATGAAGTTCGTTCAGGAAGGCGTGCGCCGCTCGGTGAGCGACCGCAGCATCATCAAGCTAGATGGCGACAAGATCGGAACGGCCGACAACCTGATCTCCGAAGCCGCCATTCGCGCCATGTACAAGCACTATCGTGAAGTGATGGGGTTCTAGATGCTGCCAGGATTCGAAAAACAGAACATCGCGCACGACAAGGCGCTGATCGCACGCGCGGCGGTCGAAGACTTTCATGCGGAGTATTGCGCGGCGCTCGATGGCGGGGACATCGAGCGCTGGCCTGAATTCTTTACCGAGAACTGCCTTTATCGCGTGACCGAATACGAGAACGCGGCCAATGGATTTCCCGTCGGGCTCGTCTACGCCGAAGGACGCGACATGCTGCGCGATCGTGCGGTCGCGATTGCACGCACGCAGATGTTCGCGCCGCGTCAAATGCTGCACTTCGTTTCCAACGTGCGTATCTTGAACGCGACCGACGAGGAAATCGTCGCGCAGAGCAACTACATGCTGCTGCAAACGCTCGTCGAAGGCGCGACTACGCTGCATCAGGCGGGCAGGCTTTTTGACCGCTTCGCGCGCAATGGTAACGTTCTTCTGCTGAAGGAAAGACAGGCTGTCTACGACACCGCGATGATCGCGAACGATCTCGCCTACCCTGTCTGAACATCGTTGGGAGAGAGCGCATGAGTGACACGGAACACATGGAAGCGCCAGCCGAAAGCGGTGGCGTCGGCGTGCGCGTGAGGCGGCGCGAAGACGAGCGGCATCTTCATGGCAAGGGCAAGTTCGTCGCCGACTACACGTTTCCCGATCTGCAGGAGGTCGCGTTCTTGCGCAGTCCGGTTGCGCATGCGCGTATCGTGCGTATCGGCAAGCCGGCGAGTCATGCGGCACAGGTGATCGTGCGCGACGACATGCACGACGCCACGGATATCGTCGCCGATTCGAGCCTGCCGACGTACAAGCCTTCGTCGCATCCGCCGCTCGCATCGGGCAAGGTGCGCTTCGTCGGCGAGCCGGTCGCGATGTGCTTCGCGAAGACCCGCGCGCAAGCCGAAGATATCGCCGAGGAAATCGAGCTCGATCTCGACGAGCTGCCAGCCTTCGCCAGCGCGTTCACCGCTCGCGAACGCACCGACGTGCGCGTGCACGATCACTGGACGGACAATCTCTTTCTGGACCTCAAGGCGGACATCGACTTCGACGAGCGTTCGAAGGACGCGCCCGTTGTCGTCAAGCAGAAGGTCGATCTCGCGCGTCAATGCATGGTGCCGATGGAAGGCAAGGCCGTGCTCGCGTATTGGGACCATACGCATTCGCAACTCGTGGTCATCACCTCGACGCAAGTGCCGCATATGATTCGCACGGTGCTGTCGCAATGTCTCGGCATCGATCATGCGCAGGTGCGCGTCATTTCGCCCGATGTCGGCGGCGCGTTCGGCTACAAGTGCGTGTTGCAGCAGGAAGAGCTGTGCATTGCGTGGCTCGCGCTGACGTACAAGAAGCCTTTTCGTTTCATCGAGGATCGGCGCGAGCATTTGATCGCGGGCGCGAACTCGCGTCAGCATCACTACGAACTCACTGCGTATGCCGATACAAACGGCCGTCTGCTCGCGCTCGATGCGGAGCTTTTGATCGACGGCGGGGCATACTCCGCATGGCCCTTTACGATCGGTCTTGAAACAGGGCAGGCGCTCGGCAACCTTCCGGGGCCTTACGATTTCAGCGGCTATCGCTGCCGTACGCAATGCGCCGCGACCAACAAGCCGGGCTTTCTGCCGTATCGCGGCGTAGCGCGCACGGGCGTGTGCTTCGCAATCGAACTCACGATGGATGCGATCGCGCGCGCGGTCGGACGCGAAGCGTGGGAAGTGCGCCATGACAATCTCGTGCGTGGCGCGGACATGCCTTATACCAATGTCGTGAAGAAACACTACGACAGCGGCGACTTCCAGGAGAGCCTGCGACGCGCAGTGGCGCAACTCGATGTGCCGAAGTGGCGCGCACGGCAGAAAGAGGGCGAGAAGGATGGGCGTCTCGTCGGCATCGGATTCGCGACGTTCACCGAGCAATCGGCGCATGGCACGGCCGTGTTCGCATCATGGGGCTTGCCGGTCGTGCCGGGATACGATCTCGCGACCGTGCGTATCACGGCCGATGGAGGACTCGAACTGCGCGCGGGCATCCACTCGCACGGACAAGGCATGGAGACGACGCTCGCGCAGATCGCGAACGAAGTGCTCGGCGTGCCGCTGCAAAAGATCAAGGTCGTGCATGGCGATACCGCGCTTACGCCGTATTCGACAGGCACGTACGCATCGCGCAGCATCGTCATGGCTGGCGGCGCAGTGGCCGCGACGTGCCGCGAACTCGTGCCGCGCCTGCTCTTCATCGGTGCTCATCTGCTTGGGGAAGAACAGGAGGTGGTGCGCTTCGAGAACGGTGAAGTGATCGGCTTAACGGGCCGCGTGACGATTCAGGAGATCGCGGCTGCATGGTATCTCCGTCCCGAGCGCTTGCCTGCGGGCGTGAATCTCGCGGGTCTCGAAGCGACGCAAGGCTTCAAGCCGAAGGTCGATACCGGCGCGTTCAGCTATGCGACGCACGCGGCGGCAGTCGCCGTCGATCCGAAGACAGGCGACGTCGAGATTCTCGACTATGTGATCGTCGAAGATTGCGGTCGCATGATCAATCCGATGGTCGTCGAAGGGCAGACAATCGGTGGCACGGCGCAAGGCATCGGCACCGCGTTCTATGAGGAAACGCTCTACGACGACAACGCGCAACCGCTCACGTCGACACTCGCCGACTACATGTTGCCGGGACCGACCGAGTTGCCGTCGCTGACGATCATCCATATGGAAACGCCGTCGCCTTATACGGAATTCGGCGCGAAGGGCGTGGGCGAGGGCGGAGCCATCGCGCCGCCGGCTGCACTCTTCAATGCAGTGAACGATGCGCTCACGCCCATCGGCGCGCTCGTGTCGGAAACGCCGTTGACGCCGCGCCGTTTGCTCGCCGCGATCGAGGCCGCGAAGGCTCGCAAGGCGGCGCGCAAGGAAGAACTCAGTCAGGAGGTGGCGGGATGAAAGCCGCTGCGTTCGAGTATGTAAGGGCGATCTCATTGCCCGACGCGCTCAAGGAGTTGACTCGCGCAAAGCCGATATCAGGCAGTCAGTCGATGGGCCCGATGCTCAACTTGCGGCTTGCACGGCCTGGCCGCGTAGTGGATGTATCGCGCATCGCGGACCTGCGCAGTGTCTCCGACGCGGGCGATCACGTGCGTATCGGCGCGGCGGTCACGCATGCGGAGATCGAAGACGGCAAGCACGCACTGCTGCGTCATCCGTACATGCAGCATGTGGCGGGCGGCATCGCGTATCGTGCGATTCGCAATCGCGGGACCATCGGCGGCAGTCTTGCTCATGCCGATCCCGCCGCCGACTGGCCGCTTGCATTGTCCGCTGTCGATGCCCGTCTGGAGCTATCGAAAGCAGGCGGCGCGCGGCAAGTCCGCGTGAGCGAATTCATGCTGGGTGCGTTCACGACGTTGCTCGTTGACGGCGAGATCATTACCGCCGTGTTGCTGCCGAAGTTCGGTCCGACGCTTCGCTGGGGTTATTACAAGCTGTGCCGCAAGACCGGCGAATTCGCACATGCAAGCGCAGCGGCTGCATTCGATGCACGCACGGGACTCGCGCGCATCGTGCTCGGCGCGCTCGATGGCCCGCCGGCCGCACTCGATGATCTCGCACGGCAGATCGCGCAACGCGGCCCGTCTGCCGCCAACGGCGAAGCGCTCGCGCAAGCCGTGACGAGTGCGATGCCGAACGCGGATGGCATCGATCGGCAGATTCATACCGCAGCGCTCGAACGTTGTCTTCTGCAGGCGTTCGGCGTGTCGAACGCGAATACGGTTTAAAGAGACTGCCATGTCCGTCATCGAACTTACTATCAACGATCGATCCGTGCGCGAGGATGTCGAATCGCGCGTGCATCTCGGCGACTTTCTTCGCGATGCACACAACCTGACCGGCACGCACCTCGGTTGCGAGCACGGCGTGTGCGGCGCCTGCACCGTGCTCGTCGATGGCGAACCTGTGCGCTCGTGCATCACATTCGCCGTCGCTTGCGATCAGCAGAAAATACGCACCATCGAAGGCTTCGAGGACGACGAACTGATGAAGCGTCTGCGTCGTGCGTTCTCGATCCATCACGGCCTGCAATGCGGTTATTGCACGCCCGGCATGCTGATCACCGCGCGGGATATCGTGCGCCGCTTTCCCGATGCGGACGAAGCACGCATCCGGCTTGAACTGTCTGGCAATCTGTGCCGCTGCACAGGCTATATGGGCATCGTCGCTGCGATCAAGGCGGTTCTCGCCGATCTGAAAGCGGAACCGATCGCGGATGCGCCTATCGCACGCGCATTAGTTAGCGGTGCAACTATTTCGGCGCCAGCATTTCAGACGTTCGCCGCTACACCGGTTGCCGCGCCGCAGGCACCCGTGGCCGCGAGCACTGCATCGACGGATCAACCCGCCGCGCAACGCAAAGGGTGGACCGCAATCGACGACAGCTTCGTCGTTCCCTTCGCGCTCGACAAGGTGTGGGCGTTCATGGGCGATCTGCCTTCGGTCACGTCGTGTCTTCCGGGCGCGGAACTCGTGGAGCACGACGGCGAAAGCGTGAAGGGCAAGATCGCGATCAAGTTCGGACCGATGTCGGCGAACTTCGCTGGCGCGGCGCGCCTGGAACGCGACGATGCCGCGCATCGCGCGGTCATGCGTGGAGCGGGGCAGGACAACATCAGCCGTTCGCGAGCGAATGGCGATGTGACATATGCATTGACGAGCGAAGGCGGGGGCGCGCAAACGCGGGTCGCGGTCACGCTCGAATACATGTTGCAAGGACCGCTCGCGCAGTTCTCGCGTTCGGGCCTCGTGAAGGATTTCGTGCGCAGGATGATCGCGGATTTCGGCGCGCGCATCACGGCGCAGCTCGGCGGTAACGCGGCGCCCGAGGCGGCGCTGTCGTCATCGTCCGCGAAGTTCAATGCGGGCAGCCTCGTGTGGAGCGTCATCTGGGCGCGCATCAAACAGCTTTTCGGAAAGGGCGATTGAGCACGCGAGATGAGCCGGTCCCGGCTCGTCGCACGATCATATCGTCAGCCTACTGATCAAATGGAGTTCAAATGAACAAGCGGATTCGCAAGATCGCCCTGGAAGAGCATTTCGGCACGCCCGGTTTCCAGAGCTATTCGAAGAGCTTCACGCAGCACATCGCGCCTGAAGTCCTGCGCGATCTCGCCGCGCGCCTGACCGATTTCGACGAACAGCGCATCGTCGAAATGGATCGCGCGGGCATCGACTACACGATACTTTCGCAAACGGGCCCGAGCGTGCAGGGCGAGCCGGATGCGGCGCTCGCGATCAGCCGCGCGAGGGCGAGCAACGACTTTCTCGCGCAGCAGATCGCGCGTCATCCGTTGCGCTTCGGCGGCTTTGCGACGTTGCCGATGCATACCGCGAAGGCCGCATCCGATGAACTGACGCGCGCCGTGCGCGAACTCGGCTTCAAGGGCGCGCTCGTCAATGGTCACACACTCGGCACCTACTACGACGACCGCGCTTACGATCCCTTCTGGGCGACGATGCAGGAACTCGACGTACCTTTATATCTGCATCCGACGGATGCATTCGTGACCCCGCGCGTGCTCGACGGTCATCCCGAACTCACCGGCGCGACTTGGGGCTGGGGCATCGAAACCGGCAGCCACGCATTGCGCCTGCTGTTCAGCGGCGTGTTCGATCGCTTCCCCAATCTGAAGATCATTCTCGGGCACATGGGCGAAGGTCTGCCGTTCTTGCGCTGGCGCTTCGACAGCCGTTTCGCGGTTTATTCGCATGGCCTGAGTCTTGAACGGGCGCCTTCGGATTACATCGGCACCAACATCCTGATCACGACCTCGGGCGTGTGCTCGGCCCCGGCGCTCATCGGCGCGATCGGCGAAATGGGCGCGCAAGCGGTGATGTTCTCGGTTGACTATCCGTATGAATCGACGGAGATCGCAGCGGACTTCATAGAACGCGCGCCGCTCGACGACGCCACGCGAGCGCTCGTCTGTCACGGCAATGCGGAACGCCTCTTCCGCCTTTGACCACCCCGAAGAACACAAGCACATGGAGCAGCACATGACCAAGCACTACCGCATCGGCCAGATCGTGCCGAGTTCGAACACGACGATGGAGACCGAGATTCCCGCGATGTTGCTCGCGCGCCAGACGATTCGCCCCGAGCGCTTCACGTTTCATTCGAGCCGCATGCGGATGAAAAAGGTCGTGAAGGAAGAACTCGCCGCGATGGATGCCGAGTCGGACCGCTGCGCAGTTGAACTCTCCGATGCGCGCGTCGATGTGCTCGGCTATGCGTGTCTCGTCGCGATCATGGCGATGGGTCATGGCTATCATCGCGTATCGCAAAAGCGCTTGCACGAGCGCACCGTCGACAACGGCGGCGATGCGCCCGTCATCACGAGCGCGGGCGCGCTGGTCGATGCATTGAAGGTGATCGGCGCGAAGCGCGTGGTCGTCGTCACGCCTTATATGAAGCCGTTGACCGAACTCGTGGTCGACTATATCCGCAATGAGGATTACGACGTGATCGACTATCGCGCGCTCGAGATTCCCGACAATCTCGAAGTCGCGCGTCATGATCCGAGCCGCCTTCCCGAGATCGTCATGTCGATGCGATATGAGGAAGCCGATGCCATCGTGCTGTCGGCATGCGTGCAGATGCCTTCGTTGCCGGTGATCGCGAAGGTCGAGGCAATGACGGGCAAGCCGGTCGTCACCGCGGCCGTCGCGACGACCTATGCGATGCTCAAGCAACTCGGTCTCGAAGCCGTCGTGCCGGGCGCGGGCGCGTTGCTGTCCGGCGCATATTGAGCGAGGGCGACATGTCGACCTATCTGTACGGCGCGAACGTTCAGGCGAATGGCATCCGTCAGCACTATCTGCGTTACGGTGGCGCACGCACGGGACTCGATCCGGTGATCATCGTGCCGGGCATTACGAGTCCTGCGGTGACGTGGGGCTTCGTCGCGGAGCATATTGGACAAGTGTTCGATACCTATGTGCTCGATGTGCGCGGACGAGGCTTGTCGTCGGCATCGGATTCGCTCGACTACAGCCTCGACGCACAAGCCGCCGATCTGGTTGCGTTCGCAACTACCTTGGGATTCGAGCGCTACAGCGTCGTCGGTCACTCGATGGGCGCGCGCATCGGCATACGCGCTGCGCGTTCGCAGCCCGCGGGCATGACGCGTCTCGCGATGATCGATCCGCCCGTTTCGGGACCGGGACGTCGTGTCTATCCGTCGCAATTGCCGTGGTACATCGATTCGATCCGGCAGTCGCGCGAAGGCATGACCGCCGACGCAATGCGCGCCTTCTGCCCCACATGGACCCATGAACAACTCGCGTTGCGCGCGGAATGGCTTCATACATGTGACGAACGCGCGATACGCGCGAGCTTTGAAGGCTTCCATACCGACGACATTCACGCCGATCTCGCGCATCTGCGGATTGCCGCGCTGCTCGTCACCGCGGGCAGAGGCGACGTTGTGCGCGACGAAGACGTCGAAGAGATTCGCGCACTCGTGCCGCATCTTCAGCACACGCGCGTGCGTGACGCTGGTCACATGATTCCGTGGGACGACGAAGCCGGCTTTCACGCCGCGCTCGGCGATTTCCTCGGCGCATCCATTCCGACGCTCGTTGAAGGAGGCAATCATGCCAGTCAGTGATTATCAGATGGTCGATGCGTGGACGAAGGTGCTCGAGCTCTCGCGTCTCGAAGCAGGGCAGACCGTCACCATTCTCACGAGCGCGTCGACGCATCCGCAAACGCTATCGACCGCACTGATCGCGACGCAAGCGATGGGCGCAATCGTCAATCGCCTCGACTTGCCGCCGGTGAACGGCGAGAAGGCGTTGAGCCGCGATTCCCTCGCGTATCTCGGCACGACGCCGTTGACCGGCAACCGGGCCGCGATTGCCGCGTTGAAGGAAAGCGATCTCGTGCTCGATCTGATGACCTTGCTGTTCTCGCCCGAGCAACTCGACATACTCAAGGCCGGCACGAAGATCCTGCTCGCGGTCGAGCCACCCGAAGTGCTTACGCGCCTCGTGCCGACACCCGCCGATCGCGAACGCGTGCTCGCCGCACGGGCGCGCATCGCGCGCGCTAAGGAGATGCATATCGTCTCCGCCGCGGGGACGGATTTTCGCTGTCCGCTCGGCGAGTTCGAACCGATCGCCGAATACGGTTTCGTCGATGAACCGGGGCGCTGGGATCACTGGCCAAGCGGATTCGCGCTGACGTTTCCTAACGATGGCAAGGCGCATGGCCGCATCGTGATCGATCGCGGCGATATTTTGTTGCCGCAGAAAAGCTATGTGCAGGAACGCATCGAACTGACCGTCGAAGGCGGTTATGCAAAGCGCATCGAAGGCGGCATCGACGCGCAATTGCTCAGCGAATACATGGCGACGTTCAACGATCCAGAGGCCTACGCGATTTCGCATATCGGCTGGGGCCTGCAGCCGCGCGCTCACTGGTCGACGCTCGGGCTCTACGATCGCGAGGCGACCATCGGCATGGATGCGCGCGCGTTCGAAGGCAACTTCCTGTTTTCGCTCGGACCGAATAACGAAGCCGGCGGCAGCCGCTCGACGACCTGTCATATCGACATTCCGCTGCGTCATTGCGATGTATTCCTCGATGGCGAAGCCGTCGTGCGCGATGGCGTGGTCCTCGACCGCTGACCCAGGAAAACCCCGCACATGTCCCACGATATCGAAACCTACAAGCGTCAGAGCTTCGGCTCGACGCTCGAACCGAAAGCGCCGGTCGGCCTTTTGATCGTCGATCTGGTGAACGGCTTCGCGAATCCCGACGTGTTCGGCGGCGGCAATATTCCGCAAGCCATCGAGAACACCGTGCCCTTGCTTGCGCATGCGCGCGAGAAGGGCTGGCCGGTTGCACATAGCCGTATCGTCTTCGCCGACGATGACTCCGATCACAACGTCTTCACGATGAAAGTGCCGGGCCTGCTAGCGCTGAAGGAAGATTCGCACGACAGCGCGATCGTGTCGCAGCTCACGCCGCGCGCAGGCGAACTCGTCGTGCGCAAAACAGCGCCATCGGCGTTCTTCGGGACGTCGCTCGCGGCATGGCTCACGCAGCATGGCGTGCGAACGCTCGTCGTCGCGGGTGCAGTGACGAGCGGTTGCGTGCGGTCGTCCGTCGTCGATGCGATGCAATACGGATTTCGTCCATTCGTGTTGTCGGATTGCGTCGGTGATCGCGCGATTGCGCCGCACGAGGCGAATCTCTTCGACATGGCGCAGAAATACGCTGCCGTGATGAAGCGTGATGAAGCGCTCGAATTGCTCAAAGATCTTTGATCATCTCGTAGCACGGCTCGCCTGATGCCAGGGCGCATGGGATCGACATGGCCACGTCTCTTTCGGAGCGGTCGCACCGCGCAGTCACGCGTCATGAATTCACGCTGATCGTCGCGTCTTCGTTCGGTGCGTTGCTCGAATGGTATGACTTCTATATCTACGCTGCGCTAGCGGGCACGTTCAGCACGTTGTTCTTTCCGAGCGGCAACGATACGGTGGCCTTTCTCGCGAGTCTCGCGACGTTCGGTGCGGGCTTCCTCGTGCGTCCGCTCGGCGCGCTCTTCTTTGGCAGGCTCGGCGATCGCATCGGGCGAAAGTACACGTTCATGGCGACCATCGTGTTGATGGGCGTCGCGACCATCGGCGTGGGCTTGCTGCCGTCGTTCGACAAGATCGGCATGCTGGCGCCTGGCTTGCTCGTTGCGTTGCGGCTCTTGCAAGGCTTCGCGCTCGGCGGCGAAACGGGCGGCGCGGCGACCTATCTCGCGGAACATTCGCCTGTGGATCGGCGCGGCTTTTATACGAGCTCGCTGCAAACGACAGCGACGCTGGGCCTGCTCGCATCGATCGCGGCGGTCAGCATCAGCCGTGCATCGATGGACGAAGCCGCATTCCAGAGTTGGGGCTGGCGCGTGCCGTTCCTCGTGTCGATCGTGTTGCTCGCGATCTCGGTGTATCTGCGCACGAAGCTCGCCGAATCGCCGACCTTTCGTGAGATGAAGCGCGCGAACAGGTTATCGACTTCGCCGATAGGCGAGAGCTTCGGCGAATGGGCGAACCTCAAATACGTGTTGATCATGCTGTTCAGCACGGCATCGGGCGTGGGTGTCGTCTTCGGCACTGGACATTTCTACTCCATGTACTTTCTGCAGAACACGCTGAAAGTCGCGCCCAATACGGTGAACCTGTTCCTCGCGATTGCATTGATCGCGGTATTCCCGTTCTACCTCGTGTTCGGCTGGCTATCGGATCGCATTGGACGAAAGTGGATCATGATGCTCGCGTGCCTGTTGCTCGCCGCGACGACGCAACCGATCTTTCATGCGCTCACGCACTACGCGAATCCTCGGTTGGAAGCGTTTCAGAAGAGCGCACCTGTCACGGTCCACGCGGACGATTGCCGCTTTACGCTGTTCTCCGCGCCAGTGACGGAATGCGATCGCATACGCTCGTTTCTCAGCGCATCGGGTGTTTCGTATGACCGCGCTCCGTTACAAGCGGGAGAAGCGGCATCGACGCAAATCGGCTCGATCGTCGTTCATGGAAGCGACAAACGCGAACTGGAAAAGGCGTTGATCGCCTCGGGCTGGTCGGCGCATGCGGATGCATCGAAAATCAACGCGCCAATGGTCGTATTTCTGATGTGGCTTCTGCTGCTTTATCTCGCGATGGTCTATGGCCCGATGGCCGCATTCATGGTCGAGCTGTTTCCGGCGCGCATTCGATATACGTCGCTATCGTTGCCGTTCCATCTGGGTTCGGGCTGGTTCGGCGGAATGCTGCCGTTCGTGGTGTCGGCGATGGCTGTGGCGCGCGGCAACGTCTACTTCGGGCTCTGGTATCCGATCGTGATCGCGGTAGTGTCGTTCGCGGTCGGCGCGCTCTTCGTGCCCGAAACGTACCGCCGCGATATCACGCGATAGTCAGTCGAAATGCTTGAGGGAAGTGCGGCCGTACTGATTATTGCCTTCGACGAGCTGCATCATCATTCGCACGAAATGAGCGCGATCTTCGGGGCTCAGCGGGCCAAGGAATCTGACTTGAGCTTCACGCATGCTGCCGTACATGTCCTTCATCGTGCGGCGTCCTTTCGCCGTGATGTTCGCGATCTTGAGGCGCCCGTCGTGCGGACTCGGCTCGCGCTTGACGAGTCCGCGTTCCTCCAGACGGCGCAGCACGTCGGCCATCGTCGTGCGATCGACGCCCACTTCCGCACACAGCGATGTCTGGTCGAGACCGGGCCGCTCGCTCAATGTGGTCAGCAAGCCGTACTGCACGGGCGTGATGGCGAAGTCCTTGCAGCACTCGAAGAAGAGCGCGATATGGATCTGATTGAGCCGCCGGATCAGAAACCCCGGCCGCTGCCACAAGTGTCCGGTTTCGATGCCGCCATCGGAAACAGCAGCTTTTTTATCGGCAACGGTACTCATCCTTAACCCTTTATCGAAGAAGTTTTGCCACGCAGGAATCTAAAGATTGTAGGTGCAATCACAGTTGCGCTCCTAATTTTTTCCGGATACAAATCTATCCGTCAGCGTACTGACGAAATGCTGATGGCTGGAGCGCCGGATGTCAATGATTGAAGTCAATACGCGAAGTCAATAGAACGATGCGTCGCACAGGGTCATGCGCAGGTGAAGAAGGCGCGCATGAATAATCAGCATACTGATTAAATGGCGAATGCGTTGAACGTCACCTCACTCAGAGTTTGGAGCCAAAGATGAGTTCTACCCCGGTACAGACGGACGACGTCGCCATTCATGGGCGGTCGATGTCACGCAACGATATCAAGACGCTGATGCTGGCGTCGCTAGGCGGCGCGTTGGAGTACTACGACTTCATCGTCGCGGTGTTCTTCACGAAGCTGCTCGCCACCGTGTTCTTTCCGCCGCAGACGCCCGAATGGCTCGCGCAGCTCGAAGTGTTCTGCATCTTCGCAGCGGGTTATCTCGTGCGTCCGATCGGCGGCATCTTCTTCGCGCACTTTGGCGATCGCATCGGCCGCAAGAAGATGTTCGCGCTGAGCCTTTTTCTCATGGCCGCGCCGACGTTGCTCATCGGCTTGTTGCCGAGCTATGCGACGCTCGGCATCGTCGCGCCGTTGCTCTTTCTCTTGTGCCGCGTTTTGCAGGGTCTTTCGGTCGGCGGGGAAGTGCCGGGTGCGTGGATCTTCTGCTCCGAGCATGTGAGGCGCGATCGTATCGGTCTCGCATGCGGTCTTCTGATGTCGGGTCTTTGCACCGGCATTCTGCTCGGCGCGCTGTCGGCGAAGTTTCTCATCGGCAACATGGAGCCGGCGGATCTGAAGAGCTGGGGCTGGCGTCTGCCGTTCATCGCGGGCGGCGCGTTCGGTCTGATCTCCGTTTATTTGCGCCGCTATCTGCAGGAAACGCCGGTGTTCGAAGCGCTGCGTGCGAAGCGTGAAGCGGATGCGCGTCTGCCGCTCGCGGTCGTGCTCAAAGAGCATCGCGGCGCGGTGATCGTCTCGCTGCTGGCGACGTGGGTGTTCTCCGGCATCTTCGTGCTGTACTTCCTCTACACGCCGACGTTCCTGCAATCGCAGTTCCACTTCGCGCCGAAGGATGTCTTCACGAACAACTCGTGGTCGATCTTCGGGCTGATCGTCGGCAGCACCTTCGCTGGATGGGCAGCCGACAAGATCGGCGGCGGGCGCGCGTATGCGATCGGCAGTGTCGCGATGCTGCTCGTCACCGGCGCGTTCTACATGAACCTGAACGCGGGCAGTCAGTCCGTGTGGGCGCTGTATATCCTCGGCGGCTTCCTGATCGGGACGATCACGCTCGGGCCTTACATCATCGTGAAGAGCTTTCCGCCGGAAGTGCGCTTCACCGGTTTCGCGCTCTCGTACAACACGGCGTATGCGATCTTCGGCGGCACCGCGCCCGCAATCGCCTCGTTTCTGGTAGGGCGGCAGGGCATCACGATGGCCCCCGCCTGGTACATTGGCGCGCTTTGCGTGCTCGGCGTGATCATCGGTCTCGCATGGCGTGCGCCCATACATGCCGAATCGACGGCGCATTGAGGCCGGCCCTTCAATCCGCAGCGTTTTTCTGCGTCGATGCCGACGCGAGAAAACGCTTCCGTTCGAGCGAGACACATGTCTGTTGGCGGCGCATCCGATAGCGGCATCGGCCGGTCATGGCTTTTGTACTTTTCGCTTGCGTTCGCGAGCATGACCTTTTCCGCGACGGGACCGGTCGCGATCATCATCGCCGCGTCGCGCGAGGGCGGCTTGAGCTTCGCGCAGACATCGTCGTGGCTGTTCGCGTCGATCGGCATGAACGGGCTGGCGAGCATCGTCATCAGCTGGAAGACGCGTCAGCCTTTGCTCTTTCTGTGGACGATTCCCGGCGCGATTCTCGCCGCGCCGGTGATCGCGCAATACGGATTCGGCGCAGCCGTGGGCACGTATCTCGTGTGCGCCGCGGTGCTGCTCGTGCTCGGCGTGACGAACCTCGTCGCGCTGCTCGACCGATGGGTGCCCATGGCGATCGTCATGGCGATGATCGCCGGACTCTTCATCAAGTACGTGCTGGCCGTCGTGCATTCGACGATAGCCGCGCCGCTCATAGGCGCCAGCATGTCGATCGCGTTCTTCGGGCTGATGTGGCTCGAGCGACGCAACGCAGCGCCCATGCCGCCGCTCATCGGCGCGATGCTGGCAGGCGCGGCGATTCTCTTCGCAACGGGCTTCCGTTTGCCGAGTCACAGCGGCGGCGCATGGACGGCGACGCCTGCGCTCGTCGCGCCGCGCTTCGATATTCACGCGATCTCGCAACTCTTGTTGCCGATGCTCATCACCGTGATTTTCGTGCAGAACGCGCAGGGAATCGCGGTGACGCGGGCATCGGGATATCGCACGTCGTTGCGGCTCGTGACGATCTATAGCGGCGTGCTGAGCGCGATCACCGCGCCGTTCGGCGGCTGTCCTTCGGTGCTTGCGGGGCCGAGCAATGCGATTCTCGTGTCGGGCGGCACGTATGGCCGGCATTACATCGGCGCGTTGATCGCGGGCGTCATATGCGTGGCGATCGGCGTGTTCGCCACGGCATATGTGTTTCTGCTGGCGAATCTGCCTGCCGCGTATATCGCGATTCTCGCCGGGCTCGCGATGATGGGCGTGCTCGAAAAGTCTTTCGTCAGCGCGTTTCGTTCGGCGTTGCCGCTGAGCGCGATGATCGTGTTCGTCGTTACGCTCAGCGACGTGACCTTGCTTGGTATCGGCGCGGCTTTCTGGGGCGTCGTGGCGGGGTGCCTCGCTTACTACGCCGTGGAAAAGCCGCGCTCGGGCGACGTGCCCGCGTGAATCAACGCATCGCGCCCGCAAGGTTCTCCGCTTCGAGTCCAACGATCAGATCGAGTTCGCCGTTGGCAAGCGGCTGCGTCGCCGGCACGCCCGCTGCTTTCAGCGCGGCGCCATCGAGCCGCGACGCATCGCCGAGCGCGACGCGCAAGCGCGTGGCCGCGAGCGGTTCGAGCTTGAGGATATTGGCCGCGCCGCCCAGCGCCGCGCGAATCTTTTCCGCGCGCGCCTTCTGCTGCGCTGCATCCTGCGCGGGCGCCGCAGCCGGGGCGCTCATCGCGTCGGAAGCTGTGGCGGTGGATGCTGCGCCCGCCACTGGCAGATCGGCGTCGCTTCCCGCGGTCTTCAGATAGTCCTGCATGTCGGTCTTCATGTTCTCCGACAGCGGCCCGAAAATCGCCTGCACGCCGTTGCCGACGCGCACGACGCCCGCAGCGCCGAGCGCCTTCAACCTTGCATCATCGACGAGCGACGGATCGTTCACCGTGATGCGCAGGCGCGTGATGCACGCATCGAGGCTCTTGATGTTCGAGCGGCCGCCGAACGCGAGCACGAGATCGCGCGAGCGTCCGCCGACGCCACTGGAACTTACCGCGGCAGTGGCCGCCGTATCGTCCTCACGTCCCGGCGTCTTGAGATTGAAGCGCGTAATCACGAAACGGAACACGACGTAATAGATCGCCGCATAGATCGGCCCGAGGATGAACACGTACCACGCGTGCGTCGCCTTGTTGCCGATCAGGTTGAACATCAAAAAGTCGATCGCGCCTTGCGAGAACGTGAAGCCCATGTGCATGTTCAGCGTATTGGCGACGAATTGCGCCGACGCCGCGAGACACGCGTGAATGAAGTACAGCACGGGCGCGACGAACAGGAACGCGAACTCGATCGGCTCCGTGATGCCGGTGAGGAAGGAAGTCAGCGCTGCCGACACCATCATGCCGCCGACCGCAACCTTCTTTTCGGGTTTGGCGCAATGCCAGATCGCGATCGCTGCGGCGGGCAGGCCGAACATCTTGAACAGGAAGGCGCCCGACAGAATGCCCGCGGTCGGATCGCCGGCGAAGAAACGGTTGATGTCGCCATGAACGATCTTGCCTGTCGTCGGATCGAGGAAGCTGCCCGCCTCGAAAAAAAACGGAACGTTCCAGATGTGATGCAAACCGAACGGAATCAGCAGACGTTCGACAAAACCGTACACGGTGGCTGCGGTGCGGGGATCGGAGACCGCCGCCCATTGCGAGAACGCCTTGATGACACCGCCGATCGGCGGCCACACGACCGACAGCACCGCGCCGAGCACGATCGCACCGATGGCCGTGACGATCGGCACGAAGCGCTTGCCGGCGAAGAAACCGAGATAGGCTGGCAGCGTGATGCGGTAATAGCGGTTGAACATCCACGCCGCGAGACCGCCCGCGAGAATGCCGCCGAACACGCCCGTCTGAATCGACGGAATGCCCATGATCATCGTCGGCTCGACGCCTTCGAGCTTCGCGATGACGCCGAGCGTCGCCGTCATCACGAGATAGCCGATGGTCGCGGCGATTCCCGATACGCCATCGTTTTCCGTGAAGCCGAGCGCCACGCCGATCGCGAAGATCAACGGCAGATTGCCGAAGATCACGTCGCCGGCGTTCTTCATCAGTTCGAGGATGATGGCGGGCACGTAGCCATGAAAATCGGTCGCGCCGAGACCGAGCAAGAGGCCGGCGACGGGCAGCACCGCGACCGGCAGCATCAGCGACTTGCCGACCTTCTGCACCACGCCGAATGCGTTTTTGAACATTTTTTTGTCTCCGCTTGTTCCGCTTATTCCGCGTACGGGGCGAGCAGGGCGCGCACTTCGGCGGCCGTGCCCAACGTGATTACCTTTGCCGCGAGCTGGCGGGCTTCGTCCATCGTGAGGCGCGCGAGTTGCGCCTTGATCGAGCCGACGGCAGGCACGCTGACCGACAGCTCGTCGATGCCGAGGCCGACGAGCACCGGCACCGCCATCGCATCGGACGCGATGCCGCCGCACACGCCGACCCACTTGCCATGCTTGTGCGCGCCATCGACGGTCATGCCGATCAGACGCAGCACCGCCGGATGCAGCGCGTCCGCCTGTTTCGCGAGCTTCGGATGTCCGCGATCCATCGCGACCGTGTACTGCGTCAGATCGTTGGTGCCGATGGAAAAGAAATCGACTTCGCGCGCGAGCGGCTCGGCGATGAGCGCGGCGGACGGCACTTCTATCATCACGCCGACCTTGACGCTGTCGATGCGATCGCCGGCTTCTTCCTGAAGAAGCCGCTTGGCCGCGCGCACTTCCTCGATGGACGCGACCATCGGGAACATGATGTGCAGATTGCCGATCGGCGCGGCCCGCAAAATCGCGCGCAATTGCGTGCGGAACATATCGGGACGATCGAGGCTCACGCGCACGCCGCGCAGCCCGAGGAACGGGTTGTCCTCTTTCGGCAGCGGCAGGTACGACAGCGGTTTGTCGCCGCCGACGTCGAGCGTTCGCACGACGAGCGGACGCTCGCGGCCGAGCGCTTCGGCCACGGCGCAATATTCGGCGGCCTGTTCGTCTTCCGACGGCGCGGTGTCGCGGTTATCGAACAAAAATTCGGAACGCAGCAGTCCGACGCCTTCCGCGCCCGCCGCGACCGCATCGCGCGCTTCCTGCGCATTCCGGATATTTGCAACGACCTCGACGCGATGCCCGTCCGCCGTGACGGCCTGCTTGCTCGCGGCGACTTTCTCTTCCTCGCGCTTTTTCGTCTGACGGTCGATGCGCTCGCGCGCCTTGGCCAGATCGTCCGCACTGGGATTGCGCCGCAGGCTGCCGTGAGAACCGTCGAGCACGACGAGCGTGCCATCGGGCAATTGCAGCGCATCTTCGTCGATGCCGCAGATCGCCGGAATGCCGAGCGAGCGCGCCAGAATCGCGACGTGACTCGTCGCGCCGCCGGTCGTCGTGCAGAAACCGAGCACCTTGCTGCGATCGAGCGAGGCCGTGTCCGAGGGCGAAAGCTCCTCGGCGATGAGGATCGATTCGTCCGCCACGTCGATATGCGCCTGCTTTACGCCCGCGAGCAGCGCCAGCACGCGGCGGCCGACATCGCGGATATCGCCCGCACGCTCGCGCAGAAGCGCGTTGTCGACCCTCTCCAGATTGCTCGCCTGCGTCTCGAACGCGGCGCGCCACGCAAAACCCGCGCTCTTGCCGTCGCTGATGCCGGCGATGGCCGCGTCGGTGAGATCGGGATCGTCGAGCAGTTCGAGGTGCGCGTCGAGGATCTGCGCCTTCGACGGATCGGTCAGATTCGCCTTCAGCGCCTCGATTTGCTGACGCGCTTCGTGATGCGCGGCGTCGAGCCGTGCGCGTTCGCGTTGCGGCGATTCGCCCGCCTCGGCCACGTCGATGACTTCGCGGCGGAACTGCACGATCTTGCCGACCGCGAGTCCCGGCGACGCGGATACGCCCGTGAATTCGTTGGCGTTCGTGGACGGGGCGCGCGCCGGTGCGACCGGTTCGGACGCGGCAACGGCAACGGCGGGCGCGGGCGCGTCGCCGGGCTTTTCGCCCGAGCCCGACGCGAGCAGGCGCGCGAGCGCGGCGGCGGCTTCGCCGGCATCGGGGCCGGCGGCCTCGACGCGCAATTTGTCGCCGAAGCTCGTCGCGAGCGCCATCAGCGCGACGACGGATTTCGCGTTCGCGCTGTCGTCGCCGCGCAGGACGCGAATGTCGGATTTGTATTTCTTGGCTTCGGCGGCAAATACCGCAGCGGGCCGCGCGTGCAGGCCTTGCGGATTCGGCAGCGTGATTTCGTCTGACCGGATGGCGCCTGCTGGGCCGCCGCTCGCGTCGTCCGCGGCGGCGCCGACGAATTCGACCGTCAACGCGACGTCCTTGCCCGCCGTGACGAGGCCCGTGGCGGGCACGTAGCGGGTCACGAGCTCACCGTTGGCGATGACCATCTGCGTGAGCAGGCTCACGGCCCGCGCGCCGACGACGACCGGATCGAAGCGGATCAGCGGCTGGCCGGTCGTGACGGTGTCGCCTTCCTTGACGAGCGGCGTGAAGCCTTCCCCGCGCAGCATCACGGTGTCGAGGCCGATGTGGATCAGCACCTGGAGACCGCTTTCGCCGGTGATCGTCGCCGCGTGCGCCGCTCGATGCAGCTGCGTGACTGTCCCCGAGAGCGGGGCGAGCAATTCGTCCGAAGTGGGATCGATCGATACGCCGTCGCCGACCATCTTCTGCGCGAAAACTGGATCGGGCACGGTGTCGAGTTGGACCATCACGCCTGACAACGGCGCTATCAACTCGATTCGTGCCAAACGTTGAGGAGCTTTCATGTGAACGACTCCTTGTCCTTTGACGATGAGCTGGAACCGGCCTGAGATCAATCATAGGCAACGGCTCCATGATTCGCTGACCGAATGGATGTGCGTTCGCAAAAGCACGCAGTACGTGCCGGAATGCCCACATCGATTCGGATTCTGAAACGCCGCGTTCTGCTTTCAAGAGCAGTGGCGGCAAAAAGCGCGCTATTGTTTCGCGGCGCAATGACGATTTCTAGAGACGACATTCGAATCGCGGCGATCCGTCGCAGGTAACGGGGGCTCGCGCTACTAAGCTTGTTAAGTAACAAATGCAAGAGAAAGGAGCGCAAACCATGACCTACCGCAACAAGACTGAAGCTTATTGGGAGCCGCTGTTGACAATCGCGCGCGACGAGCTAGGCATTCAATCGTTCGATCCGATCGGCAAGCCGAGCGCGGACATCCGCATGTGTCGCGTCGACGAAATCGGGCGCGCGCTCGAACGCGCTTACGACTTGGGTCTTTTGGTCGGAAACGGCGTGAAGCGCGCGGCGAGCACCGTCTGAAGACGGTTGGCGAGACGGTTTCTGAGGTCGCGAGCCCGTGCTCGAGCCGCTCGAATCCGCCGGGAATCCATACCCGTGCAACTCCCGATATAGAAGTAAGCAGCCGCTGGCTAAGATCGCTGGTTGATCATCGCTTAGGCCGCACCGAGTACATGAAGGACGAACGCCTCGTCGAAATGAGGATTTTCAAGGCCGTCGCGGAAACCGGCGGATTCACCGCTGCGGCGCTCATGCTCAACCTTCAGCAGCCGTATGTCAGCCGCGCGGTCTCGGCGCTCGAAAAGCGCCTCGGCGTCGCGCTGCTCAGGCGCTCGACGCGCAGTCTGCAGGTCACGCAGGAAGGCAACGAATATCTCGCGCTGTGCAAGCGCATTCTCGACGACATCGACACCGGCGAAGCCCAACTCGCGCGCGCGGGTCAGCACATGACCGGCAGTATCCGCGTGACGGTCGCGACTTCGTTCGGCATGGATCAGATCGTGCCGCTCATTCCGGGCTTTCTGGAGCGCTATCCCGGCCTGCGGGTGCGCCTGTCGCTGTCGGATACGCTCGCGGATGTGATCGGCGAAGGATTCGATGTCGCGATCCGCATGGGAAGCCTGCAGGACTCGAATCTCGTCAGCCGCAAGCTGTGTCATCTGCAACGCGTCGTGACCGCGTCGCCTTCGTATATCGCGCGGCACGGCGTGCCTTCGGTGCCGGCGGATCTCGTCAACCACAATTGCCTGATGTGGGAGCCGCCGATGGATCATCTCAACCATTGGCCCTTCATGGTCGATGGCGAGCGCACGTCCATGCTCATCGACGGCAACTTTCAGACGAGCAGCGGCGTGAGCTCGGTGTACATGTGCCTCGCTGGCGTCGGCATCACGCGCATGGCCGAGCATATGGTGCTTCCGTCGATTCGCAGCAACATGCTCGTGCCGCTCTTGACCGACTTCCAGCCGAAGGACGAAACCGCGATCTATGCGCTGTATCCGCGCGACTCGTCGCTGCATCCGCGTGTGCGGGCGTTCATCGACTACGTGACGGAAAGGCTCAAGCGGCCGCCGTGGGCCGCCTGAGCCGGCGTTTCACTTGTCGTCGAGCGTCTTCGGCAGACGCATGGTCATCGCCGCGCCGAGCACGAGAAACGCGGAGATCACGTACATGCCGATTTCCGCGTGACCGACCATCACATTGAGCATGCCGACGAGATAAGGCGATACGAAGCCCGCGATATTCCCGACCGAATTGATGAACGCGAGCGCCGCCGCGACCGATGCGCCGACGAAGAGGCTCGTCGGCAGCGCCCAGAAGAGCGCGACGCACGAATAGACGCCCGCCGCCGCGATCGACAGACATAGCGTCGTCATGATCGGGCCTGCCGAAAGCCACATGCTCGTGGCCAGTCCAACCGCGCCGATCAGCATGAAGAGGGCGAAATGCGCGCGGCGTCCGCCGGTGCGGTCGGCGCTGCGATTCGACACGAACAGCGCGATCGCCGCCACGACGTTCGGCACCGCCGAATACAGGCCGATGGACAACGGATCGGTCACGCCGCTGCGCTTGATGAGCGAGGGCATCCAGAAGCCGAGCGCGTAGAGGCCCATGATGAGGCAGAAGAAGATAGCGCAGAACCACCACAGCTTCCGGTTGGCGAGAAACGCGCGCACGCTCGGATGATCGATCTTGCCGGCGTTCTCCGCGCGAATTTCGGCCAGCACGTTCGAGCGCTCGTCCTCGCTGATCCATCGCGAGCGCGCGGGATCGTCATCGAGAAAGGCAAGCACGACGAACGCGAGCACGACGGCCGGAATCGCTTCGATCAGAAAAAGCCATTGCCACGCAGCCATATGCGCGTTGCCGGAGAACGCATGCAGGATGTAGCCGGAGATCGGACCGCCGACGACGAACGCGAGCGGCGCGCCCATCACGTAGATGGACATCGCGCGGCCGCGATAGCGGGCCGGAAACCACAGCGTGAGCAGATACATGATCGCGGGCGCGAAACCGGCTTCGGCGGCGCCGAGCAGAAAGCGCGCGACGTAGAACTGCATCGGCGTCTGCACGAAGATCATCGCCGCCGAGATGACGCCCCACGTCAGCATGATGCGGGCGATCCACTTACGCGCGCCGACACGGCGCATGATGAGGTTGCTCGGCACCTCGAAGAAGAAGTAGCCCGCGAAGAAGATGCCCGAGCCGAGGCCGTAGATCGCGTCGTCGAAACGCAGTGCGTCGAGCATCTGCAGTTTCGCAAAGCCAACGTTGACGCGGTCGAGATAGGCAACGAGATAACAGATCAGCAATAGCGGCAACAGCCGCCAGTAGGCTCGGTAGTAAGTGCGGCTCATGTCCGTCTGTCTGACGGCTTCTTCGCCATATAGCGCGTCCATGCGTGTCTCCAATATAGATTTTCTTGAGCGCTCTCGGGCGGCATGCGCGGGCAAGTTGCGACATGGCGCATGCCGCCGCCGTACCTCGCACACCGATGGGTCAGTCGAGGTAATCCGGCTCCTGCTCGTTGATTTCGTAGAGCATGGTCTGGAAATGCAGCCAGCTGATGAACGAATTGCCCAGATGGCGATGCGAATACTCCGCGAACTCCGGATCGATCTCGATCGGGCGCGACTCGGCCGCGTCCATCAGCAGTTGCATCCTGCAGCAATGATCGAGCGCGATGAACGTCCACACGGCATCGTCGATACTGTGACGGCTCGCGGTCAGCAGCCCGTGATTCTGGTGGATGATGGCCTTGTGATCGTTGAAGGCGCGCGCGATCGGATTGCCCGATTCATTCGCGACCGGCACCTTGCCCGCGCCATCGCGCACCACCGTATGGCTGCCGTAGAACATGCACGCGTCCTGCGTCACGTAGTCGAGCGGCTTGCCCATCGCGGCCCAGGCGTCGCCGTTGACGGTATGCGCGTGACACGAGCCGATGATGTCGGGGTTCTCCGCGTGAATCGCCGAATGCAGCACATAGCCCGCGCGATTCACGGCGTACTTGCCTTCGATCACCGTGCCCGAATGATCGACGAGCACCAGTTGCGATGTCTTCGTGCGCGACCACGGCACGCACATCGGATTGGTCCAGAAAAGCTCCGGATGCTCGGGATCGCGCACCGTCAGATGGCCTCCGAAGCCGAAGCTGAAGCCATGACGCGCGAAGATCCGGCACGCGGCCGCGAGATGCTCCTTGCGATAGCGGCGTTCCTCGGCGGAACTCGAAAACGTCGGTTCTTGCGGAAAAATCAGGTCGTCCTGTGTCGGACTGTAGACCGAGTCCTTGGCGTCCATCAACATCGTTTCGTCTCCTCGTGAAGGTATGGAATGCCAGTATAGAAGCGGACTTTCGGCGGATTCAGGGGCTATCCGGAATAGGATTTATGCATATCGTCCGGCCCGCCGCTTCACCGGCGCCTGTGCCGCGCGTGCGATTTCGGCCATCCGGCGATTTTTGTCCACCGTTGACAAGGAAAAATTTGACGCATTAGACTGGGTTCCATACCTCGCGGCCTGACAAAGATGTCCGCCCGAGGATCCGGCACAGAAGCCCCCTGACGAACCCGCGGTTCGTCAGGGGGCTTTTTTTTGTCCGCGTTTTTCCCCCTGTTCTAGCGCTCATTTCTGGAGAATCCGCATGTTGCTGAAGCCGTCGGGCTGGATGCGTCTCGCCCTTACCGCAGGACTTGCACTGACTTCGCTCGCATCGAGTGCCGCCGATCCCGTGAAGATCGGCCTGCTGGAAGATGCCTCGGGAAACTTCGCACTGGCGACCATTCCGAAAATTCACGCCACGCAACTCGCAGTCGATGAGATCAACGCGAAGGGCGGCATCCTCGGACGTCCTGTCTCGCTGATCGCCTACGACACGCAATCCGACAACACCAAGTTCCAGGAACTGGCACGGCGTCTCGTTCAGACGGACAAGCCCGATGTGATCTTCGGCGCATTCTCGAGCGCATCTCGCGAAGCGATTCGGCCGATCATGGACCGCGCGAAACAGCTTTACTGGTACGACAATCAGTACGAAGGCGGCGTGTGCGATACCAACACGTTCGTCACGGGCGCCGTGCCCGAACAGCAATTCTCGACGCTGATCCCGTGGATGATGCAGAAGTACGGCAAGAAGGTGTACACCATCGCCGCCGACTACAACTTCGGGCAGATTTCCGCCGAGTGGGTCCGCAACATCGTCAAGGAGAACGGCGGCACGATGGCCGGCGAGGAATTCATTCCGCTGTCGGTATCGCAGTTCGGACAGACGATCCAGAACATCCAGAAGGCGAAGCCCGACTTCGTGGTGACGTTGCTGGTCGGCGCGAATCAGGCGTCGTACTACGAGCAGCAGGCGTCGGCACATCTGAATCTGCCGATGGCGAGTTCGGTCAACGTCGGTCAGGCGTATGAGCACAAGCGCTTCAAACCGCCTGCGCTGAAGGACATGTACGTGACGGCGAACTACGTCGAAGAAGTCGATACGCCCGCCAGCAACGACTTCAAGAAGCGCTTCCACGCGAAGTTCCCGAACGAGCCGTACATCAATCAGGAAGCAGCGAACGCGTACGACGCCATCTATCTCTACAAGGCCGCCGTCGAAAAAGCCAAAACGACGAATCAGGACGCGGTGCGCAAGGCGCTCGAAAGCGGCATCTGCACGGAAGGCGCGCAGGGCAAGGTGTGCATGGACCCGAAGAGCCATCACGCGAGCCACACCATTTACCTCGTGCATGTGAAGGACGATCACTCGGTCGATATTCCGAAGGTCTGGGACGACGTCCAGCCGTACTGGCTCGGCAAGGTGGGCTGCGATCTGCCCAACAAGCCGGATCATCGCCAGTACACGCCGTCGAACCTGCCCAAGAAGTCCTGATCGTCCTGATCCGGGCCGGCGCGCGCGCCGCACACGACGGGCGCGCGCAGGTCTCTTGAACGTGGAGCATGCATGGCCACCTTTTCGGTTCTCTATTCGCTCGTCTATCAGTTCGGCGACAGCTTCGCCTATCTGGTGCTCGCGGCGCTCGGTCTCGCGGTCATCTTCGGCATGATGGGCGTCATCAATCTCGCGCATGGCGAGTTCATCATGTGCGGCGCCTACGTGACGATCATCGCGGCCAAGCGCGGCTTGCCGCTTCCTCTCGCCATGCTGCTCGGGGCGCTCGCGGCGGCGCTCGCGGGCGTGGTGATCGAGCGGCTCGTGATTCGCCACCTGTACGACCGCTTGTTCGATTCCGTGGTGGCGACGTGGGCAATCAGCCTCATCGTGCAGCAGACCATGCTGCTCGTCGCCGGACCTTCGATAGAAGGCATCGGCACGCCGTTCGGATCGTTCTCGCTCGGCGATTATTCGTTTTCGACGTACCGCGCCGTGCTGCCCGGCATCGCCCTGGCCATCCTGTTCGCGCTCTATCTGCTGTTCTTCAAGACGAACTACGGCGTCTGCGCCCGCGCGACGATCCAGAACGCCAGCATCGCGCAATGTCTCGGCCTGCGCACGGACCGTCTCTATACGCTGACGTTCGCGCTCGGCGCGGGACTCGCGGGCCTGACCGGCGCGCTCTATGCGCCGACCATGACCGCCGTGCCGACGATGGGCAGCAACTTCATCGTGCAGGCGTTCGTGTCGGTGGTCGTCGGCGGCGCGAACGTGATCGCGGGGACGACGCCCGCCGCGGCCGTGCTCGCCGTCATCCAGACCGCGCTCACGGCCTCGTATGGTCAGTTGTTCGGGCAGATCGGCCTGCTGGTGACGGTCATCGTCGTGATCCGGCTGATGCCGCAAGGTCTCGGCAACCTCTTTTCCCGCGCGCGCTAGGAGGCAATGTGAAGCAAACGAAAGAGCCTTCGCGGCTATCTCCCGCGAGCGCCACGACTCGCGCGGCGCACTACGTGCCCTGGCTCGTGGCGCTCACGCTGCCGCTCGTCGTGGATGCCACCACGAGCGGCAATCTCGCGTACTGCCTGTTGTGGGCGTTCGGCGCGGTCGGCCTCGCCGCAATGTGGGGCTATGGCGGCATCCTGTCCTTCGGGCAGACCGCCTTCTTCGGATTGGCGGGCTACAGCTACGGCATCTTCACGCTGAATTACGGCGATGCCTGGTTCGATTCGTGGCTCGGTCTCGGCGCGGGACTGGTGGTGAGCATCGTCGCGGCGGCGCTGATCGGCTACATGATCTTCTATGGCCGCATCAAGGGCGTGTTCATCGGCATCGTCACGTTGTCGGTGACGCTCGTGCTCGAAACGTTCATGTCGCAGACGGCCGGTCCGCAATGGGCGATCGGCGAAGCGCGCCTGAACGGCTACAACGGCATGGGCGGCATGCCGCCGCTCACGGTTCCCTGGCCGGGCGGACCGCTCACGCTGGAAAACGCGAGCTTCTACTACCTCGTGCTGATTCTGCTGATCGTCGTCTATGCCGCGATGCGCAAGCTGCTCGACGGCACGTTCGGCCTCACGCTCATCGCCATTCGCGAGAATCCGCAGCGCGCCGAGATGCTGGGCGTCGATATCCGCCGGCATCAGTTGCTCGTGTTCGTGCTCGGCTGCACGCTCGGCGGATTGTCGGGCGCCCTGTACACGATCTGGGGTTCCTACATCACGCCCTCGACGATGGGCCTCACGTCCGCCGCCATGCCTGTGATCTGGGTGGCGACGTCGGGCAGAAAGAGCATCGGCGGGACCATTCTCGGCACGGCGCTCCTCGTGTGGCTTTCGCAGAATCTCGCGGTGTACGGCAGCCAGTACGCGCTGATCCTGCTCGGCGCGATCCTGTTGATCGTCGTGCTCGCGGCGCCGGAAGGTCTGCTGCCGTTCGTCGCGCGGCATCTGCGGCGCATGCAGGGCCGCGCGGGTCAGGATGCGCCTCGCGGCGGCGCATGTCTCAAACGGGAGGAGGGCAAGTCATGACCACGCTGCTGGAAACGCGCGGACTCAAGAAGCACTTCGGCGGCGCGCACGTCATCAACGGCATCGACTTCCGCATCGATGCAGGCGAGATTCGCTGCGTGATCGGGCCGAACGGCGCGGGCAAGAGCACGTTCTTCAAGCTCATCACGGGGGAGCACCGGCCGTCGGAAGGCAGCGTGATATTTCTCGGCCAGGACATGAGTCATGTGCTGCCGCACGAACGCATTCGCATGGGCATGAGCATCAAGTTTCAAATTCCCGGCGTGTTCCCGGACCTGAGCGTGCGTCAGCACTTGCAACTGTCGCTGCATCGCGCGAAGGACGATCGCCCCGAAAGCCTCGATGAACTCTTGCAGCGCTTCATGCTGGAAAACGAGGAACATGTGCTCGCGCGCAATCTGTCGCACGGCAAGAAGCAATGGCTCGAAATCGCGATGGCCGTATCGCTGCGTCCGAAGCTGCTCTTTCTCGATGAACCCGTCGCCGGCATGTCCGTCGAGGAAACCCATGCGACCGGCGAGCTCATCAAGCGTCTGTCGGCTGCGGGTCTCACGATGATGGTGGTCGAGCACGACATGACCTTCGTCAAGCAGATCGCGTCGCGCGTGACGGTGTTGCACGGAGGAAGCCTGCTCGCCGATGGCCCGCTCGACGAGATCCTCGCACGCGACGATGTCGCGGAAGTCTATCTGGGGAAGAAGAAATGAGCGCGTTGCTTCAAGTGTCGGGCGTGGAAGCGGGATACGGCGGCGGACGCGTTCTCAACGGCGTGTCGTTGAGCGTCGGGGCGGGCGAAGTGCTGGCGCTCATCGGGCGCAACGGCGTCGGCAAGACGACGCTGATGCGCGCGTTGATCGGGCTGATCGATCTCGATGCGGGGAGCATCGAACTCGATGGCGAATCCATCGGCCACGAAAAGCCGTATGTTCGCGCGCAGAAGGGCATGGGCTACGTGCCGCAAGGCCGCGAGATTTTCGGCGCGTTGACGGTCGCGGAAAACCTGCAGGTCGGCGCGCAGGCGAATCGCGCGCAGGCGGCGCAGATGAAGGACAAGGTGGTCGGCTATTTTCCGATTCTGAAGAAGCGCTACCAGCAGAAGGCCGGAACCATGAGCGGCGGCGAACAGCAGCAGCTCGCGATCGCGCGGGCGCTCATCAGTTCGCCGAAAGTGGTATTGCTCGATGAGCCCTCCGAAGGCATCCAGCCATCGATCGTCGATCTGATCGGCGAGACGCTTCAGCAGATCGCGCGTGAAACGGGCATCGGCGTGGTGCTGGTCGAGCAGGACATGGGGATGGTCGAACGCATCGCGACGCGCTGCTGCGTGATGGACAAGGGCCGCATCGTCGAGACGCTGAGCCCCGCGCAGCTCGCGGACGAACAACTGATTCGCCAGTATCTGGCACTGTGACGGAGACGAAACATGAAATGGCTTGAAGACTCGATCATGATGAAGCGTGGCGTCGGCGCCGATCGCGAGCCGGTGGAACACCATCTGACCGAGGAAATGCAGAAGACGTATCACTACACGATCGGCCCGTACTCGCAGCCGGTCTTGCATGTGAAGCCCGGCGATCGCGTCGTCGTGGAAACGCGCGACGCGTTCGAAGGCAAGATCAGGGAGGAGACGGACAAGCCGTCGCAAGTGCTGCAGGTGCCGTTCCTCAATCCGCAGAACGGGCCGATCATGATCGAGGGCGCGGAGAAGGGCGATGTGGTCGCCGTCTACATCGAAAAGATGGCGCCGCGCGGCGACGATCCGCACGGCTTCTGCTGCATGATCCCGAACTTCGGCGGATTGACGGGCACGGATTACACCGCGCTCCTGAACGAGCCGCTGCCCGAAGTGGTGCGCAAGATCAAGATCGACGAAGAAAACGTCTACTGGAGCAAACGCAACACGCTGCCGTACAAGCCGCATATCGGCACGCTGAGTCTTTCACCCGAAATCGATTCCATCAACTCGCTCACCCCCGACAATCACGGCGGCAACATGGACGTGCCCGACATGGGGCCGGGCAGCATCACGTACTTGCCGGTGCGCTCGCCGGGCGGACGGCTGTTCATCGGCGATGCACACGCCTGTCAGGGCGACGGCGAAGTCTGCGGCACGGCCGTCGAGTATCAGAGCACGACGACCGTGCGCGTCGATCTCATCAAGAAGTGGCAGATCGACTGGCCGCGCCTCGAAAACGAAGATGCGCTGATGAGCATCGGCAGCGCGCGGCCGCTGGAAGACGCGACGCGCATCGCGTACCGTGAACTCGTGCTGTGGATGGCCGCGGAATACGGCTTCGACAAGTGGGACGCGTACATGATGCTGAGTCAGGTCGGCAAGGTTCGACTGGGCAATTTTGTCGATCCAAAATATACGGTTGGCGCAATGGTCGCCAAGCACTACCTCAAATAACGCGTCAGTCAGACGAATCCAGAGCAGTTGGTATCACGCGCGGGGCCGCCGTTCCGCGCGCATTCGAGAGCGTGTCACGAAATGGCTTTGTCCGATCCCATCCGAGTGGGCCTGTTGTGCTCGACGAGCGGCTCGACCGCGTTGCTCGAGCAGTCTCAATGGCGTGGTGCGCGCCTCGCCGTCGAAGAGATCAATGCGCGCGGCGGCATAGGCGGGCGCGAGCTCGTCGCCGTCCACTACGATCCCGCGTCCGATCCGGCTGCGTTCCGCGAGCTTGCGGAGCGTCTGATCGTGAAGGACGGCGTCAATACGATTTTCGGCGGATACACATCGACGAGCCGCAAGGCGATGCTGCCCGTCGTCGAAAAGCACAACCGTCTGCTGATTTACGCGCAGATGTACGAGGGCTTCGAGTATTCGGACAACATCATCTACAGCGGCGCGTCGCCCAATCAGAACGGCGTGCAACTCGCGGACTTCATGACGGAGACGTTCGGCGCGCGCGTGTATTTCGTCGGTTCGAGCTATGTCTATCCGTACGAATGCAACCGCACCATGCAGGAGCTGCTGCTTCAGCATCCGGAAGGCGCGATCCTCGGCGAACGCTATCTTTCGCTCGACGCCACGCGCGAGCAGTTCGAACAGGTCGTCGCGGACATCCTGCGCAAGTCGCCGGACTGGATCTTCAGCACGGTCATCGGCGCGACCGTGCCGTATCTCTACGATGCCTACGCGCACGCGGACTTCGATCCGTCGCGCATGCCGATCGGCAGCCTGAACACATCGGAGACGGAAATCCACGCGATGCAGCGTGGCATCGCGGCGGGGCACATCACGGCGGCGCCGTATTTTCAGAGCATCGACACGGAAGAGAATCATCGCGCGGTGGCGCATCATCAGTCGCGCTACGGCTCCGATACCCCGACCGACATGAACTGGGAGGCCGCGTACTATCAGATGCACATGTTCGCCGAGGCCTACGCGCGCTCGGGCTCCGACGAGATCGGCGCGATCATGCCGCATCTGCTCGGCTCGGAATACGCTGCGCCGCAAGGCCGCGTGCGTATCGATCCGGTCAATCATCACATGGCGCTCTATCCGCGCATCGGCCGCGCGAATGCCGACGGCCAGTTCACGATCCTGCGCGAGTCCAAGTTCGCCGTCGGCCCCGATCCGTACATGACGCGTCAGACGCTCGGGGACTGGGTCACGAAGCTGAGCACGCGAGAGTACTGACGTGAGCGCGCGAACAGACAGAGGCCAGCGAAGCCTGACGGGTTCGATTCTCGAGCGCAATGCGCGCGTCGTCGTGTTTCATCCCGATGACGATGACGGACTGACGCTCACGAATCATCTGAGGCGCATGGGCTTTCAGGTGGAGCGATGCTGGCCGCCCACGGACACGCTGCCCGAGAAGACCGATCTGGTGTTTCGCGCGTTGCTGCCCGAAGAGCGTGCGCCGAAGGGCGAGTGGAGCGGTCCGGATGCGCCGCCCGTCATCTGCGTGGTGGCGTATGAGAACCCGACGTTCATCGATCAGGCCATCAAGCTGGGATCGGACGGCATCGTCACGACGCCCATTCGCGCCTCCGGTCTCTTGTCCACCGTGGTGATGGCGCTCTATCACGCGAGGCGCGCGCGTCAGCATACGCAACGCATCGCGAGGCTCGAACAGAAGCTGCTCGACAGCCGGCATCTGCAGGAAGCCAAGAACATTTTGATGATCATGCATCGCGTGAGCGAGCGCGAAGCGTACGACATGTTGCGCGCGCAGGCGATGGAAAAGCGCGTGACCATCGACGATATCTGCCACTCCGTCATTCAGGCGGGCGAAGTCCTGCAGATCGCGCGCGGACTTTCAACGGAGGACGGGCGCGACCGGGAGTGAGCGCGTCGTGCCGCCATTTTCATCGACGTACAAAGGAGCGACGAACATGGACCTGCAACTGAAGGGCTTGAAGGCGATCGTCACCGGCGGAACCAAGGGCATCGGTCTCGCGATTGCGCGGACGCTGGCTGCCGAGGGCGCCGACGTGGCCATTTGCGCACGCGACGCGGTCAGCGTCGCGGCGACTGCGAGCGCGCTGTCCGAACTGAGCGGCGCTCGGGCATCGGGCGCGGCCGTCGATGTGTCGGATGGCGCGGCGCTCAAGGCGTGGGTCGAGCGCGTGGGTGCGGAGTGGGGCGGGCTCGATATCCTCGTGGCCAACGTGAGCGCGCTTGCTATCGGCAACGACATCGAATCGTGGCGCAAGGAGTTCGAGACCGATCTGCTCGGCACGGTCAATCTCGTCGATGCCGCCATGCCGTATCTCACCGCGAGCAAGGCCGCTTCGATCGTCGCGATTTCGAGCGTATCGGGACGCGAGATCGACTTCGCTGCGGGACCTTATGGCGTCTTCAAGGCCGCGCTCGTGCATTACATGCAGGGGCTCGCGAATCAACTCGCATCGAAGGGAATTCGCGCGAACACGGTTTCGCCGGGCAACGTGTACTTCGAAGGCGGCGTGTGGGACTGGATCGAGCACAACGATCCGGCGCTGTTCGAACGCGCGCTGGCGCTCAATCCGACCGGCCGCATGGGCAAGCCGCAGGAGATCGCGAATGCGGTGGCGTTCGTTGCGAGTCCGGCGGCGAGCTTCGTGAGCGGCGCGAACATCGTCGTCGATGGTGCGCTCACGCGCGGCGTTCAACTCTGACAAACCGGGCAACTCAACGGGGGCATCGAATGGAAACACGCAGTGCGATCGACATCGATCTCGTCAACCTCACGGTCGAGAGCGTGCAGGACGGATTCAAGCGCGGCAAGTTCACGGCCGAGCAACTGGCGCGGGCCTGCTTCGACTGGATCGAGCGCCATAACGGCACCTATAACGCGCTGATCTTTCTGAATCCGGCGGCGCTCGACGATGCCCGCAGCATCGACGAACGGCGCACGGCCGGTGAAGCATTGGGGCCGCTCGCGGGCGTGCCGGTCGTCATCAAGGACCCGATGGACATGGTCGGCTTCCCGACCACCGCGGGATGGTCGAAGCTGTACAGCAAGACGGGCGGCGTCGATCTGATGCCCGAGCGCGATGCGCCGGTCGTCGCGCGCATGCGTCGTGCGGGCGCGATTCTGCTCGGCAAGACGAACGTGCCGATCCTGAGCCACACCGGCTCGCACGCCAACGATAGCTGGGCGGGCCCCACGATCAATGTCCCAATGCGCGACCGCGTGCCGGGCGGCAGCAGCGCGGGCACGGCGTCGGCGGTGGCATCGGGCATGGCGGTGCTCGGGCTCGCCGAGGAAACCGGCGGATCGATCCAGAATCCCGCATCGGCGCAGGATCTCGTGGGCATCAAACCGACCATCGGTCTGGTGCCGAATGCGGGCGTGGTGCCGTTGTCGGGCAACCGCGATGTCGTCGGGCCGATCGCGCGCAACGTGAGAGACGCCGCGCTGTGTCTCGACGTGCTCGCCGGCTACACGAGCGAAGACCCGAAGACGCTCGCGAGCGTGGGCCGGCAACCGGAAGGCGGCTATGCGGCCGCGCTGGACGGCAACGCGCTGCGAGGCAAACGCATCGGGCTCTACGGTCCCGGGTGGCGCAATCAGCCGCTTTCCGACGAAGCCGCCGCGTTATACGAGCGTGCGAAGGGCGAACTGGTATCGCTCGGCGCGACGCTGATCGACGATCCGTTTCAAGGCTCGGGCTTCGCCGATTTGCGCAAGACGACGGCGCCGCTGGCCAATTTCGATGCGCGCGGTCTCGAATCCATTCCCTACGATGTCGAGAAGTATCTCGAACGGCTCGGCAAGGGCGCGGCGCTGAACACCTTCGCGGAGTTCGCGCAGGCCACGCAGGACGAAGACGCATTCGGTCCGGACGGCGTGTTGAACTTCATGCATAACCTGGCGGATTTCAAGGCCGCGCTGGCGAATCCGTCGCTGCCGCCGGAGATGCCCGAATTCGTCGCACTGAAGGCGCGCTATCTGCGTATCTTCGACAAGGTGTTCGACGAGCAACGACTCGATGCCCTCGTCTTCCCGCAGATGCGTTGCGAGCTTCCGCCGCTACACGGCAAGGACACCATTCAGGAAACGACCGTGGGCGAGATCAATATCGCGGGTCTGCCGGGCGTCGCGGTGCCGGCGGGTTATTACGCGTCGGGCTCGCCGTTCGGCCTCATCTTCGTGGGCCGCCAGTGGGACGAAGGCGCCTTGCTCGCGTTGGCCTATGCGTATGAGCAAGGCGCGGGCAAGCGGAAGGCGCCTGTGCTCGCCTGACGCGGGTTGCACGCGCGTGCGTCGAATGGCTCGCCTTTGCGGGCGGGCCGCACGAATCCCGCGCTAGCCGCCATCGGCGCTGCTGCGATTGACGACAAGAAGTATTCCCGCGCCGGATATCACCGTGCCGAGAGCCATCAGCCACGATAGCGGCTCGCGAAACATCGCCCATGCCCAGATCAGCGTGACGGGCGGGCTGAGGAACAGAACGCTCGTCACGCGAGCAGACGATGTCCGCCGCAGACACGCCCAGTAAAGACCGCATCCGCCGAGCGTCGCGAAGATGACGCTCCACGCGACGCTCGCCGCGAAACCGGCGGACAGCATCGGTGCAATGCGGCCTTGAGATGCTTGCAACGCGAGAAAGATCGGGCACGACACCAAGCTCTGCAGCCAGAGCATGCCGAGCGGAGTCAGGGTGCCGCAGTGCGAAGAACGTTGCTGCCAGACGGTGCCCGCCGCGAGCGATAGCATCCCCGCGACCGGCAGTCCATAGGCCCATGCGGGCGCGCTGCCGAGAGAAAGGGCATCGCGACAGACGATCAGCGTCCCGGCAAGACCGAGCCCTAATCCGGCCCACACGACAGCCGGGCTGCGCTGGCGAAAGAGACACGTGGTCATCAGCACCACGCCGACAGGCAACAAGTCCGCGATGAGGGCCGCGAGACCGGCGGGCACGCCAAGCTGCACGCCACCCGCGACGCCCGCAAGATAGCCGGCCATCGCCAATGCGCCGATGCATGATTGCCGGATCAGAACAGACTTGGGCGCATGCCGCATCTCCCGCGCCACAAACGGAAACAAGCCGATGGACAGCGCGATGAACCGCCACAACGTCACCAGGTAGACCGGCGCATAGTCCGCGGAGAACCGCATTCCGATGAAGCCCGAACTCCACGTGAGCACCATTGCCGCTTCGAGAAAAGGCAGCGGCATGGGGCTCCGTCCCGGCACGGGCTGGTCTGTGTATGTTCTCGCCATGCATCCACACTAGCGCGCCGCCGTGGATTCGAAAATCAAAATATACTGATCCGGTCGTTCAACAACGCTAAACCACCCGGGATCACACGATGAGCACAGTGCTAGACATCGAACTGCTGCGGACCTTTCACGCGATAGCGCGGCTGAGGCGCTTCCGGGCGGCGGCCGAGCACGTCAACCGAAGTCCGGCGGCGGTCAGCCTTCACATTCAGCGTCTGGAAGCCGCTGCGGGCGGCAGATTGCTGGAGCGGGACAATCAGTCGGTCACGCTGACCGTGTTGGGCAAACGGTTGCTGGCGAGCACGGGCGAGTTGCTGGCGGCTCACGACCGGATAATCGACGAGATCAAGGGCAAACGGCTGGCGGGCCGCGTCGTGCTCGGCATCCCCGACGAATACGCTGCTCATGTGATTCATGACATCCTGCCGGACTTCGCGACGAGTTGGCCCGACGTGGTGCTCGAAGTGAAGACCGCGCCGAGCTTCAAGCTGCGGGATCAGATCGCGCGCGGCAAGCTCGACTTGGCGATCTTCGTTCAGCCCGCGCACCGAAGCAGATCGGCGAACGTATTGACGCTGACGACGCCCGTCTGGGTCGGCAGTCCGACGTTCGCGCTCGACGAGTCACGTCCGGTTCCATTGGCGCTGTACGCCGAGCCGTGTCCCTATCGTTTGGCGATGACAGACGCACTGGAAGCCGCGGGGCGCAAGTGGCGAGTCGTGCTCGACAGCGCATCGACGCAAGTCATCAAGGCGTGCGTCGAATCAGGGCTCGCGGTGACGCTGCTCGACCGGGCAAGAGTCACCGCGGACATGCGCGTGATCGACGGTCTTGCGCATGTAGCCGATCACGAGGTGGTGTTGATGCGCGGTGACACCGGACGCGCAACCGAGGCCATCGATCTGCTCGCAACGGCGCTGCGGCAGCAGTTCCGGCTTTAGCGCCGCGCACGATTCGAGCATTCAAGCGCCGGCTCTTTGGAGAAACTTCGCCCGCATCGGCTTCAGCACGAACATCGCGAGCACGGCCGTCACGATGTCGAGCGTGATCCCGACGCTGAACACCGGCACCCAGCTTCCCGCGTGCTGATGCAAGAGCGCCGCGAGCGGTCCGCCGAAGATCGAACCGATGCCCTGCGAGATATACAGCCAGCCATAGTTTTCGGTGGCGTGGCGCGTGCCGAAGGTATCCGTCAAGGTGGACGGGAAGAGCGAGAAGATTTCGCCCCAACCGAAGAAGACGACGCCCGAGAGCAGCACGAAGAAGACGGCGTTGTCACGCGTCAGGAGCCACAGCGCCATCGCCACGCCTTCGAGCGCAAAGGCGAAGAACATCGTGTTTTCACGGCCGAATTTGTCGGAGACCCAGCCGAACAGCGGGCGCGTGAGTCCGTTGGTGAAGCGGTCGATGGTCAGCGCGAGCGGCAGCGCGGCCATGCCGAACACGACGACCTGCGTGATGCCGAAGTCCGCCGCGAAGGTCGCCATCTGCGATGTGACCATGAGGCCCGAGGTGGACATCATCGTCATCATGGCGAACATGAGCCAGAAGAGCGGCGACTTCATCATTTGCGAAGGACGCAGATTCGGCACGTTCGATACCGCCACCGCCGATGCCTTCGCCGGCGCTTCGTCACGCGGCACGCGCAAGCCTTGCGATGCGACGAAGCCCACGACCGCGAACGCGATGCCGTAGATCCACAGCGTCGCATCGAGACCGCGCGCCGCCAGCGAGGCCGAGATCGGGAACGTCGTCACGATTGCGCCCATGCCGTAGCCCGCGGCCACCGCGCCCGCCGCGAAGCCGCGCCGGTCGGGGAACCAGCGCACCATCAGCCCGACCACGCCGACATACACGATGCCCGTGCCGAGCCCGCCCACGAGACCGTAGGTGAGATACAGCATCGATGTGCTCGCGGCCATCGACGAGAGCACCCAACTCAGGCCCGACATGACGGTGCCGAGCGAAATCAGCAGGCGCGGACCGAAGCGGTCGATCAGCTTGCCCTGAAACGGCGAGAAGAACGTCTGCAGGATGATGAGCAGCGAGAACGTGACCTGCAACTCGGGCAGCGGCACGCCGAGCTTCGCCGACAGCGGTTTGGTCAGCAGCGTCCACACGTATTGCGGGCTCGAAATCGACATCATGCAAAGCAGGCCGAGACCGAGTTGCAGCCAGCGGTTGTGAGCGGCGATCGCGGGCGCGGCCGCATCGTCGTGCAGTGTCTGGATGCGTGTGTTCATAGGCGTTCCCCGGTTGATGTGCGGATAAAAAAGGATGAGTCGTGCCCTCCGGTTCGACGAGCGCGGAACCGGATCACTTCGAAGCAAGAGCGTGTTGAGCGTTACCAGCCGGCGGCTGAGCCGTCGCTGCGTGGATCGTGACCGGCTTCGAATAATCCATCGGGATACCGAACGATTGCGCCGGCGTGCCCCATCGCTTCGTCGTAGGCGGCGAGCACTTCGACGTCGTGACCGAGCGCGCGCAATGCGTCGATGGTCTCGTCGGGAAAGCGCGCTTCCAGCTTGAGCGAGTCGGTCGACTGGCCCCACGTGCGGCCAAGCAGCCAGCGCGGCGCATCGATCGCGGCCTGCGGATTCCAGCCGAATCGCGCGATGCGCGAGAACACCGCACTCTGCGATTGCGGCTGGCCGTCGCCGCCCATGTTGCCGTAGACCATCGTGCGGCCATCGGCGAAACGGGCGAGCGCGGGATTGAGCGTGTGGAACGGACGGCGGCCCGGCATCAGCGGATTGAGCGACGACGGATCGAGCGAAAAGCTGCAACCCCGGTTCTGCCAGTTGATGCCCGACTGCGGCAGGACGATGCCGCTGCCGAACTCGTGATAAATGCTTTGGATGAAGCTGACGGCAACGCCATCGCCATCGATGACGCCCATCCAGACCGTATCGCCGGGACCGCGGCCACGGCCCCAGGGCGCGGCGCGCGACATCGACACTTGCCGGGCCATCGCATCGAGCGCGGCGGGATCGAGTTGCGTGACGGCATCGATGCGCATGTGGTCCGGATCGGTCACGTGTTCGTCGCGCACCTTGAAGGCGAGCTTCGTCGCTTCGACGCATGCATGGACGAACTCGGGGCCGAGCGGGTTCATGTCGTCGGTCAGCACGCGGTCCAGCACGCCGAGAATCAGCAGCGACACGAGACCTTGCGTCGGCGGCGGCATGTTGTAGACGGTGCCCAGCGTATGCGTGAGCGCGAGCGGCGTACGTTCGCGAGCCGTGTGCCGTTCGAGATCGGCGAGGGTGATGAGCGTTTCCAGCGACGACAGGTCGTGCGCGATGCTGCGCGCCAGATCTCCGCGATAGAAGTCGTCGAGACCGGCATCGGCGAGCTGTTGCAGCGTTGCGGCGAGACGCGCGTTGACGAAGCGCTCGCCGGTGCGCGGCACGCGGGCATCGGGCATGAAGGTTTGCGCGAAGCCCGGCACGTTTCCGAGTTCGCCGCACTTGCCCGCCATGCAGTCGGACTGACTGCGCGTGACGGGAATGCCCGCCTTCGCATAATGAATCGCGTCTTCCAGCAGACGCGCAACCGGTAGGCGTCCGCCGAGCGTGTTCTTCGAGAAGCGCTGCGCGAAGTCCCAACCGGAGACGGTGCCCGCGACGGTGTTGGCCGCGAGCGGGCCGCGTGCAGGAATGGCGTCGAGGCCCAGCGCGCGATACGTGCCGATGTCGGCGCGCATCGCTGCCGCACCGCACGCCTCGATGCCGATCGGCGCGTGACCCGGACGCGAGATCAGCCAGAAGCCGTCTCCGCCGATGCTGTTCATGTGCGGATAAACCACCGCGACGGTGGCGGCGGCCGCGATCATCGCTTCGACGGCGTTGCCGCCTTCTCGAAGGACGGCGAGCGCACTTTGCGATGCAAGCGCATGCGGCGCCACGGCCATGCCGCGCGAGCCGCGTGTGGGATTGAGTGCAGCAGAGACTTCCAGAGACATCGACGTTTCCTTGTATACAACGAAATCGTCAATGCGAGTTCCGTGCCAGGCGTCCGTGAAAACCCTATGGAACCTTGCTGGCTATGCCTTGCAGCGTGGTTTGCCGCATGTTTGAAGGAAGTGCGGCGATGCCGTCAGATGGTGCGCCGCGGTCGCGCCGGTGCGTGCGCGACGCTCGAACGCCCCGCTTCGGTGCGGGCGGCGAGCAGGCGCCGCATCGTGAGGCCGCTCACGCTTGCTTGGCTGCCGCTGATATGACGCGACACCAGTTCGACGCTCGATGCGCTGTCGCCGCGACGAATGGCATCGAGAATGGCGGCATGCTCTTCATACGTCTCCGCGATGCCATCGCCCTTCACGAGATCGAGCCGGCGCACCACGCGGATACGGTCGGTGACGCGCTGCATCGTCGCGGTGAGTTCATCGTTGCCCGCGGCCGCTACCAGCGCATGATGCAGCGATTCGTCCAGTTCGACGAGCTTTCGTCCATCGACGACCCGGCGCGCACGGCCAACGCGCCAGATGCGATCGAGCGCATCGAGCAGCAAGTGAAGATCGGCTTGCGGCGTTTCGCCATTGCAGAGCTTGCGCACGGCGAAGACCTCGATCATCTGACGCATCTCGTAGAGGTCGTCGAAACGCTTGTTGTCGATGGGCACCACTTCCCAGCCGCCGCGCACATAGCCTTGCATCAGGCCATCGCTTTGCAGGCGTTGCAGCGCTTCGCGTGCAGGCGTACGCGATACGCCGAAGCGTTCCGCAATGGCGCCTTCCGTCAGCCGGTCGCCGGGCAGGATCCGCATGTCGAAGATTTCCTCGCGCAGCGTGTAATAAACATGATCCGCGCGCGACAGCGCGGCGTCTTGCGCGTTGACAAGGCTTGCGTCGGCCATAACGGTGAGCGGGGTAGCGTGCATGGACGGGAAGCTTATCAAAGGGCTGCGCGTCGCCAGAATTGCCGGACGGCAAAAATCGCTTTGTGGATAAATGGCGCGTTCGCCAGCGAAGCTGCCACGCGATTTAACGCTTCAATTCGAAGATGCTGTCGATCTCGACCGGGATGCCCATTGGCAAAGTATGCACGCCGAGCGCGCTTCGAGCGGGAAGCCTGTCTTGTCCGAACAATGTCAGCAAGAGGTCGCTGGCGCCGTTGGCCACTTGCGGATGTTGCGTGAACGACTGTTCGGCGCGCACGTAGACCGTCAGCCGGCTGCATCGCTCGATGTTGTCCAGACCGCAGGCTTGATCGACGCAAGCCAGGATCATCAGCATCGTCAGATGCGCCGCGTGGCGCGCCGTTTCGACAGACATGTCGCCGCCGACCATTCCGACGATTGGCTTGCCGTTTTCGAAAGGCCCGAGACCGGAAACATAGACCTGACTGCCCGCAATCGAAACCGTTCGATAGGAGCCGAGCGGCGCGATGGGCGCCGGCAGTTCGATCCCCGCTTGTGCAAGGCGTTCGGATACGTTCATGTTCGGCTCACCGTGATGTGATCAAAACACTAGCGTAACCCGGTCAATATCCTCGGCTATCGCGATCGCGATTTGTATTTCCAGAAGGGCGGCCCGTCCTGCGCGTCACTGCTTCGCTCCGATCCCCTCGATGCGCCACAACTGCGTCTCGAGGCGGGGGCCTGTCTCGGGCTTGAACCAGCTCATGTCCTGGATGTGGGAACTCGTAACGTAGAGGGTCCCGTCGGGGCCCTCGGAGAACGTATCGGGCCAGCGCAGCCGCTTGTCCTGCACGAGGGTCGTGATGCGATCGCCGTCACGGACTCTGACTGCGTCCTGCTCGATCGCGCTCAGATAAAGCCGCCCGCGCTCATCGATCCAAAGACCGTCGGTCGGCTCCGTCTCGGCGACACGCTCCACGCGCGCTTCGAGGTCCTTCTCCGACAGACGCGGGTTCTGCAATGCGTTTGTCGCGATGCGATAGAGCGTGCGACCGGTCAGTGCTTTCCAGTAGAGCGTGCGCCCATCGCGCGAGAGCGCGAGGCTGTCGGCGGCGAATTCGACTCCGCGTCCGTCGGGTCGGCGTAGCGGCTGCCCGTCGATCCTGACGACCACGTCCTTTTCCGGCTGCGTGCTCGGATGGCCGCCGAGCACGCGCCTGGCCTTGCCGGTCTGCAGATCCACGACCACGAGCGCTCCCTTGGCCCCGGCATCGGTCAGATAGGCATAGTGACCATCCGGCGAAAACCGCACATCGTTCAGATAGCTTCCCTGAGGCGCGACGCTCTCGTCGAAGCGGATCACCTGCGCGACCTGGTTCGCCTTGAGGTCGATCTTGACGAGCTTGGGTCCGCCCGGCACGAGCGATGCCGTGGCTGGCGCGGCCGGATCGACGACCCAAAGATTGCCGTGTGCATCGGTCACGACGCTCTGGACGCACACGAAATGATCTCCGGCGGACATCTGGTTCTTCTTCTCGTTGCGCCATGCATTCCACTCGTCGTCCGGGTAGGGTTTGATCTGGCCGTCGCGCGTCACTTCTGCAACCGAGACCGGCGCATCTTCTGTCCAGCGCGGAAAATTGACGAAGATGCGCCCATCCTTCGAAACGGTCACGCCCGTAACCTGGTGCTCGAATTTTGCGACCTGTTGCAGTTGTGGCGTATCGGATGTAGGCCCCGCGTGCTGCTGTGCGATGGATGCATTGGCGAGAAGCGTCATCGCCACGATGGCGGACGCGGCTGCGATTCGGATCATGGTCGTTTCCTTTGCATGGCGGCACTCGGGATGCGCGGCGAATTCAAGGCGCGAACACGGCGCGGACGCAGCCGTCGGTCTTGTGCTTGAACATGTCGTAGCCGCGTGGCCCGTCCTCCAGCGAGAAGCGGTGAGTGGCGAGGTAAGCAGGGTTCAGCTCGCCTTTCTGCGCGTGCGAGAGCAGCCGATCCATATAGGCTTGCCCGTGCTGCTGCGCGCTGCGCACCGTCATGCCCTTGTTCATGATGGCGCCCATCGGGAACTTATCGATCAGCCCGTAGACGCCGAGCACCGACAGCGTGCCGCCTTTGCGGCAGGCCATCACGGCCTCGCGCAGCGCCTGGCCGCGGTCCGTCTCCAGACGCAGCGCCTGTTTGACGCGGTCATACGCGTATTGCGGCCCGGTGCCGTGCGCTTCCATTCCTACCGCGTCGATGCACGCGTCGGGGCCCCGCCCGCCGGTCATCTCCATGAGCGTTTCGAGGACGCTGTCGACCGCCGTATAGTCGATCGTCTCGGAGCCGGCGTGCTCGCGCGCCATCTGCAAGCGCTCGGGAAAGCGGTCGATCGCGATGACGCGCTCCGCGCCCATCAGACGCGCGCTTTGCTGCGCCATCAGCCCTACGCCGCCGCAGCCCCAGACCGCGACCGTGTCGCCCGGCTGGATGTTGCAGAAGTCGGCGCCCATGTAGCCGGTCGGCGCCGCATCGGAGAGGAACAGCGCCGTATCGTCCGGGACGCCGTCAGGGACTTTGAAGCAGTCGTTGTCGGCAAACGGTACGCGCACGTATTGCGCATGCGCGCCCGCATAGCCGCCGAACGCGTGCGTGTAGCCGTAGATGCCTGCGGTCGTATGTCCGCCCAGAAGCGGTGCCTGTAGCTCGGGCTTGGGATGCGTGTTGTCGCACAACGAGTAGAGGGAGTGCTGGCAATACCAGCATTGCCCGCAAACGATGAATGAAGGAACCACGACGCGGTCGCCCTTTGCGAGGCGCTTCACCTCGGGGCCGATCTCCTCGATCACGCCCATGAACTCGTGGCCGATGACATCGCCCGACTTCATCGTCGGGATGTAGCCGTCGATGAAGTGAAGATCCGAGCCGCAAGTCGTCGACAGACTGACGCGCAGGATCGCGTCGCGGGGATTGATGATCTCCGGGTCTTTCACAGTCCCGACGCGCAGGTCGTTTACCCCGTTCCAGTACAGTGCTCGCATGCTCACTCTCCTTAACGCGTGGTTGCGCGAGCAGCGGGCTGCCGCTCAGTGGTGGGAATCTCGCCGGTCTCGACGAGGCTCTTGAAGCGCCGCAGCGCGTTGTCCGCGACCAGATTCAGCGGCGTGGTCCCGAGAAGTTGCAGCAGGCCTTCACCGAGCGCGCCGCCGGGCGGGTCGAACCGGACGTGCAGCGTCGCCACGGTGCCGCGGTCGTTCGGGGCGGCGTCGAAGCGGACGGATCCCTCGTTCGGAATGGCGGCGCCAGGCAGCGAGCGCCAGCCGACGCCTCCGCCGGGGCCGTCGACGATCTCCGATTCCCATTGGTAGGCGCGACCGAGCGGCGTCCTTATTTCCCAGCGCATGCGGCCGTCGCCCGCCGGGTGCAACGTCGCGAAGCCTGCCACGAGTTGCGGGAGCGTCCCGGGCGCAAGCCAGAGCCGACGAAGCTCGTCCGCAGTCTTGCCGATGGTGATTGCGCGCTCCACCTCCGGCGTCGCGCCGGCGATCCCACTTCGCCCCTTGTTGTCTGCCCGTCCGCGATGGAGCGGGACACCGTACCCGGCACTCGCCGCTGCCATGCCCGCGCAGGCAGTGAGCGCGAGAGCCACGGCGCCTTTCTTTCGTCCGGCGAGTCCGGACACGATCAAGGCCGCGCTGAGCGCGACGGGGATCCAGCCAATGCCTTGCATGGCTTCTCCGGCCGACACGCCCGAAGAATGGCCGCCGCGCCTCAGTGATTCGCGCGGCCGGATAGCAAGAATGTTGCTTGCCATAACAAATGCTCCAAAGGTTACTGATCGCCGTGGTGCCCGCTACGCGGTTCGTACCGTGCAGCGGGATCGACGAGACATGTTGGCGACGCTCGAGCCCATTGCACGCGTGGCAATGATTGAGCGATGAGCCCGAGCGCTCATGCAACCACGATCGCTGCGTCGCTTCGCTAACCTCCCGGATGCAAGACCACCTTGGTCCAGCCGTGGTCGCGCACGTCGAAGTGCTGATAGGCGTCAGGCGCCTGGTCGAGTTTCAACTCATGCGACACGATGAACGATGGCTTCGCGCGGCCCGCGTGTATCAGATCGCGCAACTGCCGGTTGTATGCCTTGACGTTGCACTGGCCCGTGGCGATGTGCTGCCCCTTGAACCAGCACTTGCCCCAGTCGAACGCGATCTGACCTTTCTTCGCCAGTTCGTCCTGCGCGCCCGGATCCTCGGGAATGAACACGCCCACCACGCCGATCCCGCCGGTGAACTTGACCGACGACACCAGGTTGTTCATCGTGAGATTGGGGTTCTCGTGGCGTTGCGGAGCCGGATCGTGGCACTGGTAGCCAACGCATTCGCATCCCACGTCCGCGCCCATGCCTTGGGTGAGATCCATGACCCGCTGCACCGGATCTTCCTTCGAATAATCGATCGCGATCGCGCCGATGGACTCAGCGAGCTTGAGCCGGTCGGGATGGCAATCGACCACCATGACGCTGCGGGCGCCCTTGATCATCGCCGAGTGCGCGGCCATCAGACCGACGGGGCCGGAGCCGTAGATCACCACGGCGTCGCCGGGCCTCATGCCGGCGAGTTCGGTCGCGTGCCAGCCGGTCGGGAAGATGTCGGCGCACATCACGTAGTCGGTCTGCTTCTGCTGGGCGTCAGGCGGCAGCTTCAAGGACATGAAGTCGGCCCAAGGCACCCGGAGATATTCGGCCTGTCCGCCCGGCCAAGGACCCATGTCCGCAAAGCCGAACGCGCCGCCGGCGATTCCCGGCTGGTTCGCACTCAGGCAAAACGCCGTGAGGCCGCGCTCGCAGTTCATGCAGTGGCCACAACTTACATTGAATGGCAGGCACACCCAGTCGCCGGGCTTGATCCGCTCCACGGCAGGCCCGACCTCCTGAACGACGCCCAGATTTTCATGACCGAAGATGCGGCCTTGCTCGAAGTCGGTTCGGCCCTCGTACATATGCAGATCGGAACCGCAGATGTTGGTACTGGTGATTCTGACGATGGCGTCGGTCGGACGCTCGATCTTGGGATCCGGAACATTCTCGACCGTAACTTCACGAGGACCGCGATACACAACGGCTTTCATATGTTTCTCCCGAGAGTTCAACTGCGAAGAGCCTGAGCCGCGAAACCTTCGGCGGCTGTCGGCGTCGACAAACCCGCAGACCCACCTGCGGTACGTCCCTCTCTCATGCAGACCGGCACTTTGCAGACAGCGTCTGCTATTGCTGGTTGAAGCCGGACAATCTATCGCCATCCTAAATAGTGAGTGCCATGCGCTTCCGGATTTTTGGTGACGGTGCGCGATGTAAGGGCAGCTATCCGCGTGCCCGATTCGGGTCGACAGAGGCGACTCGCGGATGAGCATCGAGATTCAGTGCGATTGATACGGCTATCTAATCGATGCGTGGGGGTGACGTGTAATCGCGTAGTCGCGGAGAACTTGCACCGGGCTGCAGATCTTGCAAGAGCGGCCTGGTTCGAGAACCGGAAGGGTCGCTATTCGGTCAGTTGACTCGCGGGCTTAACCCGCATCGCCGGTCGATTATCGAAACAGTTGTCCATGACAAAAAAGCTCGGCGCGCCCGCAGATCGGACACGGCAGCGCATAAGGACACTCATTGACATGGACACCGATGCAGGACCAGCGACTCCGATTCCCGGCCGGCGTCGATGGCCCGATGGACAACCAACGATGCGGGCAAGACAGCATGCGTTGAACGGAACGTCGAATGCTGTTTGCGTGGCGGTTGCCGCGTTGCTGTGAAGCGAAGAGGATGCCGCGCGATACAACCGCTCACTCACAATGGAGGCTAGCGATGAGAGCGCTCATCTGGGAAGGCAAGAAGGACATCCGGTGCGAGTCGGTTCCGGACCCGGTCATAGAACATCCCCGCGATGCGATCATTAAGGTAACGACATGTGCCATCTGCGGCTCGGACTTGCATCTGTTCGATGGGTTCATGCCCGGCATGGAATCCGGCGACATCATGGGCCACGAATTCATGGGCGAGGTGGTGGAAGTCGGCAACGCGAATAGCACGCTGAAGATCGGCGATCGGGTCGTCGTTCCCTTCACGATCATCTGCGGCGAATGCGAACAATGCAAGCGCGGCAACTTTTCCGTCTGTGAGCGGAGCAATCGGAACCAGGACGTCGCGAACAAGGTGTTCGGCCACACGACTGCGGGCTTGTTCGGCTATACGCATCTCACAGGCGGCTATCCGGGCGGTCAGGCCGAATACGTGCGCGTACCGTATGCGGACAGAACGCACGTGAAGATTCCCGACGGCCTCACCGACGAGCAGGTGCTCTTCCTCGGCGACATCTTTCCGACCGGCTGGCAGGCGGCGGCTCAGTGCGACATCGAGCCGACAGACACCGTTGCGATCTGGGGGGCAGGGCCCGTCGGCCAGATGACGATTCGCAGCGCCGTTCTGCTCGGCGCGAAGCAGGTGATTGCAATCGACCGGGTGCCCGAGCGTCTCGCCATGGCGCGTGCGGGCGGGGCCACGGTCATCAACTTCGAAGAAGAGAGCGTCCTCGAGCGCTTGGCCGATCTCACACAAGGCAAGGGCCCCGAGAAGTGCATCGACGCGGTCGGCATGGAGTCGCATGCGACGCGCTCATTCGATTCCCTGTACGACCGGGCCAAGCAGGCCGTGATGTTGGAAACGGACCGGCCGCACGTATTGCGGGAGATGATCTACGTCTGCCGTCCGGCGGGCACGCTGTCGGTTCCAGGCGTGTACGGCGGTCTCATCGACAAGATTCCGTTCGGCGCTTCCATGAACAAGGGGCTGACATGGCGCATGGGCCAAACCCATGTGAACCGCTGGACGGACGACCTGTTGCGACGCATTCAGGAAGGGCAGATTGATCCCTCGTTCGTCATCACGCACACGGTGCCGCTCGATCAAGGACCCGAGATGTACAAGACATTCCGCGACAAGGAAGATGGCTGCATCAAGGTCGTGCTTAAGCCTTAGTCGGGAAGACGGCGGCTTGCCTGAATCCGCTGGTGCGGACGTTCCGCCGTGACCGTTGAAACGGTCGCACGATCATGGACGGAAGCACCGCGAATGTCACTGCCGCGAGCCGCCTTCTTCTATGGCGCGGCGACCGCACTGTCGACGGCTTGAGTCAGTTGCGCGATATCGACCGGCTTCGTGAAGTGAAAATCGAATCCGGCGTCTGTTGTGCGCGCCCGGTCCTGTTGCTGACCCCAGCCGGTGACGGCAATGAGCGTCAGGTCGTGCGTCGAGGGCGTTGCCCGTATGCGGCGCGCGACGTCGAGCCCGCTCATGCCCGGCAAGCCGAGGTCGAGCAAGATCACGTTCGGGTTGTATTCGCCGAGGAGTTCGATCGCCTCTTCGCCGGAATAGACTGTTCGTACATCGTGTCCCTGCATCTCCAGAAACGCCGTCATTGCGTCCGCTGCATCGACGTTGTCGTCGACGACCAGGATCCGGCGCTTCGGGGCCGACGCGTGAACGGCAAGCGCAGCGCGTGTTGGCGCCGGCATGGGCAACACGCGCGACGTCGCGGGCAGATGAATGGCAAAGCAGCTCCCCCGATCCTTTCCGCCACTCGACGCGGTGAGTCGGCCTCCATGCAGCTCGATGAGCGATTTGGACAGCGCGAGTCCGATGCCAAGACCGCCCTGCCGATGCTGATCTCGATTGACCTGGGAAAACATCGCGAAGATCGCCGACAGTTTGTCCGGCTCGATGCCGATACCGTTGTCCGTGACCGACAGGACGATCTCGGCGTCGTCAGCCGTCGCCGCGAGTTCGATGCGCCCGCCCGGTGGCGTGTACTTCGCCGCGTTCATCAGCAGGTTGGCCAGCACTTGCGCGAGCCGGAGCCGGTCCGCCTCGATATGCAATGGTCTGACGGGCGGCTTGATGACGAGCTCGTGCCCCTTGCCTGCGAGGATCGGTCTCGCGATTTCGACCGCTTCGTCGACGACTTCGCGCATCGCCACGGCCTCTTTGCGCAGCTTGAGCGCGCCGCGCGTGATGCGCGACACGTCCAGCAAGTCGTCGAGCAGAAGCGCCATCGCGGCCGACTGCCGGCGCAGCACGCTGATGCACCAGATCCTGCGCTCTTCCGTCAAGTTCGGCTGTTCGAGTATCTCCGCGACGTGTCGGATCGGCGCGAGCGGATTACGCAATTCATGTGCGAGCGTCGCGAGAAACTCGTCCTTGCGGCGGTCAGCCTCCGAAAGGGCCTGTTCGGCCCGCACGCGTGGCGTCACGTCTCCGAACCACGCCACGACCGAACCGTCCAGAGACGCCGCGACGACGTGAAACCACTGCTCGCCGTTTTCACCCGAGACGCGTATGTCGAAGGCCTCTCTTCCCGGGCGCTGGGCGAGCGGTGTGAGCCGCTCGAGCAGCATGTTCGCCTCCCACCCGGCCGGACGCACATATGCCGTGGAACTGCCGATCACGACTGCGGCGTTCTGATTGAAAAGCTGGGCGGCCGCCTTGTTCAGATAGTCCCATCGAAACTCGGCGATGCGGCCCTCGCGAACGACCGGGGTCAGGATGACGAACGGCACGCCTGCGCTGTCCAGGGCCACGTCGAACCGGTGTCGCGCCTGGCGCTCGACCTGCAGAAGGCGATCCGTGGCCTCCTGCGTAGCGGCTTCGGCGCTTCCTGCACGCCGCGCCACCTTGGCGAGTTGCTGCCCGGCCGCCACCAGAAATGCCCCGACCAACGCGTATGCCACCAGCACGATGCGGTCGTCGTGTTGCAGAACGGCCAGACTGCCGACGGGCGGCATCCAGAGCGCGCCGAAGGCCATGCCGCTCACGAGAAGCAGCGATCCCGACCACGCGCCGAACAGCACCGTGATCAACGGAAGCGTCGCGCTGAAGAAGAGGAATGTCAGCCGTCCGTGGGCAACCATCGTCAGCGCCTGTTGAGCTGTCACGATAACGGCGGTAGCTGCAATACCGAAGACCAGGCGCTGTTTCGGTGGATATTGGGCGATGCGTACGATCATGGTCGTGACTCGATTGGGCTGGTTGTTATCCTGTCCACTGTGCAGTCTTTGTTCCTATCTTCTCGCGACTTGCAGAGCGTTGGAATCCGCTGCCGGCGGAACTCGGTGCCCCTCGCTCGGTCAGCGAGTCGGGTCCGAGTCGCCAACAAAAAAGCGCCGACTCCATTACGGGGGCGGCGCTTGAAAGTCCGTCAAAGAAGCGAGATTCCGACGAACCTGAGAGACCTGAATTCTAGGCAGAAAGGTCCACCAGTTCTAATAGCATCGCGTGATGGCTCGGATAAAACTTTCTTATATCGGGATTACACAGGATGACTCTTGCCTTTCTTTTTGGTGCCTTGGCTCGGCATGACGAAGCCGGCCCGCCACCCGCCATCACCGCAGCGGCGCGATCCCGTCCGCGACGCCGGCTGGCATGCAGATATGCTTGAGCTCGGTGAAATCCGCAAGGGCATCATAGCCATGAAGCCGTCCCAGCCCGCTTTGACGATAGCCGCCGGTTTCCGCCTCCGCGAATAGCTTGTTGTGATCGTTGATCCACACCGTCCCGTTGCGCAGCGCCCGCGCCATGCGAAACGCGCGCGGACCATCGTTCGTCCACACGCTCGCGGAGAGGCCGAAAACCGTATCGTTGGCTTTCAGAATCGCTTCCTGCTCGTTCTCGAACACCTCCAGCGTGACGAACGGACCGAATATCTCGTCCTGACAGAAGAACGCCTTGGGGTCGGCATGCTCGACGAGCGTCGGCGACAGAAACGCATGTCCCGATGGAGCACCGCGCAGCAGCACGCGATCGGCAGTCGCGCACGCACGTTCGATCGTGTGCTCGACGGAATCGCGCGTGGCGGCGTCGATGAGCGCGCCGATATCCGTCGCCGGATCGATGCCCGGCCCCACCTTCAGCGACGCGAGCGCCGACGCGAGCTTCTCGCGCATGTCCGCCGCCCGCGACGCATGAACCAGCACGCGGCGCGCCGCGGTGCATTGCTGACCCGAGATGATCGTCGCGGCCCGCGCGAGACGCGGCGCGATGGCGTCGATATCCGCATCGCCGAACACGACGCAGCACGACTTGCCGCCGAGTTCGAGCGACAGCTTCTTGATGCTGTCCGCCGCCGCGACCATGATCTTCTTGCCCGTCGCGGTCGATCCCGTAAAGCTGAGGACATCGACGCCGTGTGAATCCGCGAGCCGCTCGCTCGCCGCATATCCGCGCTCGTTGACGAGATTCACGGCGCCCTTGGGCAACGCGGTGAGCTCGAAGCAGCGCATCATCGCGGCCGTCACGAGCGAAGTCTGGGCGGCGGGCTTGACGATCGCCGTGCAACCGGCCGCCAGCGCGGGCGCGAGCGAGCGCACGAGCAACACGGCGGGCGCGTTCCACGGCACGATGATCGCGACGACGCCGGCCGCTTCGCGCAGCATCGTCGATATCGTGCCGGGCTCAGGCTCCAGCACATGCCCGGCGATATGGCGCGCAAGACCCGCGTAATAGCGCACCTCCGAGATGGCGCCCGCGATCTCGCCACGCGACTGCGCGATCGTCTTGCCGTTCTCGCGCGTGAGCAGCGTCGCGAGCGACTCGCGCTCGTGGTCCAGCGCCGCGGCCCACGCCAGCAGCACGTCCTGACGCAAACGCGCGTCCTGCGCCCACGTCGTGCGATCGAACGCATGTCGCGCGGCGGCGATGGCTGCGTCGGCTTCGTGCGCGCCGCCGTCGGCATATTGGCCGATGGCTTCCCCCGTCGCGGGGTCGATGCTGTCGAGCGTCGGCGTGCCGGTCCATTCGCCGGCGATCCAGTGTCGTGCGTTCATGCGGAGCTTTCCTTGATTAAGGGGGAGGGTTCGTCACCCGAAAAGTTCGACGCCCGATGCAACTCGTCGCCGATGATCGCGATGAGCGCTTCGGCCGCCGCGCTCAACGGGCGGCGCGGATGGCTCACGCAGAGAATGTGTCGCACGATTCGCGGCGCGAGAATCGGACATGCGCGCAACGTGCCGTGCCGCGCGGCCCGCTCGACGACGATGCGCGGCAGGATCGTCGCGAAGCGCGTATTTTCGACGAGCTTGAGAATGGTCGACAGCACGTCGATCTCGAAGCGCGGCGCAAGCAGGATGTCTTCGTGCTGCGCGGCGCTGTCGAGCACGCCGCGCAGACCGTGGCGCTTGGTCGGCAGCACGAGTTCCAGTTCCGGCAGTTGCGCGAGTTCGATCGCGTGCGGCAGATCCGGTCCATGCGTCGCACTGGTGGCGAGCACCATCTCTTCGTCGAGCAGCGGGCGCGAGTCGAGCGAAAGACGCGCGCGCGGCTTGTTGATGATGGCGGCATCGAGCTGACCGCCCGCGACCCAGTCGATGAAGGTGGCGCTGTAGCCATCGGCGACGGTGACTTCGACATCCGGGTAACGCGCGTGAAAGCGCGACAGCGAATCCGCGAGCACGCTCTCCGTCACCGATGCGATCAACCCTATGCCGACATGTCCCGTGACCACTTCGTCGCGTTGCACGAGTTGCTGCCGCGCGTGGGCCAGGTCCCGCATGATCGGCAAGAACAGGCGGTACATCAGCCGTCCCGCGGCGGTCGGCGCCATGCCGTGCGCGCCGCGCTCGAAAAGCTGCTGATGCAATTCGTCCTCGAGCTTCGCGATCTGCATGCTGAGCGCGGGCTGCACGATGTTGAGACGCTTGGCCGCGCGCGTGACCGAGCCGTCCTCGAACAGCGCGATGAAGTACTGGATTTGCTTGAGGTCCATGTTCCGTGGGGTATCAGCGATGCTAATAGGCGACCGCACCGTTATCAGACTGCTTCGATGGACCGCGCCGGGCGTTTGTTCAGGCTTGCTGCTCAAGCGCCCATTCGCGCGTGCTCCATTGATACGTGAGCGCAACAACCGTGTCATCCGGGCTAGCACCGTTATAAGCACGAATGATTCGGCGCATCAATAAACAGTATTAGCCGTTATGGGGCGATCTCGCTACGCTTCATCCAATGCGCTGGCTTTGGCAGGCGCGCCCAGATGGAGACGCTGATGAACACACGCGATGCCGCAACGAACGGCAATCCCGCATTCTCGTGGGCCCCGGATCGCACCGATACCGGCTCCCTTTCGCTGCGCGACTGGCTCGCGCATCTTGCGCGGACCGGCCGCGTCGCGACGATCGACAAGCCCGTTGCGCTCGAACATGAACTCGCTGCCATCGCCAAGCGCCTCGACGGCACGCAGGCGGCGTTCTTCACGCAGCCGGGCGGTCACGCGGTGCCTGTCGTCAGCGGCTTCATGGCGAAGCGTGCATGGATCGCGGAAGCGATGGGCGTCGACGAAACCGAACTGCTCGCCCGCTTCTCGGCTGCTGCTGCTGCGCCGCTTCCATCGAAACGCGTCGAACGTGAAAACGCGCCGTGCCAGCAAGTCGTGCATACGAACGGCATCGACCTGCACGCGCTGTTGCCGATTCCGACGCATAGCGAACACGACAACGGCCCGTACATCACCGCGGGTCTCGTGATTGCACGCAATCCGCGGACCGGCGTGCAGAACGTTTCGATCAACCGCATTCAGGTGCATGGCCGCGACCGCATGGCGATCCTGCTGCTGCCGCGCCACCTCTATGCCTTTCAGCGCGCGGCGGAAGAAGCCGGCGATGCGCTGGATGTCGCCGTAGCCATCGGCGTCGATCCGCTCACGATGCTCGCTTCGCAAGCGATCACGCCGATCGATCACGACGAGCTGGAGATCGCGGGTGCGCTGCATGGCGCGCCGCTGCCCGTCGTCGCGTGCGTGACGAACGGCGTGCATGTGCCGGCGTTCGCGGAGATCGTGATCGAAGGGCGCATTCTGCCGGACGTGCGCGAGCCGGAAGGACCGTTCGGCGAATTCCCGAAGTACTACAGTGCAAAGGAAGCGCGCGAAGTCATCGAAGTGACGGCGGTGACGCATCGGCTCGATCCGGTCTTTCATACGATCGTGCCCGCCGAGATGGAGCATCTGCTGCTCGGTGCGATTCCGCGCGAAGCGACGTTGCTCGCGCACCTTCAACGCAGCCATCCCAACGTGAAGGACGTGCATCTTTCGGTGGGCGGCGTGTGCCGTTATCACCTGTGGGTGCAGTTCGACAAGAAGCGCGAGGGCGAAGCGAAGAACGTGATCCTCTGCGCGTTCGGCGCGCATTACGACATCAAGCAAGTGGTCGTCGTCGATCCCGATGTGAACGTGCACGATCCCGCCGAAATCGAATGGGCCATCGCGACGCGTTTTCAGGCGGACCGCGATCTCGTCGTGATCGCGGGCGCGCAGGGTTCGCCGCTCGATCCGTCGACGACTGTCGGCCAGCCCGCCGATGCGCCCGCGCATCTGCAAGGCATGAGCACGAAGATGGGCCTCGATGCGACGCGCCCCGTCGTCTATGCCGAGCACGTCTTTACGCGCGTGCGCATTCCCGGACAGGACGCAGTCGATCTGGACGCGCTCGTCGCCGCCGACAACAGCGCACTGGACGCCTACCTGGCGCGCAATCATGGCTGAGCAGAAGAAGCGCATCGTCGTCGGCATTTCCGGCGCGAGCGGCGCGGTGATCGGCGTGCGCCTGCTCGCTGCGTTGCGGCGGCTCGGCACGCACGAGACGCATCTGATCGTGTCGGCATCGGGCGCGGTGACGGCGGCGCAGGAACTCGGGCTGACGCGCGGCGACATCGACCAGCTCGCCGACGTCGTCCACAACGTGCGCGATATCGGCGCGTCGGTCGCGAGCGGATCGTATGTCAGCGACGGCATGGTGATTGCACCGTGTTCGATGAAGACGCTCGCGGCCGTCGCCAACGGCTTCGCCGACAACCTGCTCACGCGCGCCGCCGACGTGATGCTCAAGGAACGCCGCCGCCTCGTGCTCGTCGCGCGCGAAACGCCGCTCAATCTCGCGCATCTGCGCAACATGACGCTCGCCACCGAAATGGGCGCGATCGTGATGCCGCCGGTGCCCGCGTTCTACGCGCATCCGAAGAGCATCGACGATGTGGTCGATCACACGGTCGGGCGCATTCTCGATCTCTTCGGCATCGAGCATCAGGAGATCGCGCGACGCTGGAGCGGCCTCGCCGATGCATTCGGCCGCCGCGCGCAAGATGAGGAATGATGCGATGAATCAGCGCGATACCGCCTTCGCAGATATCAATGCACGCGTCGCCGACGACGCCGTTGCCACGCCGCAGCGCCACGTCGGCCGCGCCATGCAGCGCCTCGAAGATCCGGCGATTCTCACGGGCCGCGGCCGTTACGGCGATGACATCGCCGTGAAACCAGGCACGCTGCACGCCGCGATCCTGCGCTCGCCGCACGCTCATGCCGACATCGTTTCTATCGACACGGACGCCTCGTTGAAGCTGCACGGCGTGCATGCGGTGCTCACGCGCGACGATCTGCGTGCGTGGTCGCGTCCGTTCGTCGTCGGCGTGAAATCGCCGATGGAACAGTGGGCGCTCGCCATGGACCGCGTGCGCTATGTGGGCGAGCCGGTCGCGGTCGCCATCGCGGATTCGCGTGCCCTCGCGGAAGACGCGCTCGATCTCATCAAGGTCGAATACGCGACGCTCGATCCGGTCACGTCGATCGAGCAGTCGGTGCGGGACGACGCGCCGTTGCTGCACGAGCGCGTCGGCAGCAACGTCGTCAGCGACCGGCATTTCCGCTACGGCGAGCCGGAAGCGGCGTTCGAGAACGCGCCGCATCGCGTGAAGCTCGTCGCGCAGTATCCGCGCAACACCTGCGCGCCGATCGAGTGCGGCGTCGTGATCGCCGAATATCTGTCCGGCGACGAAGGCTACGACGTCACGTCGAACTTCATGGGGCCGTTCTCGCTGCACGCCGTCATGGCGATGGCGCTCAACGTGCCCGCGAACCGTCTGCGTCACAAGGCTCCGCGCGACTCGGGCGGCAGCTTCGGCGTGAAGCAGGCCGTGTTTCCGTATGTCGTGCTGATGTGCCTCGCGTCGCGCAAGGCGGGCGCGCCGGTGAAATGGGTCGAGGACCGGCTGGAGCACCTGAGCGCGGCGACCTCCGCGACGGCGCGCCTCTCGACCATCGAGGCGGCGGTGCAAAGCGATGGCCGCATCGTCGCGCTGTCCTACGACCAGCTCGAAGACGTCGGCGGTTACGTGCGCGCGCCGGAGCCCGCGACGTTCTACCGGATGCACGGCTGTCTGACGGGCGCGTATGCGATCCCGAATCTGCTCGTGCGCAATCGGGTCGTGCTCACGAACAAGACGCCGACCGGCCTCGTGCGCGGCTTCGGCGGACCGCAGGTGTACTTCGCGCTCGAGCGGCTGATTCAGCGCATTGCCATCGAACTGAAGCTCGACGTGCTCGACGTGTATCGCCGCAACTTCGTTCCCGCCGATGCGTTTCCGTATCGCGCGGCGGCCGGCGCGCTGCTCGATTCAGGCAACTATCAGGAAGCGCTGCGCCGCTCGATCGACGAAGGCGGCTACGCCGAACTCGTCGCACGCCGCGATGCCGCGCGCAGGGAAGGGCGGCTCTTCGGCATCGGCTTCGCGGCGATCGTGGAGCCGTCGGTATCGAACATGGGCTACATCACGACCGTCATGCCCGCCGACGCGCGCCGCAAGGCCGGGCCGAAGAACGGCGCGATCGCGAGCGCCACAGTCAGCGTCGATCTGCTGGGCGGCGTCGTCGTGACGATCGCATCGACGCCCGCGGGGCAGGGGCACATGACGGTGTGCGCGCAAGTCGTCGCCGATGTGCTCGGGCTGGACCCGAAGGACATCGTCGTCAACGTCGAATTCGATACGCACAAGGACGCGTGGTCCGTCGCGGCGGGCAACTATTCGAGCCGCTTCGCGGGCGCGGTGGCGGGCACGGTGCATCTGGCCGCCACGCGCGTGCGCGAGAAGCTGTCGCGCGTGCTCGCGAAGCAGTTCGGCTGCTCGCCCGACGAGATCCGCTTCGAAGGCGCGCGCATCTTTCCTGTGCACGCCGAGGATCGCGCGCTGCCGTTCGCGCGCGCCGCGAGCAATGCGCCGCACTGGGCGCCCGCGCTCCTGCCCGAAGGCGAGGAGCCGGGCCTGCGCGAGACGGTGTTCTGGTCGCCGCCGCACATGGACGCGCCCGACGAGGCCGACCGCATCAACACGTCGGCGGCGTATGGCTTCGCGTTCGACATGTGCGGGGTCGAAGTGGACCGTGCGACCGGGCGCGTGCGGATCGACCGTTATGTCACCGTGCACGATGCCGGCACGATCCTCAATCCCGCGCTCGCCGATGGCCAGATTCGCGGCGCGTTCGCGCAGGGCGTCGGCGCGGCGCTGATGGAGGAGTTCCGCTACGGCACGGACGGCAGCTTCCAGTCCGGCACGCTCGCCGACTATCTGATGCCGACGACCTGCGAAGTGCCCGATCCGGTGATCGTGCATCTGGAGACGCCGTCGCCGTTCACGCCGCTCGGCGCGAAAGGGCTCGGCGAAGGCAACAACATGAGCACGCCGCCGTGCATCGCGAACGCGGTGGCCGATGCGCTCGGCGTCGAAGACATTCGCTTGCCGCTCACGCCGTCCAAGGTCATGGCGATGATCGGCATCGACGATCCGGAGCCGTCGCGCCCCGAATATCGCGAAGCGCCGGCGGCGAAGCCCGCGACGCCGGGCGGCGGACGCGCACTGACGGCGCAGGGAAGCGTCGATCTGCCCGCGACGCCGGAAGCCGTGTTCGCCGTGCTGCTCGATCCGAAGGCGCTCGCTAACGTGATTCCGGGCTGTCATGCGCTCGAAGAAACCGCGCCGAACCAGTATCGCGCGGACGTGACCGTGGGCGTCGGCCTCATCAAGGCACGTTTCGAGGCGCGCATCGGCTTGTCGGAGATCGACGCGCCGCATCGTCTGCGGCTGGCGGGCGCGGGCACGTCGCCGCTCGGCAGCGCGCGCGGCAGCGGTCTCGTCGAACTGAAGCCGCAAGGCAGCGGCACGCGGCTCACGTACGACTACGAAGCGCAGGTGTCGGGCAAGGTCGCCGCGGTCGGCGGCCGCATGCTCGAAGGCGCGACGAAGGTCGTGCTGAATCAATTGTTCGAATCGCTCGGGCGGCAGGCGGCGGGCAAGCCGGTGCAGACGCGCGGATCGTGGCTCGCGAGATTCCTCGCACGTTTCAGGAGGCGCGCATGAAGCCGGTAGCGTTCGATTATCTGCGCGCGCCGACCACGCAGGACGCGCTCGACGCCCTTGCGCAATACGGCGAGGACGCGCGCGTGCTGGCGGGCGGACAGTCGCTGATGGCCGTGCTCAACATGCGGCTCGCGCAGCCGAAGATGCTCGTCGATATATCCCGCACCGCCGAACTCAGTGCCGTGCGCATCGACGAGAAAGCGGGGCGGCTCGTCGTGAGTGCGGCCGCGACGCAAGGCAGCGTCGAATGGCGCGCGACGCTCGCAGAAGAAGTGCCGCTGCTCGCGATGGCCTTTCCGCATATCTCGCATTTTCAGATCCGCAATCGCGGAACGGTGTGCGGATCGATCGCACATGCGGACCCGAGCGCGGAACTGCCGCTCGTGCTCTCGGCGCTCGGCGGCGACGTGATGCTGCGCTCGAAGAAGAAGCGGCGCACGCTCGCCGCGCAGGATTTCTTTCAGGGCATGTTGATGACCGCGCGCGAGCCGGACGAACTCGTCGAAGCGGTGCGCTTTCCGCTGCGAAAAGCTGGCGAGCGCTACGCGTTCAGCGAATTCTCCGCGCGTCACGGCGATTTCGCGATCGTCGCGTGCGCGGCGGTCGTATCGGACGATGCGATTCGCATCGCGGTGGGCGGCGTCGCCGACAGGCCCGTGGTCGAAAGCTGGCCGCGTCTCGCAGGCGACGACCTGCGCGGCGCACTGAACGATTTGAGCTGGAAACTGAACGCGCAGGACGACGCGCATATCAGCGCGAAATATCGCCGGAATCTGGTCCGGCAACTCGGATGGCGTGTGATCGAGGAGGCGAAGTGAGCGACATGTCGGCAAACATCATGCGGCGGGACGAACGGCAGCGCATCGCGCTGACGCTCAACGGCCGCGAGCGCAGCGGCCATTGCGAGCCGCGCGAACTGCTGTCGGATTTCATCCGGCACGAACTGGGCGCGACCGGCACGCACGTCGGCTGCGAACACGGCGTCTGCGGCGCATGCACCGTGCACGTCGATGGCGTCGCGGCGCGCGCGTGCCTGATGCTCGCGGTGCAGGCGGACGGACGGCGTATCGATACCGTCGAAGGTCTCGCGCCCGAGCAGACGCTCGGCGACCTGCAGCAGGCGTTCCAGCGGCATCACGCCTTGCAGTGCGGCTTCTGCACGGCGGGCATTCTCATGTCGTGCGCGGATTATCTGCAACGCGTGCCGAATCCGACCGAGGAGCAAGTGCGCGAAATGCTGTCGGGGCATATCTGCCGCTGTACGGGCTACACGCCGATCGTGGCGGCGGTGCTCGACGTGGCGGCGCGCCGCCGGACGCAAGCGGACACGAGCGAGGTCGAACATGCTTGATCTCGGCCGCACCTTTCTGCAAAGCGTCGAGCGCAGTCCGAACGCGCTCGCGCTCGTCGATGGCGAACTGCAACTGACCTATGCACAGTGGCATCGCGTGATCCTGAATGTCGCCGATGGCCTGCGCGCGCTCGGTCTCGAACGCGGCGACCGGCTGCTCGTCGTGCTGCAGAACCGCTGGGAAATGGCGACGCTGCACTGGGCGGGACAATTCGCCGGCATCGTGATCGTGCCGCTCAACTGGCGCGCGAAGCCGGAGGAACTCGACTATTGCGTGACCGATGCCGGCGTGAAGGCGATCGTCTACGAGCCCGTTTGCGCCGATGCCGTCATCCAGAGTCCGGCTGCGCAGAACGTGCCGCGCATCGGCCTCGACGATGCGCCCGGCCGCAACCTGGGCTTCGATGCGCTCGTTGCCGACCGCAGCGAAGCGCGCCACGACGCGACGACGCGCGCCACCGCCGACGACATCTCGCTGATCCTCTACACGTCCGGCACCACCGGCAAGGCCAAGGGCGTGCCGCGGCGTCATCGTCACGAACGCGCGGGCGCGCTCGCGCATGTCGCGCAGAACCTGTATCGGCGGGGCGAGAGAACGCTCGGCGTGATGCCGCTCTATCACACGATGGGCGTGCGCTCGCTGCTCGCGATGGCGCTCGTCGACGGCCTGTTCGTCTGCGTGCGCCGCTGGAACGCGAAGCTCGCGCTCGAATCCATCGCCGCGCACGGGCTCACGTGCCTCTACCTCGTGCCGACGCTCTATCACGACCTGCTCGCCGACAAGACGTTCGCGGCCACGGACACGTCGTCGGTCAGGAAGCTCGGTTTCGCGGGCGCGCCGATGAACGACGGCCTGCTCAAGCGCCTGTCCGCCGCCTTCGAGCCGGAACTCTTCGTCAATCACTATGGCTCGTCCGAGGTCTATACGTTCAGCATCGATCAGGACGCGACGAAGAAGCCCGGCAGCGCGGGGCGCGCGGGCATCAACACGCGGCTGCGCGTCGTGAAGCTGGATGCCGTATCGCCCGATCAGATCGCCGCTGCCGGCGAGGAAGGCCAGATCATCGCGGACCTGCTCGGCGACGAGGCTTTCGAAGGCTACTGGAATCGCCCGGACGCGAATGCGAAGTCGCTGCGCGAAGGCTGGTACTTCACCGGCGACACCGGCTACTTCGATGCCGACGGCGACCTGTACGTCACCGGCCGCGTCGACGACATGATCATCAGCGGCGGAGAAAACATCTCGCCCGTGGATATCGAATCGGTGCTGTCGCTGCATCCGGCCGTCGACGAAGTCGCGGTCGCGGGCGTCAAGGACGAGCGATGGGGCCAGCGCGTCGTCGCGTTCATCAAGCGCCGCGAGTTCGTCGATGCAGAAGCGCTCGACGGCTGGTGCCGTCAGTCCGATCTCGTCAACTTCAAGCGGCCGCGCGAATACGTGTTCGTCGACGACATACCGAAGTCTCCGGTCGGCAAGATCCTGCGCCGCAAGCTGCAGGCCGGCGAATACGCGAGCGAGACCCACGCAACCTCTACAGAGACCACCAAGGAGTAACCGAACATGAGCGATTTGAACCATCGCGGCCAGACGCTGCTGCAAGACCTGGACGGCTTTTCAGTCGAGATCGACGCCGCCCGCGAGCGCGCCGACATCATCCTGCATCGCCCGCCGTTCAACGTCATTTCGATGCACGCCCGCGACCAGTTGCGCGCTGCATTCGAGGCGCTCGACGAGGACGACCGCGTGCGCGTGATCGTCGTGCGCGCCAAGGGCGAGCACTTCTCGAGCGGCGGCGACATCAAGGGCTTTCTCGAGGCATCGCCGGAACATGTGTCGAAGCTCGCGTGGAATATCGCGGCGCCCGCGCGCTGCTCGAAGCCGGTCATCGCGGCCAATCGCGGATTCTGCTTCGGCGTGGGCTTCGAGTTGTCGCTCGCGTGCGATTTCCGCATCGTCACCGATACGACGTTCTATGCGCTGCCGGAGCAGAAGCTCGGGCAGATTCCCGGCTCGGGCGGCTCGGCGCGCTTGCAGTCGATGGTCGGCATCGGCCGCACGAAGGACATTGTGATGCGCTCGCGCCGCATTCCCGGCAAGCAGGCGTACGAATGGGGCATCGCGGTGGACTGCGTGGCCGACGCGGAACTCGAATCGGCGACGGATGCGCTCGTCGACGAACTGCGCGCGTTCTCGCCGCTGGCACAGCGCACGGCGAAGAAGCTGCTGAACGACTCGGAAGACGCGCCGCTTTCGATCGCGATCGAACTCGAAGGCCATTGCTATAGCCGCCTGCGCTCGTCGGACGATTTCCGCGAAGGCGTCGAAGCGTTCCACGGCAAGCGCAAGCCGGTGTTTCGCGGGTCCTGATCCCGCGCTTTGCACAATAAAAGGAGACAGGCGATGGAGCGCTTCGATGTCGTGATCGTGGGCGGCGGCTCGGCGGGATGCGTGCTGGCGCATCGGCTGTCGGCGGTGCCGTCGCTGCGCGTCGCGCTGATCGAGGCGGGCGCGGATACGCCGCCCGGCGCCGTGCCCGAGGCCATTCTCGACAGCTATCCGATGCCGGTCTTCTGCGGCGATACCTACATCTGGCCCGACCTGAAAGCGAAGGCCACGAAGGATGCCGCGCCGCGCGTGTACGAGCAGGGCCGCGTGATGGGCGGCGGCTCGAGCATCAACGTGCAGTCGGCCAATCGCGGCCTGCCGCGCGATTACGACGAATGGGCCGCGAACGGCGCCGATGGCTGGGCGTGGCGCGACGTGCTGCCGTACTTTCGCAAGCTCGAACGCGACGTGAACTTTCCCGGCGGCGAGATGCACGGCAGCGACGGCCCGGTGCCGATCCGCCGCATCATGCCCGACGACTGGCCGGCGTTCTGCCACGCGTTCGCAAAGGGTCTGCGCGAGAACGGGGTCGCGCAGTTGCAGGACCAGAATGGCGAGTTCGGCGACGGGTTCTTTCCCGGCGCGTTCTCCAATATCGACGATCGGCGCGTGTCCACGGCCATCGCCTATCTCGACGAGGCCACGCGCAGGCGTCCGAATCTCGCGGTCTACGCGAAGCTGCGCGTGGAACGCATCGTGATGGACGGCGCGACGGCGCGCGGTGTCGTCGCGATTGCGGAGAACGGCGAGCGCGTTCAGTTCGATGCGGACGAAGTCGTGCTGAGCGCGGGCGCGCTGCAGTCGCCGGCGATGCTGATGCGCGCGGGCATCGGCGATGCGCGCGAGCTCGCGGCGCTCGGCATCGCGTGCGAAGTGGACTTGCCGGGCGTCGGACGCAATCTGCAGGATCATCCGTCGCTGACGTTCTGTCATTTTCTCGAGCCGCGCTTTCGCATGCCGCTCGCACGACGCCGCGCCAGCATGATGGCCGCGCGTCTGAGTTCCGGCGTCGCGGACTGCGATGCCTCGGACCTGTATCTGTCGAGCGCGACGCGTGCGGCGTGGCATGCGCTCGGCAACCGGCTCGGACTCTTCTTTCTGTGGTGCAACCGGCCGTATTCGCGTGGCCGCGTGCAGCTCGCATCGCCCGATGCGGCCGCCGCGCCGCGCGTCGATCTCAATCTGCTCGACGACGAACGCGACGTGCAGCGCCTCGCCGCGGGCGTGCGGATGCTGGCGAGCGTGGTCCACGCATCGGGACTCGGGCGCAGTTCGCGCGACTTCTTTCCGGCGGCGTTTTCTGCGCGAGTGAAGGCGCTGAGCCGGGTCGGCGAGGGCAATGCGCGCCTCACGTCCGTTCTCGGCGTGCTGCTCGATGCGCCCGCGCCGGTGCGCCGTTTCCTCATCGAACGCTTCTTCACGCGCGGACTGAAGATGGACGCGCTGCTCGCCGACGACCGCGCGCTCGCCGCGTTCATCCGCGCGAACGTGTTCGGCGTGTGGCACGCGAGCGGCACATGCCGCATGGGCGGCGCGGAGGATCGCGATGCCGTCACGGATACCGAAGGGCGCGTGCACGGCGCGCGCGGCTTGCGCGTCGTGGATGCATCGCTGATGCCGAGGCTGCCATCGGCCAATACGAACATACCGACCATCATGATCGCCGAGAAGATCGCCGACGCGATGGTCGCGCAGCGAAGCGCGAGCATGGCCCCGCCGCTCGCCGCCGCGTACTGACACTGCTCGAGCAATTTCGTTTTTCAATCGTAACAAGAGCACGCATCCATAAAAGCGTGCCTGCGGTAATCCAAAGGAGATACACATGTCCGTAGCAGCGCAAGACGGAGCCGCCGTGCTTCCGGCAAATCAGCGGCAGATCATGGGTGCAGTGATGGCGTCGTGCATCGGCTGGGCCCTCGATCTGTTCGACTTGTTCGTGTTGTTGTATGTGGCGCCGGTTGTCGGGCGTCTGTTCTTCCCGTCCGAACACGCGATGCTCTCGCTCGCGGCGGTCTACGCTTCATTCGCGGTGACGCTGCTGATGCGTCCGCTCGGCTCCGCGCTCTTCGGCTCGTATGCGGATCGTCGCGGCCGCAAGGGCGCCATGATCTTCGCGGTCGTCGGCGTCGGGTTGTCCACTGCGGCTTTCGGCGCGCTGCCGACGGTCGCGCAGGCCGGCATCGTCGCGCCGATCCTCTTCCTGCTGCTGCGTCTCGTGCAGGGCGTGTTCGTCGGCGGCGTGGTGGCGTCGACGCATACGATCGGCACCGAATCGGTCGCGCCGAAATATCGCGGCGCGGTGTCGGGGCTGATCGGCGGCGGCGGCGCGGGACTCGGCGCGCTTCTGGCATCGCTCACCTTTCTCGCGATGTCCGCGCTCTTTCCCGGCGATGCCTTCGACGTGTGGGGCTGGCGCTGCATGTTCTTCACCGGGATCGTGAGTTCGGTGCTCGGTCTCTTCGTCTTCAACAGTCTCGAAGAGTCGCCGCTGTGGAAGAAGCTCGCCGCCGAAAAAGCTGCGAAGGCCGCGGCGAATACCGAGCGCGCAAAGGCCGAAGTCGTGCGCTCGCCGATCCGCACGCTGTTCTCGCGCGAGTACCGCGGCGTGTTGTTCGTGAATCTCCTGCTGACCATCGGCGGCGGCAGCGGCTACTACCTCACGTCGGGCTATCTGCCGACGTTCCTCAAGGTCGTGAGCCACGCGCCGAACGGGGCGGCCGCCGCGATCCTGATGATCTGCAGCGTGGCGGTGGTGATCGCATCGGTTTTGGCGGGGCATCTCAGCACGTTCATCGGGCGCAAGGGCGCGTTCATCTGGATCGGCATCATCCGGCTCGTCGCCTTGCCCGGCCTCTTTCTGCTGTTGCCGACGGCAGAAAGCATCACGATGATCGGCGTCTATGCGGTGTTGTTGTCCGCGCTCGGCAGCGCCGGTTACGCGCCCATACTGATCTTCCTGAACGAGCGCTTTCCGACCGCGATTCGCGCGACCGGAACGGGCCTCTCGTGGAACATCGGCTTCGCGATCGGCGGGATGATGCCGACCTTCGTCTCGCTCGTCGCGAAGGATGCGAGCCAGTTGCCGTCGACGCTCGCGATTTTCGTCGGCGCGATCAGCGTGATCTTTCTCGTCGGCGCGTTCGTGGTGCCGGAGACGCTCGGCAAGCTCGAGAACGGCAACGCGGGCAGTCCTTCGTGACCTTCACGGCGCGCGTCATTCCGGCGCGCGCGTCGTCACGCGTCCGATCTCCTCGGCGATGATCGCGATCAATGCCTCGGCGGCCGGCCCGATCGGCCGCTTCGGATGCGTCACCTGAATGATGTGGCGCACGATGGGCGGCGCCGAGATCGTGCGTATGCGCAAGCGGCCTTCGTCCGCTTGCGCCTGCACCACGACGCGCGGCAGGATCGTCGCGACGCTGCTCTGCTCGACGAACTGCACGATGGTACTCAGCAGATCGATCTCGAACTTCGGCTGGATGACGACATCGGCCGCCATCAGGGCGGCATCGAGCGCGCCGCGCAGACCGTTGCGCCGCGTAGGCAACACGAGCTCGATGTCCGGCTGCCCGGTCAGATCGATCGTGCCGGGAAGCTCGGGGCCGTGCAGCGCGCTCGTCACCAGCACCATTTCTTCGACGAGCAACGGCTTGACGTCCAGCATCAGGCGTCCGCGCGGCTTGTTGATGATGGCCGCATCGAGCCGGCCCGATTCGACGGCGTCGATCAGTTGCGCGCTGAAGCCATCGGCGACGGATACTTCGACTTGCGGGAAAAGCGCATCGAAGCGGGCGAGCGATTCGGGCAATACGCTCTGCGCTTCCGACGAGACCATCCCAAGCGACACGCGGCCCGTCACGATGACATCGCGACGGCTCAGGTGCTCCCTTGCGTGGTCGATGTCGCGCAGGATCGGCGTGTAGAGGCGGTACATCAATCGTGCGGCTTCGGTGGGCGCCATGCCGTGCGGCCCGCGCTCGAAGAGCTTCTGCCGGATCTCGGATTCGAGTTTGGCGACCTGCATGCTGAGCGCCGGCTGCGCAATGTTCAGCCGCTTTGCGGCACGCGTGACGGTGCCTTCCTCGAAAAGCGCGATGAAGTACTGAATCTGCTTCAGTTCCATGAGACGGGGTGTGCGGGACGGTCCGTGAACATAGTACCGCGCGCCGTCTTTCAGGGGGGCGGCGTCGCGTCGCCAACCGGAGAATCGAGTCGCCGGTTGCCTGCAACGAGACCGCCCCGGCCGCCGTCAGCTCATCGCGATGACGGCGATCTCCACCAGCAACGCAGGCGACGCGAGCTTCGCTTCCACGGTCGCACGCGTCGGCGCGCAGCCTTCGGGAACCCACGCATCCCACACTTCGTTCATGCCCGCGAAATCACGCGCGATATCCGACAGCCACACTTGCGCCGACACGAGACGGGTCTTGTCGATGCCCGCCTTGTCCAGGAAGCCATCGATCTTTTCGAGCACCTTTGCCGTCTGCAGCTTGATATCGGGCGTCTGATCCGCGGACGTCTGCCCGCCGATGAACACGAGTCCCGCCGCCTTCACGACGCGGCTCATGCGCTGATTGGTGTCGATGCGAACGATATCGCTCATTACTTGTTCTCCTTACGAAAGGGTTGGGGAATACGGATCAGTGCGTGACGAGCGGCAACGCATCGGCGACTGCCGACGTGGCGCGCGCATGGAAACGGTCGATGGCGAATGCATCGAGCGACAGCGACGGCTCGCCGTCGAGCATGAGTTCGGAGACGAGCTTGCCGCAGCCCGGCCCGAGCTGAAAGCCGCTGCCGCAATAGCCGAACGAGTAGTACAAATTCGACGCCGTGCGGCTTGCCGAAATCACCGGCAGTTCATCTTCGGTAAATGCTTCGACGCCCGCCCACGCGCGATTCACGCCGAGATGACGCAGATGCGGAAAAAGATCCGTGACCGTCTGCGCGCTTTTCACGAGGCGCATGAAATCGACTTCGCCGTGACGGTTCGCCAGTTCCGCGATGCCGATCAGCTTGCCGCCGATCACGACCGTGCCGTTGTCGAATTGCTTGAAGGACAGCGGACGGCCCGTCGCGCCGAGCGTCGCGCGGCAGAAGGGCGCGACCCGGTGCGTGACCATCAGCATCAGGCCTTCGGGATGCACGGGCACCGGCTCGCCCGCCTGCTTCGACAACTCGCCGGACCACGCGCCCGACGCGATGAGCATCTTCTGCGCGCCGAACGTGCCGCGCGGCGTCTGCGCGAACCATCGCTCGCCGCGCTGTTCGATGCGTCTCACCGGCGTGCCTTCCAGAAAGCGCACGCCCAGACGTTGCGCCGCGAGCCTGAAGGCAGTCGTCGTGCGGTACGGCAACGCGTAGCCATCGCGCTCGACCCAGATGCCGCCGGTCACGTGCCTCGCGAGCGCCGGTTCCAGTTCGAGCACGGTTTCGCGATCGATGATCTTCTCGTGCGTGAAGCCATGCGACGCCAAAAGCGCGACGCGTTCGCGGCAGGTTTCGAGCTCGGCTTCCGTTTCCGCGATCTTCAGTTGCCCCGACGGCACGAAGCCGCCATCCTCGCCCAGCAGATCGGTCATGCCGTGCCATATTTCGCGCGACATCAGCGCGAGCGGAATTTCGGGCAGCGGACGCCCGAGCGTGCGCACGCCGCCCGCGTTGACGCCCGACGAATGACGCGCCACGTAATCCGCTTCGAGCACGATGACTTTCACGCCGCGCTTCGCCAGATGCAACGCGCTGCTGGTGCCGTGCAGACCGCCGCCGACGACGATCACATCGGCTTCGCTGATTTCATTCACCGGCGAGTTCTCCGAGCGTGAGCGGTTTGATCGGCGGCCGAATGCGGTAATAGCCGACCTCGGCAGGCGACACGCGCCGCGCATCCGCGATGACTTCCGTCACCGTCAGCCCGCACATGCGGCCCTGGCACGGTCCCATGCCGCAGCGCCCGAACGACTTCGCCTGGTTCGGCCCGACGCAGCCCAGCTCGACGAACTTGCGCAACTCGCCCGCGGTGACTTCCTCGCATCGGCAGACGATGGTTTCGTTCTTCGGAATGCGGTTCACATCGCGCGGACGATACAGCGAATCGAGGAACGGACGGATGCGCAGGGCGCCCGCGAGATCGCGCCTGAGCGCCATCGCTTCGAGATCGCGCTTGCGGGTATCGATCGCGCCGAGTTGCGCCGCCACCGCGACGCCCGCGAGCGCGCCCTGCAAGGCCGCCGCCTGCGCGCCGCCGATCCCCGCGCCGTCACCCGCGACGAAGATGCCGGGCACGTCGAGCTCGCCCCATGCGTCGGTCTTCGGCGTGAAGCAGAGTTGCGCGTTATCCCAGCGATGCGTCGCGCGCAACGCCTGCGTGAACTGCGTATTCGGCACGACGCCCTGATGCAGCAGAATCACGTCCGCTTCGATGCGGTGCGCCGCGCCCTGCGTCGTGAAGCCGAGCGCGCTCGCATGCTCCACGCCGTCGGCGCCGGTGCGCGATTCGACGCGCAGGTCGTCGGCGGCCTCGAACATCGGCACGCCCGCTTCGCGCAGCGTGCGCATCAACTGCAGTCCTTTGCTGAGATACGGCCACGCGCGCAAGGCCGACAGCATGTGACGCTTCGCGCGCCAGCGGTCTTCGTGGCGCGTCGTGTCGACGAGCGCGCGAATCGGCACGCCCGCGCGGATGTACTGCCAGCCGAGCAGATACAGAAGCGGTCCGCATCCCGCGAGAATCGGCGGCGCGGCAGGCACTTCGCCCGCGCTCTTGAGCAGGATTTGCGCGGCGCCCGCCGTCAGCACACCGGGCAGCGTCCAGCCGGGAATCGGGAAAGGCCGCTCCATCGCGCCGCTCGCGAGAATCACGCGCTGGGCGTCGAAGCTGCCGATCCTGCCGTCCTTCAGATAGTTGATGCCGCGCTCGCGCGTGACCTGCCACACGGTCGCGCCCGTCAGATGCCGCGCGCCCGATGCCGCGAACGCCTGGGCGATCGCGCCGCCCGCCGCGTAATCGGGACCGAGGATCTCCTTGCGGCGCGCGTCCGCCCGGCCGATGCCGCGATAGATCTGTCCGCCGGCGGCGTCCTGTTCGTCGATCAACACGGTCTTGAGGCCCGCGCGCGCGGCACGCGTCGCGGCGCTCATGCCCGCGGGACCGGCGCCGATCACGACGACATCGACGGCTTCGGCATGCGACGAAACGAGTTCAGCGGCCATGTGCGTTCTCCAGCGATGCGTCGGCGGTATCGGTGCCGATCGAAGGGGGCAGATCGCGCGCGCCTTCCTGCGACCGGATGCGCATGCCGGCTTTCACTTCGACCATGCAGCTCTGGCGGCTCGGCACGCCGTCGATCTCGACGAGGCATTCGAAGCACGCACCCATCATGCAGTAAGGCGCGCGCGGTGCGCCCGAAACCGGCGTCGCGCGAAACCGCGACACGCCCGCCGCGAGCAAAGCCGCCGCGACGGAGCGTCCGCCTTGCACGGTCAGCGCCCGGTCGTTGAAGAAGATGTCGATGCTCGCGCCGTCCGCGCCCGGCAGCGGCTTGAAAAGCGTAGGTGTCGATGAAGTCATGTCGTGCGTGCTCAATGTGCGGAGATGAGTTCTTTGGCGTGCTCGAAGCGGCGCGCGGAGAAGGTGGGCAGTTCGTCGGGAACCGGTGCGCCGAGAATCCACGGAGCGATGCGCATCGCGTGCGCGGCGGCGAGCGTCACGCCGCTGTGGCAGGTCACGACGAACGCGCCGGGATGCCGCTCCGACTGGTCATAGACGGGAAAGCCGTCGGGGCTGTAGACGCGCAACGCGGCCCACATGCGGACGAGGCGCACATGCTCCAGCAGCGGGAAGGCGCGCACCGCACGCCGGGCGATATCGGCGAGGACGGGCGTGGTCGTGAAATCGTCGAAGCCCACTTCTTCCATCGAATCGCCGAATTGCAGGCTGCCTTCGTCGGTCTGACGCACGTTGAGCGTCGGATAGTGCAGGAACGGCGCGACGCGCTCGCTTACCAGCACTTGTCCGCGATTGGGCGCGACCGGCGCATTCAGCCCGACGAACGGCGCGAGCGTGCGATTGCCGAGACCCGCCGCCAGCACCACGCGTCCCGCGCGATACGTGCCGCGCTTGCCCTGCACGACGAAGCCGTTCGCTTCGGGCACGATGCGCTCGGCGCGCTCGCCGGAAACGAGGCGCACGCCGCGCGTCTGCATCGACGTATGAAGGCCGCGCAGCAGTTTCAGCGGATTCACATGGCCGTCCATCGGCGTATAGCTCGCGCCGATCACCTTCGGCCCGACTTGCGGAATGCGCTCGCGCACTTCGGCGCCGGTGAGGATCTGATACGGGTAATCGCCGAGTTCGGCTTGCAGTGTCGAAAGCCGCTTCTCGCGGTCGGCGAGTTCGGCGTCGTTGAAGCAGAAGTGGAAGCCGCCGGGCTGGCGCAGCGCCACATCGACGCCCGATTCGGCGTGAAGCGACTCCGCGAGCGCAGGCCAGCGCACCGCCGACGAACGCGACCAGCGCGCATACGGCGACAGGCCGTAGCCCTTGCCCTGAATCCACACGAGGCCGAAGTTGCCGCGCGAGGCACGCAAGCCGCCGTCGTCTTCATCGAGCACGGTCACGCGCGCGCCTTCGCGGGCGAGACCATAGGCGACGGCGGATCCGACGAGGCCGCCGCCGAGAACGAGTACGTCGGGACTAGCAGAAGTCATCGGGCTTCTCCGATCAGAATACGGTCGAGTCCGACCATGCGGTCGAGCAGAATCATCAGGAGCACCGTGCCGACGATCAGCACCGCCGAGACGCTCGCGACCAGCGGATCGATCGTCTGCGCGATCTGGTTGTACATGGCGACCGGCAGCGTCGTGGTGCCGGGCGTGGCGACGAAAATCGTCATCGTCAGTTCGTCGAAGCTCTGGATGAAGGACAGCACCCAGCCGCCCGCGACGCCGGTGCGGATCATCGGCAACACGACGCGGCGAAACGCGGTGAAGCGGCTCGCGCCACAGGACAGCGCCGCGCGTTCGGCATCGCGGTCCAGGCCGACCGCCGACGAGAGCGCGAGCCGCAGCGCATACGGCAGTACGATCACCACATGCGCGCACACGAGCGACCAGAACGATCCCGACAGATTCAGCATCGACAGGAAGCGCAGGAACGCGATGCCGAGCACGACGGCGGGAATCATCATCGGCGAGAGGAAGAAGCTCGTGAGCGCGGCGCGGCCGGGAAAGCGGTAACGCGCGATCGCCAGCGCGGCCGGCACGGCGAGCAGTACGCCGATGGTCGCCGCCGCGAACGCGAGCTTGATCGACAGCCAGAACGCCGACACGATGTCGCCGTTCTCGATGATCGCGTGGAACCAGCGCAACGATGCGCCGTCGAAGGGCATCGAAATGAAGCCCTTGTCGGTGAACGAGACGAGCATCACCACGACGAGCGGCGCGAGAATGAAAGTCAGGAAAAGCGCGTTGAATACGAGCGCGAGCGGGCCGTTCTGCTTCATGTGCGTGTCCTCGCGGTCAGTCGAAAATGTGCTTGAAGCGGCGCTCGGCGAGACGGCTGCATCCCATCACGATGGCCACGTTCGCGATCAGCAGCAACACGGCGATGCTCGCGCCGAGCGGCCAGTTCAGCGTGCCGAGAAACTCGTCGTAGGCGGCGGTCGCGACCACCTTGAGCCGCCGTCCGCCAATGAGCGCGGGCGTGGCGAACGCCGACGCCGACAGCGCGAAGACGATGATCGATCCCGACAGCACGCCCGGCATGATCTGCGGCAGCACCACGCGGCGAAACACCTTGAGCGGCGATCCGCCGAGCGAGCGGCCCGCCCATTCCACTTGCGGGTCGAGCTTCTGCATGTTGGCCCAGACGGACATCACCATGAACGGCACCAGCACGTGCGTCAGCGCGATGATCATGCCGGTCATCGTGAAGACGAGGCGGATGGGTTCCTCGGTGATATGCAGGGCTTGCAGCACGTTATTGAGCACGCCGTTGTTGCCGAGCAGAATCTGCCAGCCGAGCGTGCGCACGACGACCGAGATCAGCAGCGGCCCGAGCACGATCAGCAGACACAGCGATTGCCACGGCTTCTTCATGCGCGCGAGGATGATCGTCTCCGGCACGCCGAGCACGATCGACAGGAGCGTCACGCCCGTTGCGAGGCCCGCCGTGCGCAGAAAGATCGTGCCGTAGTACGGGTCGCTCACGACTTCCCAATAGTTCGACAGCGTGAACGCGCTGGTGATGCCGGCCGTATCACTGAAAACGCGGAAGGAGAGGACGAGCGTGAGGATCAAGGGCACCAGCAGCAGGCCGGTGAACAGCAGCAGCGCGGGGCCGGACAAGAGCCACGGCGCAGCGCCGGGGCGAGCGTCGTCAAGCGTGGCCATGCAGCGTCTCCTTGCCGTCTTGCGTGAGCACGCGCAGGTCGTCGTCGGTCCAGTCGAGACCCACTTCGTCGCCTTCTTGCGGCGGCGGCGCGCCGTGGTTCGGCTGCGCGATGCGCAACTTGCCGAGCGCCGTCTCCACTTCGATCAGCCATTGATTGCCGATGAACACACGCGTCGCGATACGTCCTCTGATGCGCGCATCGCCGTTGGCGAGATGCACTTTCTCCGGGCGAATATAGACATTCACCGCGCCATCGACGTGACGGCCTTCGTGCGGCACATGCAGTTCCGTCCCGGCGACGTTCACGACCGCGCAACGCGGATTGCGCTGCAGCACTTCGCCCGCGAACGCATTCGTGCGGCCGAGAAAGGTCGAAGCGAAGGGCGTCGCCGGACGCTCGTACGCATCGTAGGGCGTGGAGAGTTGCGCGATCTTGCCGCCATGCATCACGGCGATGCGGTCGCTCATGGTCATCGCCTCGACCTGATCGTGCGTGACGAGGATCGTCGTGATGCCGAGACGCTTCTGGATCGCGCGCAATTCGATGTGCATTTCCTCGCGCAGCTTCGCGTCCAGATTGGACATCGGTTCGTCGAGCAGCAACAGTTCCGGCTGCATGGCGATGGCGCGCGCAATCGCCACGCGCTGCCGCTGCCCGCCCGACAGTTCCTTCGGATAGCGATGCCCGAGGCCCTTGAGCCGCACCAGAGCGAGCGCCTCCTCGATGCGCTCTTCGCGCTCGCGGCGCTTCACCTTGCGCATCTCCAGCCCGAAGCCGACGTTGCCCGCCACCGTCATGTGAGGAAACAGCGCGTAGCTTTGAAACACCACGCCGATGCCGCGCTTCTCCGGGCGCTCGTTGGTGATGTCGCGGCCATCGAGCAGGATGCGGCCGCTCGTCGGCGTGACGAAGCCCGCGACCATCTGCAGTGTCGTGGTCTTGCCGCAGCCGGACGGACCGAGCAGCGAGAGAAATTCGCCGCGTTCGACGGACAGATCGACATGTTCGATCGCCGTGAAATCGCCGTAGCGTTTGGAGATGCCCTGAAGCGTCAGGAATGCCATGCGCGTGACTCCTTCGACAGATGCGGATGCGCGGCTTTAGCGCTCGACCGAACGGTTCCAGCGTTCCGTCCATTCCGTGCGATGCTGGTTGATCGTCGCCCAGTCGACGGCGGTGAGCTTCGACACCTGCTCGGGACCGTAAGGCACGCGCGCGGCGACTTCCGGCGCGAGCTTCACGGTCTTGTTGACCGGCCCGAGACCGATGTTCTGCGCTTGCAGCAGTTGCACTTCGGGCGTCAGCAAGTATTGAACGAATTCCTGCGACAGCTTGGGCTGCGCGTTTTCCGCGAGCACGCACGCCGCCACTTGCAGCGCGACCGCGCCTTCCTTCGGATAGACGAACTTGAGCGGAAACCCGGTGTTCTGCAACGCGACCGCGCGACCGCTGCCGTAGGGCGCGAGAATCACGTCGCCGGATTGCATCTGGCCATCCATTTCGCCGGGCGTCGGGGCCCACGAGAGCACGTTGGGCGCGACTTGCTTGGTCATCGCCGTGAAGCCGGGATCGATGTTCTTCTCGCCGCCGCCCGAGAGACGCGCGAGCATCACGAGGGTATGCAGGCCGTAAGTGTTGGTGATCGGCGGAACGCCGAGCTTGCCCTTGATGCGCGCATCGGTGAGCACTTTCCACGAGTCCGGCGGCGGCAGGCCGGCCTTCTTGAACGCTTCCTCGTTATAGCCGATGCCCGTCGCCACCATGCCGACGCCGATCGCCGTCGGGCCGAGTTTCGCGAGCGGATACACGTCGTTCATGATGGGCGCGTCGTCGAGCTTCGCGCACAGGTTCATCTGCATGGCCTGATACATCGGGCCGTCGTCCATCACCGCGACATTGATCTGCTGATGGCCCTTTTGCGCCTGCAACTTCGCGAGCGTGTCGCTCGAATTGCCCGCCACATAGACGACCTTTACGTTGTGCGCCTTCTCGAACGCCGGAATGATTTTCTGCCGATACAACTGTTCGTTCGAACCGCCGACATTGGCGACGTACAGCGTCGTGTCGGCCTGCGCGAGCATCGGCGCGGCAACGGCCGCCGAGAACGCGAGAGCGGCGATGACGCGACGTGCGGGAAGAGCGGACGGACGGCGATGCAACGCTTTTTTCATGACGAGGATCTCCATTGCGGGGGCGTGGGCGGGTGGGATTTGGAAGACATCTGGCCCATCGACGGATCGAGTGTCGCGCTGTCAATTCATATCGTCCAATACAAATAAAATACCTACCTATACATGGTTGATATACATTTCATCGTGTCATGGTGACTACTTAAGGGAAAGCGCGCATGAACCTGAAGCACATCGAGGCGTTTCGCGCGGTCATGGTTTCCGGGTCGATGACGGCCGCGGCCAAGGCGCTCTTCACATCGCAGCCGAACGTCAGCCGGCTCATTTCGCAACTCGAACGCGACACCGGTTTGCAGCTTTTCCAGCGCAGCGGCGTGCGTCTGATTCCGACCAGCGAAGGCACCGCGTTCTTTCGTGAAGTGGAGCGCGCGTTCGTCGGCTTGCAGGGTCTCGCGAATGCGGCGGCGCAGATCCGCAATCTCGGCAGCGGGCGGTTGCGCATCGCGGCGATGCCATCGGCCGGCATGACGCTCGTGCCCCATGCGATCAAGCGATTTCATGCGCTGTTTCCCGACGTGACGGTCTCGCTGCATGTCAATACGTCGGGGACGGTGAATCACTGGACGGCATCGCGCTTTTGCGATCTCGGGGTCGCGGTGTATGTGAGCGAAGCGTCCGATTGCGAGGTCGAGCAGTTATCGAACGTGGCCGCCGTGTGTGTGATGCCGGCGAATCATCGGCTCGCGGCGAAGCGCAACATTCGGCCGAAGGATCTCGAAGGCGAATCGTTCATCTCGCTCTGTCACGGCGATGGCACGCGCGCCGTGATGGATGAAGTCTTTCAGCGCGCGGGCGTGCAGCGCGTGCTGGCCATCGAGGCGCAATACACGGCCATGTGCTGCGAGATGGTTCGGCACGGCATGGGCGTGACGCTCGCGCATCCGATCGTGGCGCGAGACTTCGTCGGACCGGACATCGTCATCCGGCCGTTTCAGCCGGTCACGCGCTTTCCGACGTATCTGCTGTTTCCGCCGCATCGGCCGCGTGAGCGGCTTGCATCCGCGTTCGTGGAGGTCCTGCGCGAGCTGCACGACGAACTGCTCGATGGGATCGTCTAGCCGTCGAACGGTGCTCATCGGCTCGGCGTATTCACCGCAATCCTTTCACGAAGTACGCGGTCGCCTTTCGCAAGAATCTCGATACGGGGCCTTGCACTGTCCGGCCACGCCGTGACGGCGTTTGGCTCCGCGGCACGCGGCATGCTGGCAATCAGCATTCCAGACAGGAGATTCCATGAACACCACACCGACTGCGACGGCCCTGGACGTGGGCGCGCCGCATGCGCAGCGCGTCGCCTGTACGCTCTCGATCAACGGCGGGACGCAGACCTTCGACATCGAGCCGTGGACGACGCTGCTCGATCTTCTGCGCGAGCGGTGCCAGCTCACCGGCACGAAAAAGGGCTGCGACCACGGGCAGTGTGGCGCTTGCACCGCGCTCGTCGATGGCCAGCGCATCAATACGTGCCTCGCGCTCGCCGTTTCATACGACGGCGCGGAGATCACGACAATCGAAGGGCTCGCGAGCGGCGACACGCTGCATCCGATGCAGCAGGCGTTCATCGACTGTGACGCGTTCCAGTGCGGCTACTGTACGCCGGGCCAGATCTGCTCGGCGGTCGGCATGCTCGCGGAAGGACATGCACACGACGCCGCGGAAGTGCGCGAGGCGATGAGCGGAAACATCTGTCGATGCGGCGCGTATCCGAACATCGTGCAGGCGATTCTGCAAGTATCGAGCGCGAACGGCGTCGATGAGACCGCCGTCGAGAACGGGGAGACGCACTCATGAACCGGTTCTCCTACACGCGCGCGAACGATGTGTCCGCGGCGCTCGAAGCGCACCGCGCACCGTCGGCGCCGTTTCTCGCGGGCGGCACCAATCTCGTCGATCTCATCAAGGAAGGCGTCGCGCGTCCCGAGCGGCTCGTCGATATCCGCCGCCTGCCGATAGCGGCGATTCAGCCAAGCGCGGACGGTGGCATCGAAATCGGCGCGCTCGCCACGAACAGCGCCGTGGCCTACGACGAACGCATCCAGTCGCGCTACCCGCTGCTGTCGAAGGCGATTCTGTCCGGCGCTTCGGCGCAGATTCGCAATGTCGCGACGGTCGGCGGCAATCTCCTGCAGCGCACGCGTTGTCACTATTTCTACGACACCGCCACGCCATGCAACAAGCGCCGGCCCGGCAGCGGCTGCGGCGCGATGAATGGCGTCAACCGCATTCATGCCATTCTCGGCGCGAGCGAGCATTGCATCGCCGTTCATCCGTCCGATATGTGCGTGGCGCTCGCCGCGCTCGACGCCTCCGTGCGCGTGACAGGCGGCGAAGGCGAGCGCGTCGTGCCGTTCGACGCGTTTCACCGGCTTCCCGGCGATGCGCCGCATATCGATACGAACCTGCGCGACGACGAGATCATCGTCGCTGTCACGTTGCCCGCCGAGGGCTTCGCCGATCGCTACGCCTACGTCAAGGTACGCGACCGCGCGTCGTTCGCGTTCGCGCTGGTGTCGGTCGCGCTCGCGCTCAAGCTCGACGGCACGCGCATCGAAGCGGTCCGCTGCGCGCTCGGCGGCGTGGCGCACAAGCCGTGGCGCAATCGCGATGCCGAAGCCGCGTTGCGGGGCAAGACGCTCGACGCTACGACGGTGCGCGATTTCGCGAGCGCGATGATGCGCGACGCGCGCGGCCTGCCCGGCAACGCATTCAAGATCGAACTGACCGCGCGCGCCATCGAGCGCGCTTTCGAGCAGGCATCGGGGATCAGCCTCGCCGCCAGAGAGGACGACGCATCATGAACTTTCCGAACGAACTGGAACGCATCGCCGAACGGGGCGCGCATGTCAGCGGCAAGCCCGTCAGCCGGGTCGACGGCAGGAAGAAGGTGACGGGCGAGGCCCGCTACGCAGCCGAATTTTTTTCCGATGCAATGACCTACGGCTTCGTGCTCCCGAGCCGCATCGCGAGCGGGCGCATCGTGTCGATCGAGTCGCGGCGCGCGCTGGAATTGCCGGGCGTGCTGATGGTGCTCACGCACGAGAACCGGCCCGAACTGCCGCTGCGCGACGCGGCGTGGCAGGACCAGTCCGCGCCGGGCGGCATGCCGTTTCGGCCGCTCTGGGACGACCGCATCTGGTACAGCGGCCAGCCGGTCGCGCTCGTCGTCGCGGAAAGCCATGAACTGGCGCGTCATGCCGCTTCGCTGATCGAAGTCACCTACGAGCGAAGCAGCCACTGCACGGATCTGCGCGAGGTGGAAGCCGAGAGCTATCCGCCATCGACCGAAAAGGGCGGCTTCGAGCCTCCGCCGCCGCCTCGCGGCGATGCCGACGGCGCGCTTGCCGCAGCCGCCGTGAAAATCGACAGCCGCTATTCGACGCCGGCCGAGTATCACAACCCGATCGAATTGCACGGCTGCACGGTGATTCCCGAAGCCTCCGGCAAGTTCGTCGTGTACGAGAAGACGCAGGGCGTGCTCAACACGAAGCAGTATCTGACGAAGCTCTTCGGCTTCGACGACGACGCGCTCGAAGTCGTCTCGCCGTTCGTCGGCGGCGCGTTCGGCTCGGCGCTGCGTCCGCAATATCATCTGCCGCTTGCCGTCATGGCCGCGCGCGATCTGAAGCGGCCCGTGCGCCTCGTGCTGACGCGGCAGCAGATGTTCACCTTCGCGCATCGGCCGATGAGCCTGCAACGCGTCGCGCTCGCCGCGAATCGCGACGGCAAACTGCAGGCGGTCATCCACGAGGCGGTGTCGGAAACCTCGCAATACGAGGACTATTGCGATGTCATGGTGAACTGGGCCGGACAGCTCTACGCGTGCGACAACGTGCGGATGGACTACAAGGTGAGCAAGCTCGACGTGCCGACGCCCGCCGACATGCGCGCGCCGGGCGCAGCGCAGGGGCTCTTTCCGCTCGAAATGGCGATGGACGAGCTCGCCGAGGCGCTCGACATGGACCCGCTGAAGTTGCGCCTCATCAACTACGCGGAGCGCGACGGGAACAAGAACCTGCCGTTCTCCAGCAAGGCGCTGCGTCAGTGCTTCGAAGAAGGCGCCGCGCGCTTCGGCTGGGACAGGCGCCCGCTCGCGCCGCGTTCGATGCGCGAGGGTAACGAGCTCGTCGGCTGGGGCATGGCGACGGGCATCTGGGACGCGATGCAGAACGAGGCTTCCGCGCTCGCGCAAATCGGGGCGGACGGACGTGTCGTCGTGGCGAGCGCCACGGCGGACATCGGCACCGGCACCTACACGGTGATGACGCAACTCGCCGCCGATGCGCTCGGCGTGCCGCTCGAGCACGTCGATTTTCGTTTGGGCGACAGCCGTCTGCCGAAGGCGCCGCTCGAAGGCGGATCGTGGACAGTGTCATCGGTCGGCAGCGCGGTGCACGCGGCCTGTACGCGTTTGCGCGGGAAGCTGACGGCGCTCGCGGCCGAACACGGCGGCGATGCGTTCGCTCGCGCGCAGCCCGACACGATGCAACTCGATGGCGAATACGTCGTTTGCGGCGAGGGCAAGGCGCAACGCGTGTCGCTGCGGGAGCTGATGACGCGCGCCGGCCTCGACACGATCGACGCGCAGGTAACGGTCACGCCGCACGACAGGCAGCAGTCGTATTCCATTGCCACGCACTCGGCGGTATTCGTCGAAGCGCGCGTCGATGCCGCGCTCGGCACGGTGCGCGTGACGCGCGTGGTCAGCGCGGTGGCGGCAGGACGCATCGTCAATCCGAAGACGGCGGCGAGTCAGATATCGGGCGGCGTGGTTTGGGGCATCAGCATGGCGTTGCACGAGCACGGGCAGTTCGACCACGAGCTCGGCCGGCAGATGAACCACAACCTGTCCGAATACCACGTACCGGTGAACGCGGACATTCACGACATAGATGTGCTCTTCGTCGACGAGCATGACGACATCGTGAATCCGCTCGGCGCGAAGGGCGTGGGGGAGATCGGCGTGGTCGGCGTCGCGGCGGCGGTCGCCAACGCGATCTGGCATGCGACGGGCAAACGCGTACGGGATTTGCCGATCACGCTGGAGACAGTCTTCGCATGATTGGCAGGCCGGCCATCCTCGCATGGCAGAAACCGCCGCGAAGCCGCTTTCTGCAGACAATTGTGCGACGGCGCACGTCAGGCCGGTGCGCCGAGCGTTAAGTTAGCGCTTCCAAAACTGATGCGTCCCAGCGCCGCGGTGGTCCGCGATGTCTCGGGGCAACGGACATGGCCCTCGTCAAGATCACCGCCCGCGAACTGCAAATTGGTACGCCGCTTCCGTTCGCCGTGTATTCCGCAGCCGGCAAGCTCCTTCTGGCGCGCGGATATCGGGTTCAGTCGGAGAGCCAGCGCGACCGGATTCTGGCGGCCGGGGGCTTGCGCAGCGAGGATGCGGTGACGAGTGCATCGAACGAAAGCGCACCCCGGCCAGCCGGAATACTTATCTCGACTGCCAAACATGAAGAGGAATCGGGCGAGGCCATCCTCGACGAGCCCATAGCGAACACTGGAATGCTGCCGAAGACGCTGGACAGCATCCAGGTGACGGTCGACGGAAGCGGAACGCTGCGTTGTCAGACCGACTTCGTTGGTTCCATTACCGGCCGCGCGCTGCTCGTGACCGCTACGGACGGACACGAGTTGTTCGAAACCGGCGCCGAGGTCGCTTGCAGTGCGCTCAGAGGGCGTCACATCCATCAGTTTCGCAGCACCGTGATCGGACGAAGCGAGACGCCGGTACGCGTCATCTATCTCGCATGGCCCGAGTCCGTGAAGACTCAGGTCGTGCGCAACCATGTGCGCGTTTCGACGGAGATGCCGGGACGGCTCATTAGAAACGACTGTATCGCCGCCGGGTTCGACATTTCGGTCACGAACGTGAGTCTGGGCGGAGTCGCCTTCCGTGCCTCCGACGCCCTCGTCAACGTCGCCGAACACTTCCGGTTAGGACTGCGCCTGCGCGCCGGAGGTAAGTCTCACGCGGTCGTGTTCAACTGCATCGCGCGCAATGTCAGGCGCGTCGACGGCGGCGTCCTGATAGGCGCCGAGTTCAGCAGCCAACAGGCGGATACCATGGCGCTTCTGAGGCATCACATGTTCGAAGCCGCAACGGGCAGTGCGGCGCAGTTGCGCTGAACACGACGCGAATCGCGGAGCGCCGCCGACATCGACGTATCGCGCCGCCTGGGTCATCGATGAATGATGCGCGTCGCCCGAAACGGCCGACGAGCCTTGCCGCTCGTTCGCATCGGCATGAAACCAATCCAGGGCTTTTCGGTCGACCCTATGTCGATCGATAACGCGCGTCACTGCGCACGTACCTGGAAAGGCGAACCATTCACATCATGGACAAAAGAGCACTCATCATTGGAGCCACCGGCATCGTCGGCGGCAATCTGGCCGACCATCTGCTCGCATCCGGCGACTGGCACATCACCGGACTCTCGCGCGGACGTTCCGCCTTGCGTGACGGTGTCGAATCGATTACGGCGGATCTCACATCGGCCGAATCGGTGCAGCGCGCGTTGAGCGGGAAGCAATTCACGCATGTGTTTTTCACGGCATGGTCGCGACAGGCGACGGAGCAGGAAAATATCCGCGTCAACGGCGCGATGGTTCGTCATGTACTCGAGGCGCTCGGACCTTCCGGCACGCTGAAGCACGCTGCGCTCGTCACAGGGCTCAAGCACTATCTGGGGCCGTTCGAAGCCTATGCGAAGGGCAGCGTGCCGCTGACGCCGTTTCGCGAGGAGCAGGGCCGGCAGGATGTCGATAATTTCTACTACGAGCAGGAGGATCGGCTGTTCGACGCCGCCAGGCAGTTCGGTTTCGGCTGGAGCGTTCATCGTCCGCATACGGTCATCGGCTTCGCGGTCGGTAATGCGATGAACATGGGCGTGACACTCGCGGTGTACGCGACGCTCTGCAAGGCGAGCGGCGCGCCGTTCATATTTCCCGGGTCCGCAGCCCAATGGAACGGCCTTACCGACATGACGGATGCCCGCCTGCTGGCGCGTCATCTGGAATGGGCGGCGACGTCACCGAACGCCCGCGACGAAGCATTTAACGTGGTCAACGGCGACGTGTTCCGCTGGAAGTGGATGTGGTCGCTCGTCGCGAATTACTTCGGAATCGAGCCGGTGGAATTCGACGGCACGATGCGTCCGCTCGAAGATCGCATGCAGGATGCGGGCGAGGCGTGGCGTGAAATCGCCGCGCGCCACCATCTTGCCGAAGCCGATATCGGCAAGCTCGCGTCCTGGTGGCACACGGACGCCGATCTGGGGCGGCCCATGGAGATGCTCACCGATATGAGCAAGAGCCGCAAGGCAGGCTTTCTCGACTATCAAAGCACGCCCGACTCTTTCATTGCGCTATTCGATCGTTTGAAGACGCTTCGCATCATTCCGAGCTGAAGCCTCCGATATGCCGGACGTCTCGTCGTCCGGTACAAAACCGCACCGAGCGTCCTGGTACTTTCCCTTACCGAATAGCTCAGTCCACATCTGAATTGCCATAGGCAATATCGCTATTGCATTCATTGCATTGCCAGAGTGTGCGCGGAATCGTATCTTCGTCTCCATTCGAGGAGACATGTATGAAGATCGCATTTCTGGGCGCGGGCGCGCTGGGCTGCGCCATCGGCGCCGCGTTGACCGAAGGGGGTCACGAGACGTGGCTCGTGGACAAGTTCGCGGCGCACGTAGAGGCCATGTCCCGCGACGGCCTGCAAGTCGACGACGAACGCGGCACGCGCCGCGTCAAGGTGCGCGCGACGATGAACCCCGCCGACGTCGGGCCGGTGGACGTCGTGATCGTACTGGTCAAATCCTTCCACACCGATCCGGCGATGCGCGGCGCGCTCGACCTCATCGGCCCCGAGACGCTCGTGCTGTCCCTTCAGAACGGCCTCGGTCACGAAGACGTGCTGAGCGATATCGTCGGACGCGAGCGCGTGCTTGCGGGCAAGACTTACGTCGGTGGCGTGTTGCGCGCACCGGGACACATCCAGTCCGGCGTGACCGGAAAGATCACCATCATCGGCGAGCTCGACGGCCGCGTGACGCCTCGCGCCCAAGCCGTGGCGGAAGCGTTCAACAGCGCGGGGCTCACGACCACGGTCAGCGACAACATCCTCGGCACGATGTGGGACAAGCTGCTGATCAACGTCGCGACCGGTGCCATCACAGGCATCACGCGTTTGACGTATGGGCAGCTTTACAGCGAACCGGTGCTGAAGGCGACCTCGCTTGCCGCCATCGAGGAAGCGATGGCCGCGGCGAAGGCGGCCGGCATCGAACTTTCCATCACGCGTGCGGAAGACGCCTGGAACATGGCCGCCGAAGGACTGCCGGCCGCGTTCAAGACCTCCATGCTGCAAAGCCTGGAGAAGTCGTCCGTCACCGAAATCGACTTCATCAACGGCGCGGTCGTGCGATGGGGCGAACGGCTCGGCGTGCCGACGCCGGTGAATTCGACGCTCGTGGCGTGCATAAAAGGCATCGAGCGTGGCATGACCGACCGCCAGAATGAGGAGCGCGCGGCATGAGCGCAACCAAAGCCTATCTCGAACACGTCGCGATCTGGGTGAAGGATATCCACTGGCACATTCGCTTCTTCGAAGAAGTGCTCGGCATGACCATGCGCGAAGTGGACGGCCCGCGCGACGAGCCGCGTCAGTACTGGGCACTCGGCGGACTCCAGTTCATCAGCGATCCGACTTACGACGGTCCCGAAGGCCGGCTCGCGCATCTGGGCGTGATGTGCGAGGACCTCGAAGCCGCGCTCGCCGCCGCGCAGCCGTTCGGCGTCACGGAGATGACGCAGGGCCGCAACTGGCTGCGTCTGCCCGACGGGCTCGCCATCGAACTCATTCAGGCAAGACCCGCCACATGCGTCGCGCAGGCGCTGTCGATCAATCCACGCGCGGAGGCGTGAGCATGAGCACCATCAACATCACCGAGAAATACTGGGACGATGCGCAGGAAGGCGACGAGTGCGTCAGCCCGACCTACACCGTCACGAAGGAACGCATTCTCGCTTACGCCGATCTCACGGGCGACCATACGCCGGTGCATGTCGACGAGGACTATGCCAACGCGAGCCACTTCGGGTCGATCGTCGCGCATGGCCTGTTCGGGCTGTCGATCGCCGATGGCCTCAAGACACAGAGCGACTATCGCTTCCTGCCGGGCATGTCGCTCGGCTGGACGTGGGACTTCGTGCTGCCGATCAAGGTCAACGACGTGCTGCATGTGAAGTTTCGCGTGACGTCCATGCGCGCGAGCAAGAGCCGTCCGGGCTGGGGCATCGTCGTGTTGCCGTCCGAACTGATCAACCAGAACGGCGAAGTCGTTCAACGCGGCGAGCATCGTCTGATGGTCCCGCGCCGTCCGGGAGCCTACTGATGCAAGCCCGTCCCCTCGAAGGCTTTCGCGTCGTCGACTACAGCCACTTTCTCGCCGGTCCCTATGTCGGACGCTGTCTCGCCGCGCTCGGCGCCGAAGTCATCAAAGTCGAGCGTCCCGGCAGCGGCGATGCAGGCCGCCAGCACGCGACGATCCTCGACGACCAGCAAAGCGCCTACTTCCTCCAGTTGAACATGGGCAAGCGCGGCGTGAGCGTCGACATGAAAGATCCGCGGGGCAAGGCGTTCATGCAGCGCCTGTGCGATTCGGCGGATGTGTTCATCGAGAACTATCGCCCCGGTGCGCTGGATAAGCTCGGCCTCGGCTATGCCGCGCTCTCCGAGCGCAATCCGGGTCTCGTCTATTGCTCGATCTCGGCGTATGGTCACACGGGTCCGGACGCGCATCGCGCAGGCTTTGGGCTGATCGCGGAAGCGAAGAGCGGCATCATGCAGATGATCGGCAACCCGGGCGAACCGCCGCCGCTCATGCGGATTTCGCTCGGCGACATGTACACCGGCATTCATGCGGTGGCCGCGATCAACGCTGCCTTGCTCGGCCGCGTGAAGAGCGGACGCGGCCAGCATATCGACATGGCGCTATACGACACGCTGTTCTCGATGCACGAATATGCCGTCCAGTGCTACACGATGCAGGGCGTGGTCCCCGAGCAGACCGGTCATGACATGCCGACATCGACTTTATACGGCGTGTTCCGCGCAAACGATGGCGACCTGGTCATCGCCGCGCAGGTCGACGAATCGTGGAAGCGCTTCGGCGCGGCCGTCGAGCAAAATGGCGGCCCCGCGGGCTTCGCGACCGATGCGCGCCTGCACAGCCTGAACGGGCGCAATGCGAACCGCGAGGCCATTCTCGCGGTCGTGAAGCCGTGGGTCGCTGCACGCAACGTCGCCGATGTGCTCGCGCTGCTGGACAGCGTCGATGTGCCCTGCGCGAAGGTGCAACGCATCGACGAGGTCGTGGCCGATCCGCAGATCGTCGCGCGCGGCATGGTGATCGAACAGGAGCATCCGCGTCTGGGCACGCTGCGTCTGCCGAACCTGCCGTTTCGCTTCTCGGACTGCGATACGTCGATTCGCGAGGTCGGCCCCGATCTCGGGCAACACAACGAGGAAGTCGCGCGGTCGCTGGGCTTCAGCGCGGCCGAGATCGATGCGATGCAGACCGACGGCGTGCTGTTCTCGAAGCCGGGGGCATGATGAGCGATCGATACGCGGTCATCGGCAATCCGATCGGGCACACGAAGTCGCCGTTCATCCACGGCTTCTTCGCGCAAGAGACCGGCCAGGACATGAGCTATGAGGCCATCGAAGGGCCTGTGGAACCTGCCAGCGGCTTCTCCGATAGCGTCAAGCGCTTCATTGCAGCGGGCGGCCGCGGCATGAACGTGACCGCGCCGTTCAAACTCGCTGCATTCGCCATGTCCGATGAGCGCAGCGAACGAGCGCAGCTCTCGGGCGCGGTCAACGCGATGAAGTTCGAGGGCGGCCGAATCATCGCCGAAAACTTCGATGGCGTCGGACTCGTGCGCGACATCGAAGTCAACCTGCATCAGCCGATGGTCGGCAAGCGCGTCCTGATCCTCGGCGCGGGCGGCGCTGCGCGCGGCGCGTTGCTGCCGTTCGTCGCGGCACGGCCTGCCGAGCTCGTCGTCGCCAACCGGCATGTGGACAAGGCGCGTGCGCTTGTCGAACAGGTCGCCCGATCGAACACTGCTGGCGGATCGCTCACCGCGTGCGGGTATGCGGACCTGGCGGCACTGGGGCGCTTCGACCTCGTCATCAACGCGACATCCGCGAGCCTGACCGGGCAACTGCCGCCGGTGCCAGCGAGTGTCTTCAGCGCCGGCGGAAGCGCCTATGAACTCGCTTACGGGAAGGGGCTCACGCCTTTCTTGCGGCTGGCGCGCGATGCAGGGGTGAAAAGTATCGCTGACGGCGTGGGCATGCTGGTCGAGCAGGCTGCGGAGGCGTTCGCGTGGTGGCGGGGCGTGCGTCCAGAAACGCGCGCGCTCATCGAGCGGCTGACCGTTCCGCTCGATTGATCCGGCGAAAAGAGGCGCAGCGGTCGAGAAGACATCGGTGGAATGAACATTAACGGTCTGCAATTAGACTCGGACGAAAGAATGAAAACGTTTCTTATGCTGCATGGTGTCAACCACAACATGTTCGGCAAGCGAGATCCCGTTCAGTACGGCACGGCCACGCTCGCCGACATCGATGAGAAATTGCAGGCGCTCGCGAATCAACTCGGCGTAACGGTCGAAAGCTATCAGAGCAACAGCGAGGGCGACATGTGCGAACGCATCCATCAGGCGTTTGCCGACAAGGTCGATGGCGTGCTCATCAATGCGGGCGCATGGACGCATTACAGTTACGGCATCCGCGATGCACTCGCCATTCTGACCGTGCCCGTCGTGGAGATTCATATGTCGAACATCCATGCACGCGAGGCTTTCCGTCATCATTCGGTGTTCGCGGAAATCGTCAAGGGGCAGATATGCGGGTTCGGTATCGAAAGCTATTCCCTTGGTCTGCGCGCGGCGGTGTCCGCGGCAGCGTGACAAACAAAGTCAGGTCCGGTGTGCGTCATCTCTGATGCAATGGTCGCGAGAGCGACATTGCGTTCTACAATGGATGCATGACCACGCCCGATCTGCCCGACCTCAAGCTGCTTCAGCTCTTCGATCTGCTCTATGACGTTCGCAGCGTCACGCGTGCAGCGGAGCAGCTTGGACAGGCCCAACCGACCGTTAGCATCTGGCTCGCGCGCTTGCGCGAACATCTGCAGGATCCCCTTTTCATTCGCACGCCAGGCGGCATGACGCCCACGCCTCAGGCGGATGCGCTGATCGGTCCGTGCAGGGAAATCCTCGAGTCGCTTCGCAGATTCTCGTCGTGGGAGATTTCTTTCGATCCGGTCACGGCGAAGCGACGGTTTCGCATCTGCATGACCGACGCGAGTCATATCACCTTGCTTCCGCGGATGCTGGCCTATGTGCGCGCCAAGGCACCGGGCATCCGTCTCGAGGCGGCGCGGATCGACGGCAACACCGAGCGCGCGCTCGAATCTGGCGAGGCCGATCTGGCGATCGGTCATGTTCCGTGGCTCGGCGGCGGAATGTATCAGCAACAGCTCTATATGCAGGATTGGGTGTGTCTCGCCAACCCGGACCATCCGCGCGTCCGCGCGAAGCTGACACTGAAGCAATACCGCAGCGAAGGGCACGTCATCATCGCCGCAGGCACGGGTGCGCAGTTACTCGAACAGGCATTATTGCGCGATGGAATCGAACGTGATGTCGTGCTGGAGCTTCCGGGAATGCTTGGGCTTGGATCGATTGTCAAATCAACCGACCTGATCGCGACGCTGCCGCGAAACATTGGAGAAACCTTGGCAAAAGTGAATGGCCTTGCGGTTCACTCTTGCCCGTTCCCGGTAGAGAAGTTCGCGGTGCGGCAGCATTGGCATGCGAAGTATCACGACGAAGCGGGAAACCGCTGGCTTCGCTCTGTCGTCGCTGAGCTGTTCCTCGCGAAAAACTAGACGGGCGAGTAGCAATCGTCGTTCCGCCGGGCGCAGGAACAACGGTTGCAGCAAATTCCTCTCCGGGGCGGCGTGCCCTGCCACGACCTAGGAGACGAATATGGCTCACTTGTGCGACGTATGCGGCGCACGGCCCGCGACCGTGCGCCTCGCAGTGCTGCGCAACGGCCGCCGTCACGTCATCGACGTGTGCGATTTTCACTATGCGCAGCTCACGCGGCACCAGCGCGCGCTCTCGCCGCTCGAATCGCTGTTCATGGGCGGCGCGCCCGGCGAGGCGTCCGCGCCCGAAAGTGCCGCACAGCAAGAACCGCGCGATGCCGGTGTGCGGCGCAACGAAAACGAAGGCGCGAACATCGACCGATACTTCAGCGACGGCGCGAAAGAGATGCTGATGCGCGCCGCCGAGCGCGCCGTGCAATCCGGCTGCTCGCAGGTCGACACGGAACATCTGCTCTACGAGCTTGCAAACAACGCCGTCATCGAGTCGATTCTCAAGAGCATCGGCATCGATGCGGCCGAAGTCCGCGGCTTCATCGACGCCAACGCGCAACGCCGCGAGCGCGCGAGCCCGCCGCCGGACGGCATGATCGCCGTGTCGCCTCGTCTGAAGAGCGCGCTCGACCGCGCTTTTCTCGCATCGCGTCAGCTGCGGCATAGCTACGTCGCGCCGGAGCATTTGCTGATCGGCCTTGCCGATGTACCCGACAGCTTCGCGGGCCAATTGCTCGGCAAGCTCGGTGTCGATCAGCAGGCGCTCAGGCAGCAGACCGCGCAGACGGTCGGCGCGGGCGGACCGCCGCGCGGCGACGGGCCGCCGTCACGCACGCCGCATCTCGACAAGTTCAGCCGCGATCTCACCGCGCTCGCACGTGAAGGGCATCTCGACCCCGTGATCGGACGCGCGCGCGAAATCGAAACCATGGTCGAAGTGCTCGCGCGCCGGCGCAAGAACAATCCGGTGCTGATCGGCGAGCCGGGTGTGGGCAAGACCGCGGTCGTCGAAGGGCTCGCGCAGCGCATGGTCAACGGCGATGTGCCCGAGTCGCTCCGCGACAAGCGCCTCGTCGAGCTGAACATCAACTCGCTGGTTGCGGGCGCGAAGTATCGCGGCGAGTTCGAGGAGCGCGTGAAGCAGGTCGTCGATGAAATCACCGCGAATCGCGAGAAGCTGCTGCTGTTCGTGGATGAAGTGCATACCATCGTCGGCGCGGGGCAGGGCGGCGGCGAAGGCGGACTGGATATCGCCAACGTGTTCAAGCCGGCGATGGCGCGCGGCGAGCTGAACATGATCGGGGCGACCACGCTTGCCGAGTATCAGAAGCACATCGAAAAGGACGCGGCGCTCGAGCGGCGCTTTCAGCCGGTGCTGGTCGCGGAGCCGACCGTCGCGCAGACCATCAATATCCTGCGTGGACTGCGCGACCGGCTCGAAGCGCACCACAAGGTCACGATCCAGGACGATGCGATCGTCGGCGCGGCGGAACTGTCGGATCGCTATATCACGGGGCGCTTTCTGCCTGACAAGGCGATCGATCTCGTCGATCAGGCCGCGGCGCGCGTGAATCTGTCGGCCACATCGCGCCCCGCCGATATCCTCGAACTGGAGTCCGAGCTCGCGCAATTGCGACGCGAACAGGACTATGCGGCATCGCGCAAGCAGTTCGACCGCGCGCATGCTTTGGACAGCGAGATCGCGCAGAAGGAAAAGCAACTCGGCGATGCCACGGATAGCTGGAAGCAGCGCGTCGGCACGAACACGTCGACGGTGACGGTCGCGCACGTCGCCGAGATCGTCGCGACGATCACCGGTATTCCCGTGACTCAACTGACCGAGGAGGAGCGTGCCCGTCTGCTGCAAATGGAAGAGCGCCTGCACAAGCGGGTGATCGGGCAGCAAGAAGCGGTCGTTGCGGTGTCGGACGCGGTGCGGCGCGCACGTACCGGCTTGCAGGGCCGCAACCGGCCGATCGCCGTGTTCCTGTTCCTCGGGCCGACGGGTGTGGGCAAGACGGAGCTTGCGAAAGCGCTGGCGGAAGTCGTCTTCGGCGATGAAGACGCCATGCTGCGCGTCGACATGAGCGAATACATGGAGCGTCACGCGGTGTCGCGGCTCATCGGCTCGCCGCCGGGTTATGTCGGCTATGACGAAGGCGGGCAATTGACGGAGCGCGTGCGGCGTCGGCCTTATAGCGTGATCCTGCTCGACGAGATCGAAAAGGCGCATCCCGATGTGTACAACGTGCTTCTGCAAGTCTTCGACGACGGGCGCCTGACCGACGGCAAAGGCCGCGTGGTCGATTTCAGCAACACGCTGATCATCGCGACGAGCAATCTCGGCTCTGACGTGATCGCCGGTCAGAAGCGCGCGACGCTCGGATTCACGACCAACGCGAGCGATGCGGACGCATCGGTTCAGAATGGCGTGATGAGCGTGCTGCGCCAGCATTTCAGGCCCGAGTTCCTGAACCGGATCGACGACATCATTCTGTTTTCCTCGCTCGGCCGCGATGAGGTGCGCCAGATCGTTCGGCTGATGCTCGATCAGGTGCAGCGCCTCGCGCACAGCCAGGACGTCGTGCTGGAGTTCGACGAATCCGTCGTCGATCATCTCGCGGACGTCGGCTACCGTCCCGAGTTCGGTGCGCGCGAACTGCGTCGGCAGATCAGGCAGTCGATCGAAAACCAGTTGGCGAAGGAAATGCTCAAGGGCGACGTTACCGAGGGCGCACAAGTGAAGTGCCACTACGACGCGGAGAACAAGCGGCTCGCGTTCGATGTGAAGCGCGCGGGACTGGCGAATCAGGCGGGCGAGGGCACGCCGCCCACACCTTGACCGCGAGCATCACTACGCCAAACCTCGCGTCGTTCAAGCCGACGGGCGACGGTCGCGTCATGATCCGACAGGGTTATCCCCGATCCATTCGGAGAGAAAACATGTAATCATATATATGAATTCGATGGAGACGATCATGCAGGCCGATGGCCGCTTACCCCGTTATCAGCGCCTGCGGGATGAAATGGTTGCCCTGATCGCGGCTCGTGAATGGCGCCCGGGCGAAGCGATCCCGACCGAGCAGGCGCTTTCTCAAAGCTACGGCCTTGCTGTCGGCACAGTGCGAAAGGCCGTCGATCTGCTCGTCGCGGAAGGCATGCTCGAGCGCTTTCAGGGAAGAGGGACCTTCGTACGGCGCGCGAACTTCGACGGCTCCCTGTTTCGCTTCTTCCGCTTTCAAACACGGCAAGGCGAACGGCGCATTCCGGAGAGTCGCATACTGCGCCGGGACGTGGTCGATGCGCCATCGGCGGTAGCCGCGAGACTGCAGATATCGAGCACGGCGCGCGTGATCCAGATGTCGCGCGTGCGGCTGATCGACGGCGTTCCGATGCTCGCCGAAGAGATCTGGTTGCCCTACGCACGTTTTGCGGCGTTTGCGAAGATGGACGTGGGCGAGATCGGCGACCTCCTTTACCCGGTCTACGAGACGCAGTGCAATCAGATCGTGGCATCCGCCACGGAAACCCTTACCGTCGAAGCCATCGGCTCGCGACACGCGAAGCTTTTGAACATCGAGCCGGGGACGCCTGCCGTGGTCATCGAGCGTCTCGCCTTCGGCTACGATCGGCAGCCGCTCGAGTGGCGCCGTTCGCGCGGACCCGCCAGCGAATTCATCTATCAGGCGGAGATCCGCTAGCCAAAGAACCGCGATTGGGAGACGGCATGCGCAGCCGGTTCAGGGCCGTTCGCCTGAAGCCGACGCGACCATGCTTCCCTTTCCGAGCACGATCGATTGACGAGCACGCTCGGCAAACCATTCCAAACCTAAGATTCATTCCATGACCAGTCTAGATATCGATTTGTTGCTGACCGCGCTGATCAGCGTGGTGCTGCTTGTCGCGCTCATCGTGTCGCGCATCAAGATGCATCCGCTTCTCGCTTTGCTCGTCGTTTCAATCGGCGTAGGGTTCGCAACCGGCATGGAGCCGGGAAGCATCGTCAAGCATCTGACCAACGGCGCGGGCAAGACGTTGGGCGCGGTGGGCGTCGTCATCGCGCTGGGTGCGATGCTCGGCAAAATCCTCGCGGATGCGGGCATTACCGAGCAGATTGCCGAGGCCATTCTGAGGCGTGCCTCCGACCGTATGATTCCCTGGGCGATGACCCTCGTGGCTTTCGTGGTCGGCATTCCGATGTTCTTCGAAGTGGGGCTGGTCGTCATGCTTCCCTTGATTTTCAGCGTGGCGCGCAAGCTGGAAAGCCATGCCCGGTTCAAGGGCTCGGCCTATGTGTACGTCGGCGTGCCCGTGATTTCGGCTCTTGCCGCGATGCACGGCATGGTGCCGCCCCATCCGGGTCCTTTGACGGCTATCGCCACGCTCAAGACTTCGGTGGGGCCGACCATGCTGTACGGCTTTCTGGCGGCCATTCCCGCGATGATTCTGGGCGGCCCGCTCTATGGCGCGTTCATCTCGCCGCGCATGAGCACCAGGCCCGATCAGGCCTTGCTGGACCAGTTCACCGTCGTCGAACAGTCCGACAATGGCCACCGCGCCGGGGTCGGTCTCGGCGTGCTGGCGGCCCTGTTGCCCGCCATCCTGATGCTGGTTCATGCGGTGGCGGAGATGGTGTTGCCGAAGAACGCACCGATGCTGCACGTTGCCAGCTTCCTCGGCAATCCGCTGATAGCCATGCTGCTGGGCGTACTTTTCGCAGTTGCGGCGCTGGTCCTCGCCCGGGGCGGCGATGCCGAAAAGCTGCGTCACGCGCTCGGCAACAGCCTCAAGCCGATTGCTTCCATCATCATGATCATCGCCGGCGGCGGCGCGTTTCAGGAAATGCTGACCAGTGCGAAGGTGGGTGAGGCGATCGTGCATCTGACGCAGCACTTCGCTTTTCCCCCGCTGATCCTCGGATGGCTGATCGCGATGTTGCTGTCCGTGTCCACCGGATCGGCGACGGTGGGAATCGTCGGCGCGGCGGGTCTGCTGGCTCCGCTGGCCGGCGCCGATCCGAGCCTTAACCTGCCTTTGCTGGCCTTGTCCATCGGCTGCGGTTCGCTGTTCTTCAACTATGCGAACCACGCCGGCTTCTGGATGGTGAAGGAATCGTTCGGCATGACGATGGGCGAAGCCACCAAAACGATCTCGGTGGTTCAATCCATCGTGGCTGTGGTTGGCCTGGTGATGGCGCTGATCTTCAACGCGGCAGTCCACGTTGGCTGAACTGCAGGGAACACGCCGGCAATCAGTCATCGGAGCGCTGACGACTCCAGACGAAGCGCGTGATCACCGCGCGTGCGCAGCTTCGTGACGGCCACGGCTACAACCGTGCCCAAAGCCCAGCCTAGGGTGGCCAAGCTGCCTAGGCCTCGCAGAATGGCAAGGGCGAAGGTCCAGGGATTGTCGCTGCCGATGTTCGGACCGCCGAAGCGAGCGCGTTGAAACTTTCGTTGCGGCACAGGCTTGTTGTCGTCGATGGTTTCGCAAGTCAGTGCGTCGCTTCGCTTACGGTCGGCATTCCAATGGTTCCGTCTTCCGTCCATCGCGCACCTCGGCGATTCCCAACGCGGCACGGGGCGCTTGGCGGCGTGCAGCATCGACGTATAGGCATCGACATAATTCTGCGCCATCCTGCTGGCGCTGAAGCGGCGCTCGAATTGTGCGCGGACGCGGGGGCGCGACAGCTCGTCGATCCGATGCAGTGCGCCGACCGCGTCTTGCACGTCTTCGCAGATGAAACCGGTCACGCCATGATCGATCACCTCGGGCACCGCTCCGCGCTTGAACGCAATCACCGGCGTCCCGCACGCCATCGATTCGATCATCACCAGGCCGAACGGCTCGTTCCAGTCGATCGGAAACAGTAGCGCCTTCGCACCCGACAGAAAATCCGGCTTCCGCGTTTCGCTGATTTCACCGATGAATTCGACGTGCGCCTGCGAAAGCAGCGGCTCGACAGTCGACGCGAAATACTTCTCATCAGCCTTGTCGACCTTCGCCGCAATCTTCAGCGGCAAGCCGCTTCGCGCCGCGATCTCGATGGCGAGATCGGCACGCTTTTGCGGGCTGATGCGGCCGAGGAACGCCAGATATTCCGGCTTCTTGTGCGGCTGCGGCGTGAGCAGGCCGTCCGGCAAGCCGTGATACACCGTCTTCAGCCAGTTTGCGCGCGGCAAGGGGCTACGCTGGTCGTCCGAGATCGAGATGATGTTCGCGTGCGTGAACGTCGCGAAGATCGCGCGCAGCTCGGGCAGATCGAGACGGCCGTGCAGCGTCGTGACGAACGGCGTATCGCTTTGAGAGAACAGCGGGAACGGCAGGTACTCGAGATGGAAGTGCAAGACGTCGAACTCATGCGCGCGGCGGCGAACGGTTTCGAGCAGCAGCATGTGCGGGGCAAGCGAATCGCGGATGCCCGGATCGAGCCGCAGGGCGCGCGGCCAGGCTGGTTCGAGCCTCGCGCGGGTCTGCGAATCGCCGCTTGCGAACAAGGTCACATCGTGGCCGAGGTCGACGAGTGCATCTGTCAGATACGACACCACGCGCTCAGTGCCGCCGTATAACTTCGGGGGAACCGCTTCGTGCAACGGTGCGATTTGTGCGATTCGCATAGGTTGGTTCTCCAGTGCGGCCCGCCTGCGGATTCGTGCAACGCGAGTGCTCAGACATGCTCGCGACGCTCGAGCCCATCCCTGCGGGACGTCCCCTCTCATGCAGACCGGCACCTTGCAGACAGCTTCTGCTATTGCTGGTTGAATCCGGACAATCTATCGCCATCCTAAACAGTGAGTGCCAACGACGCGCATTATTCGTGACGGTGCGTGATGAAATCGGCAGCTATCGGCGTGCCCGATTCATGTCGACAGAGTCGGCTCGCGGATGAGCATCGAGATTCGGTGCGATTGGTACGGCTATCTAATCGATGCGTGGCGCGCGACGTGTAATCGCGTAATCGCGGAGAACTTGCACTTGGCTGCAGATGTTGCAACAGCGGCTCGGCTCGCGAACCGGAAGGGTCGCCATTCGGTCAGTTGACGCGCACGCATAGTCTGCATCGGTGATGCCTTGTCATGAGCACGTGTCCAGGACGACGAAGCGCACCGATCTGGTGACGGGCCGCGGATCAGACACAGAGACGAGCCGTTTCGCGAACCGCTCACATCGCGTAGCACACGGAGATGCTTCCCCTGGCGTGGACACCGATGCAAGCCACCGGCCACCCGTTGCCCGTGGTCGCGATGATTCAACGCGAAAAGAAGATCGGTGCAAGAGAGCAGGCATTTAACGGAACGTCGAATGCTGTCCGATACCACCGCTCACTCACGATGAAGGTTAGCGATGAGTCAGGCATCCGTTTCATCGCGGCCGGCGAATTAGCCGACACGCCGCACGGAGGAACACATTCGAAAGAGACTTGTCAGGAGATGCCCCTCGACACCCGGCGGTTCGAAAGAACTCAGCGCTGTGCGCCATAGGTATCGAATCGCCCCAACCGGAGACGATTGATATGCCAGCCCTTTGCGAGATTTGTCATGCCCGTCCGGCGGTTGCGCAGGTAACCGTCGTGCAGAACGGCCGCCGCAAATCGATGTCGATTTGCGAGTACGACTATCGCCAGTTGATGCGGCATCAAACCATGCTGAATCCTTTCGATTCCTTACTGGGCGGCGGAGGGCTGTCGCGTCTGATGGGTGACACGGACGGCACTGGCGAGGAAGACGAGGACGATATCGTCGCTTCGGTGCCGCGCGAGTCCGTCGACGTGACCGATGCCTTCAGCGAGCAGACGATGGAACTTCTGCAACGCGCCGCCGAAAAGGCGCACGAATTGCAGAAGACGGAACTCGACACCGAGCAGGTGCTTTACGTGCTGGCCGACATGGACGTCGTGCAGGCGCTCTTCAAAGAGTTGAAGCTTTCTGCCGACGACATCCGCCGCTATATCGACGAGCACGCGCAAAAGGGCAAAGCCGCGCCCGATACGCCGGTCGAAAAGATGACGATTTCGCCGCGCTTGAAGAAGGCTTTTCAGTACGCGTTCCAGGCCTCGCGAGAACTCGGCCATTCCTATGTCGGTCCCGAGCATGTGCTGATAGGGCTTGCGTCCGTGACCGACAGCATCGCCGGGGGGCTCCTCAGAAAGTACGGCGTCACGCCCGAGGCGCTTCGCCAGAAAGTGGTGAAGGTCGTGGGCAAGGGTGCGGAAGACGGCCGCGTCGATACGCCGACCGGCACGCCGACGCTCGACAAGTTCGGCCGCGATCTCACCGCGATGGCGCGCGCAGGCAAACTCGACCCGGTGCTCGGACGCGCACAGGAAATCGAAAGTACCATCGAGGTGCTCGCGAGGCGCAAGAAGAATAATCCTGTGTTGATCGGCGAGCCGGGTGTGGGCAAGACTGCGATCGTCGAAGGGCTGGCACAGCGCATCGTGAACGACGACGTGCCCGAAGACTTGCGCAACAAGCGGCTCATCGAGATCAACATCAATTCGATGGTCGCGGGCGCGAAGTATCGCGGCGAATTCGAAGAGCGCGCAAAGCAGGTGATCGACGAGATCACTTCGAAGCAGGATGAACTCATCGTGTTCATCGACGAGTTGCACACGATAGTCGGCGCGGGTCAGGGCGGCGGCGAGGGCGGACTCGACATCGCGAACGTGCTGAAGCCGGCGCTCGCGCGCGGCGAGCTGAGTTTGATCGGCGCGACGACACTCAACGAATACCAGAAGCACATCGAGAAGGATGCGGCGCTCGAGCGGCGCTTTCAGCCGGTGCTCGTGCCGGAGCCGACGGTCGAGCAAACCATCGTCATTTTGCGCGGCTTGCGCGACAAACTCGAAGCGCACCATCAGGTCACTTTCGCCGATGAAGCGTTCGTCGCGGCAGCGGAGTTGTCGGACCGCTACATCACGTCACGTTATTTGCCCGACAAGGCTATCGATCTCATCGATCAGGCTGCGGCGCGCGTGCGAATCGGCTCGAAGTCGCGCCCGCCCGAAATGCAGGAGCTGGAAGCGGAAATCGCCCAGTCGAAGCGCGAGCAGGCCTATGCCTCGTCGCGCAAGCGTTTCGATGAAGCGAAGAACTTCGAGGAACGCATCAACGAGAAGCAGACGAAGCTCGACGACCTGACCGAGGCATGGCAGCGCAAGACCGGATCGGAGACGCTCGAAGTGACGGTTGCAGCGGTCGCGGAAGTGGTCTCGCGTCTCACCGGCATTCCGGTCACCGAACTCACGCAGGAAGAACGCGAAAGACTGCTCGAGATGGAGAGCAAGCTGCGCGAACGCGTGATCGGTCAGGACGAAGCCGTGGTCGCGGTGAGCGATGCGGTGCGGCTGTCACGCGCGGGCATGGGGCAAGCGCACCGGCCCATCGCGACGTTCCTGTTCCTCGGACCGACGGGCGTCGGCAAGACCGAGCTTGCGAAGGCGCTAGCGGAGACCGTGTTCGGTGACGAGCAGGCGGTGATCCGCATCGACATGTCCGAGTACATGGAGCGCCACGCAGTCGCGCGGCTGATCGGCGCGCCGCCGGGATACGTCGGCTATGACGAAGGGGGACAGCTGACCGAACGCGTGCGCCGCCGTCCCTACTGCGTGATCTTGCTCGACGAAATCGAGAAGGCGCATCCCGATGTGAACAATGTGCTGCTGCAAGTATTCGACGATGGCCGCCTCACCGATGGCAAGGGCCGCGTCGTCGACTTCAGCAACACCGTCATCATCTCGACCAGCAATCTTGGCGCGTCCATCATCATGGACAACCTCGAGAGAACCGAGAAGGACCGCGACACCGAGGCAGCCATGCGCGAGAAGCTCATGGACGTGCTGAAAGGCCACTTTCGCCCCGAGTTCCTGAATCGCATCGACGAAATCATCGTGTTCCACGGGCTTTCGCGCGAGAACATCCGCTCGATCGTGCAGATACAGCTGGACCGCGTCGCGCGCACGGCGGCGGCTCAGGACATCACGCTCAGGGTGCAGGACCCGGTCATCGATCATCTTGCCGATGTGGGTTATCGGCCCGAATTCGGCGCACGCGAACTGAAACGCCAGATCCGCCAGCAACTGGAGACCCGGCTCGCGAAGGAGATTCTCGGCGGCAAACTCGCTCCGGGCGACACGGTAGACGTGAGCTACGACAAGGACAAGGACGCGATCACGTTCGCCAAGGTCGAGGGCGAAGCGAAGCCGAAACAAAACAAGTCCGGTCCAGCGAGCAAGAAGAACGGGGCAAAGTCGGCGGAACGCAGCAAGGAGTCGGCCAAGAGCGAACATTGAACGCGGCCGTTGCCAATGCCGTCCGAAGCGCGCACGGTCGGGTTCGACCGGGCGCCCCGCGGCACGTACGGATAGACGATTCGCTAGCTGTCGCAATTCCAAGTACGACATTTCAATTGAGCCTCGGCATCAATTCCTGCGCTAATTTGCATTATGTCAATGTCGATTAACTAATCGCTACACGCATCCTCCGACAACGATGGCAAACTGCGCAAGTTCCGCGCGTTGCCGCATTCAAAGCGGTACGCCGCTTGCGCTCAAAGCACGACCTGCCTTTTCGGCCCGAGTCCCCAAGCCGACCCACGTCCCGATGAACACACGCCTGCTCGGTCTCACCCGCATCCCGTTCTTCCTGCCGCTCTCCAGCGCGACCCTGATGCTCGGCGTCGCGATGTCGTTCACCGCGCCGTATCTGTCGCTGTTCAGCGTCGAACAGGCGGATATGAGCCCCTTGAAGCTCGGCGTCTTCATGACGGTCATCGCCGCGAGCGGCGTCGTGGCCAGCGCGTTTGCCGGAAAATGGTCCGACAGGCACGGCCATCATCGGGAATTGCTGCTCGCGGCGCTCATTGCTTCATCGCTCGGTTTTCTGTTGATGTGCGTCGTGCGCAACTACACCGCGCTGGTCGTGATCGGCATCCTGTTTCTCGGCGCAGGCGGCTCCGCGATGTCGCTCGTGTTCTCGTTCGCGCGCGCCGCGTTGCCCGTCGACGACGAAGCCGAGCGGTCCCTCGCGCTCGCCACCTTGCGAACCGTTCTTTCGATGGCGTGGGTCTTCGGGCCCTCCGTCGGCGCGCTGGTGCTGGCCGGCGCCGGCTTCTACGGCCTGTTTCTGTTCGCGGCGGCCTGTTTCGTCGCGTGCGGCGCGATCGTCTGGCGCATGCACGGCTCGCCCAGGGGCGACCCGCACAGCGCACCGGCGCACTACGCCGGCGACCCGACATCGCTGCTCGAAGTCACCGCGCCCGACACCGAGGAGCTCGTCCCGCCGCACCCCGGCGCGTCGCACTCTCGCGCCGAGATCTGGCGCGCGACCGTCGCGATGACGCTCATCGGGCTCGCCGCGAGCGCTACGATGATCGTCCTGCCGCTCTACGTCGTGCACGGCATGCACGGCACGCGCATCGACGTATCGATCATGCTGGGCCTCGGCGCATTCCTCGAAATTCCGATGATGCTCGCGCTCGGCGCGCGTGCTTCGCGTCTCGACAAGCAGCGATGGCTCGCGTCGTGCGCCGTCGTGCATCTGATTTATTTCATTGCGGTGGCGGCGTCGCCCAACGTCCACTTCCTCATTCCGATGCAAGCCTTCAACGCCTTCGTCGTCTCGGTGACGTCGTGCCTCGGCATGACGTACATGCAGGATCTGATGCCGCAAAGCCCCGGATCGGCGACGGCGCTTTTCTTCAACGCGTCGCGCGTCGGATCGATCCTGTCGGGCGTTCTGTCCGGCGCGCTCGTGGCCGCGCTCGGCTATCGCGGCACGTTTCTCGTGTGCGGATGCATCGCGTTGAGCGCGGCGGTGCTGTTCGCCAATCCGCCGTTCGCGCTCATCGCGCGGCGCATTCTCGACTGGTGGAAGGCGCGGCGGCAGACATCGGCCTGACCTCTTCGCTGTCGGGGAATGGCAATATAGGCGCACCTTTCGTCGATTCCCACGCGACCATGTCTCAGCGCCTCCCGCCGCTCAACGCCCTGCGTCTCTTCGAAGCCGCGGCGCGCCATCGCAGTTTCAAGCTCGCGGCCGCCGAACTCAACGTGACGCCGGGCGCCGTGAGCCACGGCATCGGCGCGCTTGAAGCGATGCTCGGCGTCGAGCTTTTCGTGCGCGAGCCGCGCGGGCTGTCGCTCTCCGCCGCCGGCGAACACTATCTGCCGTACATCGCCGAAGCGTTTTCGCTTATCGTCGTCGGCACGCAGTCGCTGCCCGACAGGCGCAAGCGCCGCGCGATCTCGGTTACGTGCGCGCCGACGCTCGCGGCCCGCTGGCTCGTGCCGCGCCTCGCCGATTTCCGCGCGCGCTGGCCCAACATCGACGTCACCGTGGACACTTCGCGCCGCCAGGCGGGCTTTCCCGTCGACGGCTTCGACTTCGGCCTGCGCCTCTCGCGCGGCCCGGTCGATGGCGCATCGTCGTGGCAACGTCTCTTCAGCGAGCGACTCGTGCCGGTGTGCAGCCCCGCCTATCGCGCGATGCTGACCGGCGCCGGCGCCGTTCCGGATCTCACCCGCGCCGCACTCATTCACATCGATACGGCCAGTCAGGACTGGCAAGCGTGGATGGACGGCGCGGGCATCGACGGTCTCGATCTGCACGGCGGCCTTCGCTTCGATACCGTTCAGCTCGGCTTCGATGCCGCCGCGGCCGGGCTTGGCGTCGTCATCGGCAGGCGTCCGCTCGTCGATCGCGAGCTGGCGGCGGGCACGCTGGTCGAAGCGTCCGCGACGAGCGTCGAGACGCAAACCGCCTACTGGCTCTGCGAGACGCCGCAAGCGAGCGCGCGCGCGGATTTCGTCGCGTTTCGCAACTGGCTGATCGAACAAGCGGCCGGTTTCGTCGATAACGGTTGAACTGCGCTCATCCGACGGCGAAATCTTTTCGTTTGTCAGCACGGACGTTCGCCTGCGACGATGGCCGCAAGGAGGAACGAGCCATGTCGTCTTTATCGACCACACGATCGGCCACGGACCGCGCGACGACGTGGGTGCTCATCGGCGCGGCCGCGCTGATCCTGAGCGCCGCGATGGGCGTGCGCCAGACGTTCGGGCTTTTCATCGGGCCGTTTTCGTTCGATCGCGGCATGCCCGTCACGCTGATCGCCTTCGCGATCGCGCTGCACAACCTCGTGTGGGGCTTCGCGCAGCCGTTCGCGGGCGCGGCCGCCGATCGATACGGCGCAGCGCCGGTCGTCGCGACGGGCGCGGCCACGTTTGCCGCCGGGCTCGCGCTCGCCGCCGCCGCGAGTTCCGGCTGGATGCTCGTGCTCGGTCTCGGCTTGCTCGTGGGCATCGGCATCAGTTGCACGAGTTTCGGCGTCGTGCTCGCGACGGTCGGACGCGTGGCGTCGCCGCAAACACGCAGCGTCGCGATGGGCCTGGCCAGCGCGGGCGGCTCGCTCGGCCAGGTGCTGATGGTGCCGTTCGCGCAGGAAGTGCGCGTGCATGCGGGCGTGCCGGCGTCGCTCTATGCCCTCGCCTTCGTGCTGCTGCTCGCCGCGCCGCTCGGCATCGCGCTCGATCGCGCGAGCCGCCGGAGCAAGGCATCTTCGGCATCGCACGAAACGCACGCGCAAGCCGCCGCGATGCCGTTGCGCGAAACGCTCGCGTATGCGTCGCGGCATCGCGGTTATCGGCTGCTGACGCTCGGCTTTTTCACTTGCGGCTTTCAGCTTGCGTTCATCGCGACACATCTGCCCGGCTATCTGATGCTGTGCCACATGCCGGTCGGACTCGGCGCGACCGCGCTCGCGCTGATCGGCCTCTTCAACATGATCGGCAGTTGGGGATGCGGCTGGCTCGGCGGACGCTGGCGGCAGCATCACGTCCTCGCGTGGCTCTATCTGATTCGGGGCGGCGCGATCGCCCTCTTCGTCCTGTTGCCGACGACGAGCGTATCCGTCGTCGTCTTCGCCGCCGTGATGGGCCTGACGTGGCTGGGCACGGTGCCGCTCACCAACGGACTCATCGCGAAGGTGTTCGGCACGCGGCATCTGGGCACGCTATTCGGCGTCGTGTTTCTCAGTCATCAGCTCGGATCGTTTCTCGGCGCGTGGCTCGGCGGCTACGTGCTCGACACGACCGGCTCGTACTCGCTGATCTGGGCCGCGACGGCAATCGCCGGACTCGTCGCGGCGCTGCTGCATTTTCCGATCGATGACCGGCCGGTCGCGGAAGCATCGCTCGCGGCGAGTTGATTTCGCGTCCGAAAAAAAACGCGCCACAATCGGCGCGTTTTTTTTCGATCGATTCACACGTTCAGCCGTGCCGCGCGACGGCGGCCTGCGCGTGGGCTTCGCGCGTCGAGCCTTTCGCCGGACGTCCCGCCCAATAGCCCGCGAGCATCGACCCCGACAGGTTGTGCCACACCGAGAAAAGTGCGCCGGGCAACGCCGCGATCGGCGTGAAATACAGCTTGCCGAGCGTCGCCGCGAGCCCCGAGTTCTGCATGCCGACTTCGATTGCCAGCGTGCGGCAGACGGCTTCGTCGAAGCCGAGCAGACGCCCGCCCCAATAGCCGCCCAATAGACCGATGCCGTTGTGCAGCACCACGCCCACCGCGACGACCATGCCCACCGACGCGATGCTCTTCTGCGTGCCGCCGACCACCGCGGCGATGATGAGCAGGATCGCCACCATCGACACGAGCGGCAGCATCCACTCGATCTTGCGCACGAGCTTGCCGAACAGATGGTTCACGACGAGGCCGATGACGATAGGCAGCGCGACGATCTGCACGATGCTCATCAGCATGCCGTGCACGTCGACGGCGATGGAGGCATCGACATAAAGGCGCGTGAGCAGCGGCGTCGCGAACACGCCGACGAGCGTCGAGAGCGCGCTGATCGTGACGGACAGCGCCACGTCGCCACGCGCGAGATAGATCATCACGTTCGACGCCGTGCCGCTCGCGACGCTGCCGACGAGCACCATGCCCGCCATCAGATCGGGCGGCATGTGCAGCGCTTTCGCGATGACCCACGCGGCGAGCGGCATCACGAGGTAATGCAGCACGATGCCCGCGATGACCGGCGCGGGCCGCGTGAACACGCGCCTGAAATCGTCGATGGAAAGCGTGACGCCCATCGACAGCATGATGATCGTGAGAAGCGTCGTGACGTGCGGCGCGATGCCCGTCACGGATGAAGGCGCGCTATAGGCGGCGATGGAAACCAGCACGGCCCAGAGCGGGAAAAGGCGGGTGATGCGGGCAAGCATGAAAACGATCCTCGAATGTCGTTGCGTGTCGTGTGTGGTTCAGCGAAAGCGGCGGTGCGCGGGTTGACCGGACAGGCGCATACGGACGAAAGCTTGCCCTCGTGGGGCGGACGCTGCCCGCGATGCCGGCGCGCGCGGGTCACGCGCGGTCTCTCTAGCCGATCGTCGGGCAGGCGCCGCATTTTACCCGTCGCGCGACGGGTTTTCGGAATTCGCTTAATTCCCGCGACGCGCGCATACGCTCGCCAACTCATTCGCGGCTCATTCTCCGGCGTCATCATGCGCATCAAACAACCACTTGCAAGGAGATGATCATGACGCCAATCGCCATCGTTCAAGGCACGCCGACGTGGGTCTGGGTGCTGCTCGCATTCCTTTTGTATCGCGGCATCAAGGCGATGCAGGCCAGCACCACCCCGCTGTCGAAGCTCGCAATCGTTCCGATTATTTTCGCGGGCATGGGCATCGCGCATCTCGTCGCGTCGCCGCTCGCCGGATGGATGGCCGTCGCCGTGTGGATCGCCACGCTGGGGGCGGGCATCGTCGGCGGCGTGTTCCTTGCGAGCCAGAGCCGCTTCATCGTCGATCCGATCGCGCGAACCGTGATGCTGCCCGGCTCCATGTTGCCGATGCTGCTGATCCTCGCGACGTTCATCGCGAAGTTCTGGCTCGGCTTCGAGATGGCGACCGTCGCCTATCTGCCCGCGCTCACGACCTATGCGGCAATCGACGCCGCCGTGTCGGGCATCGTCGCGGGCATCTTCGCGGGACGCTTCTTCACGTACTGGAAAACGATGCACGCGCTGCGCGCTTCGTGGGCTTGATCCTGATTGCTGCGGTCGCGCGTCGGGCCATCGGAACGCGCGATCGGGCAAATGGCGTCACACTTGTTACTCTCCGTTTTCCGCTATCCGAGTCAGACTGAATCACGGCAAACAACGAGCAAGAGTCCAACTCAGGAGGTTGCAAGGCCATGACTACATCCGACGAAACAGGGATGCGCACGCCGCCCGTCGTGTCGCAGGAGCAATGGGAAGCAGCGCGTCAGCAGTTGCTGGTGAAGGAGAAAGCCCAGACGCGCGCGCGCGACGCGCTCGCCGCTGAACGCCGCCGCATGCCCTGGACCGCCGTGAAGACGGACTACATGTTCGAAGGCCCCGCGGGCAAGATCGGCTTTCTCGATCTTTTCGATGGCCGGCGTCAGTTGATCGTCTATCGCGCGTTCTATGAGCCGGGCGTCTTCGGATGGCCGGAGCACGCGTGCCGCGGCTGCTCGCTGGTCGCGGATCAGGTCGCGCATCTTGCACATCTGAATGCGCGCGACACGACGCTCGTCTTCGTATCGCGCGCGCCGCAGCAGGACATCGCGCGGGTGAAGGAACGCATGGGCTGGACCATTCCCTGGTTCACGCTGACGGATCGCTTCGATGCCGACTTCGGCGTCGACGAGTGGCACGGCACGAACGTGTTCTTCCGCGAAGGAGAACGTGCATTTCGCACGTACTTTCTCAACAATCGCGGCGACGAGCAGATGGGCAATACCTGGAACTATCTCGACATCACGCCGCTCGGCCGACAGGAACTCTGGGAAGACTCGCCTGAAGGCTATCCGCAGACACCGACCTATAAGTGGTGGAACTGGCACGACAGTTATGTCGACGATGCGCCGCCCGATAAAAAATGGGTCGAAATCTCCGATGCCGGCGAAGCGGCATTCCGTGCTGAAAGCGCAAGGAACAAGGTCTAAAAACGAGCGATGTTGAATGCGGAACCGGTCATCATTTCTTGCCGGTTCCGTTCCGCATTTTTGTGGAACGATTTAGCTAAAGTTTTCAGCAAACGTTTCCGTAAACACAATCATCAACAGCGACGCCTCCGTCGCGCACGGCTCTCCCGCACCAGCCGGCACTATTCGCCGCTTTCGCCTGGACGCCCTCTCGTCCATCTCCTCCACGGATAATCTGCAATGAAGAAGTCGTTGGCCGCATGCGCGGCCGCTATCGGCACGCTCGCCGCGCTTGCCGCTCCGCTCTCGCACGCCCGCGAAATCTACGGTCAGATCGGCACCGAAGGCGTGGGCATCGGCTACTCGGAACCGCTCGGCACGCGCGACAACGTGCGCGCCGAATTCAACGGCCTGAAGTTCTCGCATAACTTCGACGCTGGCGGTCTCCACTACGACGGCACCGCGAGCATCTATCACGGCGGCTTCTATTTCGACTTTTTTCCGGCGCCGGGAACGGTCGGTTTTCGCATCACGGCTGGCGCGCTCATCGGCGGCGATCATGTCGATGGCACCGCGACCAGCATGAACGGCACCTACACCATCGACGGCATCGCTTATCCGACTTTCGGGGAAAGCATTCACGCCAAGGCTAAGTTCCCGGCCGTGCGTCCGTATATCGGCATCGGCTTCGGGCATACGCCTGTTGCCGAGAAAGGCTTTTCCGCGTTCTTCGATGCAGGCGTCGCGTATGGCCGCCCGCGCGTCACGCTCGACGTTCCGGCGGACATCGTCGCGGCGGCGGGACAAGAAAACATCGACGCCGAACAGCAGGATCTGCAGAACAAGGCGGACAAGTTGCGCTTCTATCCAATCGTAAAGGTCGGCGTCACTTATCGCTTCTGATCGCGCTTCTGATAGCGCTTCTGATCGCGTTACTGGATTGCGTCCGCGAACGTCAGCCATTCGCCGACGATCGCTTCGGGCGCATCTTCCTGCATCAGATGCCCTGATCCGCGCACGCGCGTAAAGCGCGCGCCCGGAATCAGCGATGCGAGTTCGACACCGCGCTCGACCGGTATCCACTCGTCCTCTTCGCCCCAAAGAATCGATACGGGGCATTTCAATTCGCCATAGCGCGATTGCACTTCATCGGTGTAGCGCTGATCCATCTGCGCGATCTGCCGATAGAACGCGGCCTGCCCGACTTTGCCGGTCCACGGCCGCGTATAGACGCGCAGCGTCTCTTGCTGCAACCGCCGATGCGCCGCACCCTGCAGATACGCATCGAGCATCGCCTGATGCATGTACGGCGGCACACCCGCAAACGCGGCTTCATGCTGTCGCACATGACGCACGAAGGGCGATCCCCACGGCGCGACGGCGACCGGATCGACGAGCATCAGCGAACGATACGCGCAGCCGTCGATCAACGCGGCTCGCAGCGATGTCGCGCCGCCGAAATCGTGTGCGAGCACATCGGGCAAGGCACCGTTCCACTCACCGCACCAGTGCGCGAGAAGCGCCGCGAGCACGCGATTCTGCACGCCGAGCGATACGTCCTGCCCCTCGCGCATCTCCGACGCACCGTAGCCCAGCAGATCGAAGTAATGCACACGCCGCAAACGCGCCGCTACCGGTGCGATGCGTCGCCACACCTGCGATGAAAACGGCGTGCCGTGCACCATCACGAGCGGCGCGCCCTCGCCGATCATGCCGTAGCGCACGGCTTGTCCTTCGTATTCGAAAACGTGATCGAGTGGCAGCGTATCGTTCGATTCGTTCATGGCTCAACGCAGATTCGTGCGCGCGAGTTCGACGATCTCATCGCCGCGCCCGCTCAGGATCGCTCGCAACATATAGAGGCTGAAGCCCTTCGCTTGCGACAGTTCGATGGTCGGCGGCATCGCGAGTTCATGCTTCGACGTGACGACATCGACGACCGCCGGTCCCTTGTGCGCGAACGCTTCGCGCAGCGCGTTTTCGAGTTGCTCCGATTCCTCGACGCGCACCGACCAGATGCCCGCGCCCTTCGCGATCTGCGAGAAATCGGTCTTGCTGAGATCGACGTTGGTGTCGAGATAGCCGCCAGCCTTCAGTTCCATCGACACGAAACCGAGCAGGCTGTTGTTGAACACGACGACCTTGATCGGGAGATCGAGTTGCACGGCCGAGAGCAGATCGCCGAGCAGCATCGACAAACCGCCGTCGCCCGATAGCGAAACGACTTGCCGTTGCGGCCGCGCGGCCTGAGCGCCGAGCGCCTGCGGCATTGCGTTTGCCATCGAGCCGTGATTGAACGAGCCGTGCAACTGGCGCTTGCCGTTCATTGTCAGATAACGCGCGGCCCACAGTGTCGGCGTACCGACGTCGACGGTGAAGATCGCGTCGTCGGCTGCGATTTCATCGACGAGCTTCGTCAGATATTGCGGATGAATCGGACGTCCCGGCGCGGATGGCGTCGCGAGATCGTCGAGGTCCTTGCGGGCGGTCGCATAGTGCTTCAATGCGTTCTCGAGAAAACGCCGCTCGTCCTTGCGTTGGAGCTTCGGCAAGAGCGCCGCGAGCGTTTCCTTGATCGTGCCGACGAGCCCCATTTCCAGCGGCGCGCGGCGTCCGAGTTGCGAGCCGCGCCAGTCGATCTGCACGATCTTCGCTTGCGGCGGATAGAACGGGCGATACGGAAAATCGCATCCGAGCAGGAGCAGCGTGTCGCACGACATCATCGCGTGATAGCCCGAACTGAAACCGATGAGCCCTGTCATGCCGACATCGAACGGGTTGTCGTACTCGATGAACTGCTTGCCGCGCAACGCATGCACGATCGGTGCCCCGAGCGTATCGGCGAGCGCGACCACTTCGTCGTGCGAGCCGGCGACGCCGCTGCCGCACATGATCGTCACCGCTTCGCAGCCGTTCAGCAGGCTCGCGAGCTTGTCGAGATCGGCGTCTGCCGGCACGATCGCGCCCGGCGCGCTCGCGGTCCAGCGCGGCTCGACGGCCGGGCCTTCGCTCAATGCGACGTCGCCCGGCAACACGATCACCGCGACGCCGCGCTGATCGATCGCGGCGCGCATCGCGCGTTCGAGCACGCGCGGAAACTGCGACGCATTCGACACCAGCTCCACGAAGTGACTGCATTCCCTGAACAATTCCTGCGGATGCGTTTCCTGAAAGTAGCCGAGGCCGATTTCGGTCGATGGAATGTGCGCCGCGATGGCGAGCACCGGTTGATGATTGCGATGACAGTCGTAAAGACCATTGATGAGATGCAGATTGCCTGGGCCGCAACTGCCCGCGCATACGGCGAGTTTGCCTGTCGCGGCGGCATCGGCTCCGGCCGCGAAAGCGGCTGCTTCCTCGTGACGCGTATGCATCCAGCGGATCGAGCCGACACGATCGAGGCTGAACGCCAAACCGTTCAGGCTGTCGCCCGTCACGCCCCAGATTCGCTCTACGCCCGCCGCCGCCAGTGTCTTCGCCAGATAGTCCGCTATCGTGCCCTTGGCCATGATGTGTCCCGTGATGAAGAGAGGATGTCCAGTGATCGACGGAGCCGCGCACGGAATGACGTGGCGCGCATCCGTGTTGGCTCAATGCATGCAGGATTCAAAACGCAAAAGGAGTGTACGCCGGAGCGCGGCGGTTTGTCCTGAACCGTGTCGAGACCGCGTGGTGCGGGCGTTCAGGATAGGCGATCGCGGTATTTTGAATGCATCATTCCGGAAGGAATCCGGTATGCGTAATGCAAACGACAACGGCGGCGGATCGATGACCCGCCGCCGTTGCGCATGACTGAAGCGAGACCCTGCGCTCAGGCGCCCTTGCGCATGTTCTCCGGCAGATCCCGTCCGTGATACTTCTTGTAGATCGTGTTGAGGTTGCCGCTCTTCATGTTCGCGCCGACCCAGTTGTTCACCCATTCCTTCAGGCGCGGCTGGTCCTTGTTCATCGCGATGCCGAGATCGAACGTCTTCTGCTCGAACTTCATCTCGATGTTGCGTTGCGGAGCGCGATCCTGCATCTCCTTCAAGTTCGAAGGCGTGCTCGAGAAGATGTCGACCTGTCCCGTGACCATCGACGTGATGAGCGTCGCATCGTCTTCATAGCGCTGAATCTGTGCGCCCTTCGCCTGCTGTGTCGTCAGCGTGTCGTTCACCGTTGCACGCGTGAGGCCGATGGTCTTGCCGTCGAGATCCGCATAGCTCTTCACGTTCGCCGCCTTCACGCCGCCAACGATGATCGAGATGACCGCATACGGGTTCGAGAAATCGACGACTTTGGCGCGCTCCGGCGTGACCGACAGCGAGGAAATCACGAGGTCCGCGCGCTTCGCCTGCAGCGTCGGAATGCGCGCGGCGTTGGTGATCTGCACGAGTTCTAGCTTCACGCCGAGATCCTTCGCAAGCGCGGCGGCAGTATCGACGTCCGATCCCGCGGGCTTCAGGTTCTGGTCGGCATAGCTGAAGAGCGGCGTGCCGATGGCGATCGCGACGCGCACGACGCCTGCCTTCTTGATGTCGTCGAGTTCATCGGCCATCACGCTGTGAACCGCGCCTGCCATCATCAACGTTGCGAGCGTTGCGCGTGCAATGATTGATTTCGCTTTCAAGTTACGTCTCCGTCGTTATTAATGTTGCTGAATTGATGCTGCGATTATCAAAGTCCGTTATCGAGGAATGCGCGCAATTCGGGTGTGCGCGGCGCATCGAGCATGCTGCCGTCGCCCACTTCCCAAACCTTTCCCTGATGCATGTAGATGATGCGATCCGCCACGCGCTTCGCGAAGGCCATCTCGTGCGTGACGAGCAGCATCGTCATGCCGTCGGCAGCGAGGTCTTCCATCACGCGCAGCACTTCGCCCGTCAATTGCGGATCGAGCGCCGAGGTCACTTCGTCGAACAGCATCACCTTTGGCGACATCGCGAGCGAGCGCGCGATCGCCACGCGCTGCTGCTGTCCGCCCGACAATTGCTCGGGATACGCATCGGCCTTCTGTCCGAGACCGACCTGCTCCAGCACGTTCATCGCAATGCGCCGCGCTTCGTCGCGCGACATCTTCTTGACGTGACGCAGCGCGAGCATGATGTTCTCTTCGACCGTCAGATGCGGAAAGAGGTTGTAGCTTTGAAACACGATGCCCACTTCGCGGCGCAACAGATGCAGATCGACCTTCGGATCATCGACGCGAATGCCGCACACTTCGATTTGCCCTTGGTCGATCGTCTCCAGCCTGTCGATGCAACGCAACGCCGTGCTCTTGCCCGAACCGCTCGCGCCGATCACGGCGATCATCTCGCCCTTGTTGACTTCGAAGGAAACGCCCTTGAGAACATGATTGGAGCCGAAGCTCTTGTGAATATCGCCGACCTTAACGATTGCTGACATTGAGCTTGTTCTCCATCGATTGGCTCCAGCGCGAAAGCGGATAGCACAGGACGAAATAGAAAGCGCCGACCAGACCGAAGATGAGGAACGGCTGGAAGATCGAGTTATTGATGATCTGCCCCGCGCGCGTCAGCTCGATGAAGCCGATCACCGAAGCAAGCGACGTCATCTTGATGAGCTGCACGAGAAACCCGACGGTCGGCGGCAGCGCGAGACGCATCGCCTGCGGGATGATGACGAGGCGCAGCGTCTGCCAGCGCGTGAGCGACAGGCATTCCGACGCTTCCCACTGCGGCTTGGGCATCGCTTCGATACAGCCGCGCCAGATATCGCCGAGATATGCGCTCGAATAGATCATCAGCGCGAGCCCGGCCGCGACGAGCGCGGGCACCTGATAGCCGTACACCGACAGGCCGAAGTACACGATGAACAGCAGGATCAGCAGCGGTATGCCCTGAATCGCCTCGATATACACGAGCGCCACGCGCGCAAGCCATGCGCGCGGCGAGATGCGCGCGAGCATCACGGCAAAGCCGCCGATACCGCCGAGCACGAACGCAAGCGCGGAAAGCACGAGCGTCCAGCCGATCGATTGCACTAGATAGACAAGGTGCGATGACGTGAATCCGCCGCTCATGCCGCACCTCCGGGAATGACCGTATCGATGCGCTGCGGATCGGGCGGCGTCTTGCCGGCGCGTTTAGCAGCAAGCCGGATCGCGCGGCGGCGCTTGAAGAGATGCTCTCCCACCGCCCACGCGATGAGCTTGATGACGAGCGACAACGCCAGATACAGCGCCGCGACCACGATGTACGTTTCGAGCGAGCGGAACGTATCGGACTGCACAGTGTTCGCGACCGCCGTGAGCTCTTCGGCCGAAATCTGCGAGGCGATCGCGGAGGCCTGCATCATCAGCAGGAACTGGCTCGTCAGCGCGGGATAGACCTTTTCGATCGACGGCTGCAACATCACATGCCAGCCGATGCGCCACTTCGGAAGCCCGAGGCATTCGGCCGCTTCGATTTGTCCGCGTGGCACCGATTCGAGTCCCGCGCGGATGATCTCGGCCGCATATGCGCCGATGTTGATCGTCATCGCGAGCGCGGCGGCCGCGAACGTCGGCATGCGCAAGCCGATGCTCGCAAGACCGAAGTACAGCAGAAAGATCTGCACGAGGAACGGCGTATTGCGCACCGCCTCGATATAGACGATGCACAGGCGCGTCAGGACCGGCACTTTCGCGCGCTTCGCGAACGCCACCAGCATGCCGAGAATCAGCCCGAAGAACACAGCCACGCAAGTCATCTTGAGCGTGAGCCATGCGCCCAGCAGGAACGTCGGCCAGTACGGCAGCAGCGGTGAAAAATCGAGAGAGAACATGGCGGCAAGAGTTCCTGTCAGGTGTGGGCGCTAACACGCTGTGCGCCCGCTCTGGATGTATGACGACATACTACGAGTGCCGTGATACTGCATTTCGCATGCATTAAACCGGATCGAACGGGCCAGTCGTCGTGAAGGCACCGCCCTGCAGCACCGCCACGGGATCGGTGGGCGCCGGCGGCGGCGTCGCTTCGACCTTTTCGCGGAACTGCTCGGACGAGTCACGCGGAACGAAGCCGAGATGCGCGGCGCAGCGGTTGTCCCACCATGTATGCGCGTTCGCCGACATGCCGAAGACGATCGTGTGGCCGACGTCTTTCGTGAAGAGACTGCGGCGCAACAGGTCATGAAAATCGTCGTAGCTCATCCAGCTCGCCATCATGCGGCGGTCCTTCGGCTCCGGAAACACGGAGCCGATACGAATGCTCACCGTCTCGATGCCGTACCGGTCGAAATACATTTGCGCCATGTCCTCGCCGAAGGACTTCGACAAGCCGTAGTAGCCATCGGGGCGCTTGCGCGCAGTGGCGTCGATTCGTTCGTCCTGCCGATAGAAACCCGTGACGTGATTCGAGCTTGCGAACACGATGCGCTTCACGCCCTGACGGCGCGCCGCTTCGTAAAGATTGAAAACGCCCTTGATGTTGGCTTCGAGAATCTCTTCGAACGGACGCTCGACCGATACCCCGCCGAGATGAATGATCGCGTCGCAGTCCATCGCAAGCGCATCGACGGCGTCGCGGTCGGCGAGATCGCAAGGAGCGATCTCTTCGTGAGGCGCGGCGTCGCCCTGCAACACGCCAGGCAAGTCGGAGATCCGCACATGCCGCGCGAACTCGGCGACGCGATGCCGGATCGCGCGGCCGATTCCGCCGGCGGCGCCCGTCAGCAACAGACGATCGAATTGCGCATCTTCGTCGGCGGACGGCGTGCTGGTTTGTTGTTCCATCGTGTTGTGTCTCCTGAAGGCTGTCGTCGCTAGGGATTACCCTGCGCGCATCTTCTTGTACGTTGTCATATCACTGCATGACGCATATCATCATTTGCCGAACGATTTGTCAATGTGTGTAAAACCCACGCCAACGAGAATACCGTGACGCTATCGCCCGATCTTCATGCCGGCACCGACGCATCCTCGATTGCATCGCCGCAAGCGCGACGCAGTCTGACCGCGCAACTCGTCGACGCCTTGCGCGCCCAGATCGATGCACAGGAACTGAAGGGCGGCAGCAGGCTCGCGACGGAAGCGGAAATGGTTCAGCGCTTCGGCGTGAGCCGCACCGTCGTGCGTGAGGCGCTGTCGCGTCTGCAAGCGGCAGGACGCGTGGAAACGCGGCATGGCATCGGTACGTTCGTGTGTGAAGCGGGCATGTCGCCTCTTCTGCAACTCGATCCCGCCGATGTCGCCGGTTCTATGGATGCGCTCGCCATCCTCGAATTGCGCATCAGTCTCGAAACCGAAAGCGCGGGACTTGCCGCAATGCGTTGCGATGCCGCGCGTCTTGCGACGATGCGCTCGACGCTCGCGGACTTTTCAAGAAATGTGGGCGAAGCAAGCGATACCGTATCGCCCGATCTGCGCTTTCACATGGAGATCGCGCATGCAACGGGCAATCGCTATTTCGTCGAGATCATGGAGCATCTGGGCACGCGCATGATTCCGCGCACGCGCATCACGGCGACGCCGATTCCGCGCGATCAATACGCGGATTACCTGATGCGCGTGAATCGCGAGCATGAACAGATCGCGGACGCCATTGAACGCGGCGATGCCGATTCGGCGCGCACCGCGATGCGTCTGCATCTGATCAACAGCCGGGAGAGATTGCGACGCGCGCAGTCGTCGCTTGAATGAATACGCGAGTACCGCGCGTTGGCGCGGTACTCGCGATGCAACATCAACGCGCCATGTTCGGCTCGCCATCCTCGACGTCATGCGCGCCGGAAATCGTCTCCAGTGCCTGATCGTGATGCAGCAGCAGGACCGCCGCCACGCCGACCATGCCCGCCCCCGCCAGGCACAGCAGGCCCGCGCCGAAGCCGCCCGTGCTGTCCTTGATCCAGCCCATCGCATAGGGACCGAAGAAGCCCGCGAGATTGCCGAGCGAGTTGATCGCCGCGATGCCGCCCGCCGCCGCCGCACCCGAAAGGAACGAGGCCGGCAGCGTCCAGATCACCGGCAGGCAACCGAAGATGCCGAAGCCCGCGATCGACAGCGCGATCATCTTCATCACCGGATCGTCGAGGCCCGCCGATGCCGCGATGCCGCCCGCCGCGACCATCAACGCAATCGCGACATGCCAGCGCCGTTCGAGCTTGCGATCCGAATGACGGCCCCACAGCACCATGCTGATCACGCCCACGGCATAGGGCAATGACGTGACGAAGCCGGTCTGCAAGTTGGAAAGACCGAACGATTTGACGATCTGCGGCAGGAAGAAGCTCAGCCCATAGTTCGTGGCATTCGCGCCAAAGTAGATCAGGGCAATGGCGAGCACGCGCGGATTGAAAATGGCTTCCTTCACGCTGAACGCATGCACGGATTCGCGATGCGCGCGCTCTTGCGCCTGACGATCGACGAGCCAGTCACGCTCTTCTTTTGCAAGCCAGTGTGCGTCGGAAGGCTTGTCGGTCAGATAGAAGTACACGACGAACGCGAGCAGCAACGCGGGAATCGCTTCGATCAGATACAGCCACTGCCAGCCCGCCATGCCGTTGATGCCGTCCATCTGCAAGAGCGCGCCGGAGATCGGTCCGCCGATCACGGTGGACAGTGGAATCGCCGCCATGAAATAGCCGACGACGCGGCCGCGATACTTCGCCGGGAACCACAAGGTCAGCAGAAAGATGATGCCGGGAAAGAAGCCCGCTTCCGCGACGCCGAGCAGGATGCGCAAGCCATAGAACACGTATGCGTTGGAGAGGCCCGTCGCCTGCGCGATATGCGGAATGTAGGCCATCGCGGCTGCGAGGATGCCCCACGTGAACATGATGCGTGCGATCCAGCGGCGCGCGCCGAATCGTTCGAGCAGCAGGTTCGAAGGAACCTCGAAAAAGAAATAGGCGATGAAGAAAATGCCGGCGCCGAAACCGAACATGCTCGCAGTGAAACCGAGCGCCTTGTTCATCTGCAATGCGGCAAAGCCGACGTTGACGCGGTCCAGATATGCGATGAAGTAACACAAGATCAGGAACGGCACGAGGCGAACCATCACGCGCTTCATGGTGCGAGCTTCAAGGTCCATCAATGTCTCCTCCGGATTAGAGAATCTGTTGATCGCGGGTGCTTGAGATACCTGCGGAGACTACTCTTTCAGAAGGACTTGCAGCATTGGTGTTTGTGCTTGGTATCGGTTCCGAAGGGGGACGTGTCCATCATTTCGATGCGCGCCAATAAAGTGCGCTCGAATCGTTTGCGTCCCAAATCATGCGAAAAAAATGCGGACGGGGCGAATGATCGCCCCGTTTTCGTGAAGTTTATGCTACCGGTAACAGCGCGGCGTACTCCGGCTCCGGTAATCCTTGCACGCCGGGGTTGAATGCGAACACGTGACCGTCGTCGTCAGTGGCATTCATTGCCGGACGAATAGTCGTGACATAGAGCGTTTTCAGATCGCTGCCGCCGAACGCGCACATCGACGGCTTGCTCGCAGGCAGCACGATCTCGCGATCGAGTTCGCCGCGCGGTGTGAAACGCAGCAGGCGGCCGGCGTCGTTCGCACACGTCCAGTAGCAGCCGTCCGCATCGACCGCGGCGCCATCGGGACGGCCCGCGTAGTGATGCAGATCGGCAAATGCGCGCTGCGCGTGCGGCGTGCCGGTGTCGGGGTCGAAGTCGAATGCCCAGATCATGCGCCGTTGCGGATGCGAGTCCGACAAATACATCGTTCTGCCATCCGGCGACCATGCCAGGCCGTTCTGCGTGATCAGACCATCGACGACCGGCTCCGACAAAGCGCCCTGCTCATCGAAGCGATACAGCGCGCCGACGGCACTCGCGAGCGACATGTCCATCACCATCGTTCCGGCCCAGAAGCGCCCTTGCCTGTCGCAGCGGCCATCGTTGAAGCGCATGCCCGTCGCGGGAAACGAAGGCGCGGCGAGCTTCACGGCGTGCGCCTGGTTCGCGTCGGCGAGCGTCACGCCGAACATGCCGCTTTCCATGCCCGCGACGACGCGCCCAGCCTTGTCGAACGCAAAGCATGCCACCTGTTCGTCGAACGCCCATTCCGTACGTCTCGCGCTTTCGATCTCGAGCCTGACGATCCGTCGCGCGGGAATATCGACCCAATACAGCGCGCCCTCTTGCGCGCGCCATACCGGACATTCGCCGACGGTCGCGCGCCCGGCCGCGTCGATGCGTTCCGCGCGCACGGCGGCGCTCATCGCTTGCGCTCCATCGGCTCGCCCAATACGAACGGGCCGCCCTGGAAGCGCTGCGCCGGATCATCGCGATCGGCGCTCGGTCCGGTCACCGGAAAGAGCCCGTCGAACTGGGCCGAGCTGTCTTGCGGATTGAAGCCGAGGAAGCCCGCCTTCGAGTTGTCCCACCACTTCACCGGATTGTCAGAAGCGCCGTACACCACCGCATGACCGACGCGATTCGTGAACAGCGAGCAGCGCACGAGCTCGATGAAATCGCGGTAGCTCAGATACGTGACGAGCATGCGCGGATTCTTCGGCTCCTCGAACGACGAACCGATGCGCAGGTTCACCGTCTCGATGCCGAAGCGATCGAAGTAATAGCGCGACAGAGATTCGCCGAAGCACTTGGTCACGCCATAAAGACTGTCCGGGCGATGGGGCGAATCGGCGTCGAGCACTTCGGTGACTGGGTGAAAGCCGATTGCATGGTTCGAGCTCGCGAACACGATGCGCTTCACCTCATGACGGCGCGCCGCTTCATAGATGTTGTACGTACCGCGGATATTCGCTTCGATCAGATCGTCGAACGGCGCGTCGATCGAGATGCCGCCGAGATGCACGATCGCGTCGACGCCCTCGACGAGCTGCATCACCTTGTCGCGATCCGCGAGATCGACGGCGCTGATCTCTTCATGGCTCGCTGCATCGTCGAGCGGCGCGATGTCGGAGAGCCTCACGACGTCGGCCCATTGAGCGAGCGCGCCGCGCAACTGACGACCCAGATTGCCGGCCGCGCCGGTCAGAAGCAGACGCTTGAACGGCTTGGCCGCTGCGTTTGGCTGATTCATCGAGACTCCTGTCAATACGTACTGATGCGTTGAAAGCAATAAGGAAGAAAACGTTTTCGGGACTATATCGATCGGCGCGACGCGCCGTCAATCGCCGTCTGGCATGCAAAACGCCGCATGCAAAACGCAAGTTTCGATGTCATCGTTTCCCGAATTTCTGCGACAATCCGTTAACAGTGCGAAAACGTTACCCTCCGAATGAAAAAAATTTCCCCGACCATTCGCGACGTCGCCGCTGCGGCAGGCGTCTCCGTCGCGACCGTCTCGAAGTACATCAATGGCGCGCAGCGCTTCTCCGCGCCGGTCGAGGCCAAGCTCAAGGAAGCCATCGATTCGCTCGGCTACCGCTCGAACCCGCTTGCGCGCTCGATGATTACCGGCAAGACGCGCACCATCGGTCTCACGATCCTCGACATCAGCAATCCGCACTTCACGCATGTCGTGAAAGGCGCGAACCGCATTGCGCTGCGGCACGACTACACGCTGCTGCTCGTCGATATCGACGAGAATCAGGCGCGCGAGCGGCCGCTCATCGAAGCGCTCGCGCAACGCGTGGACGGCCTGCTCGTCAGCTCGCGCCTGGCAGACGAAAACGCGCAGTGGATGCTCGATCTCGACAAGCCCGTCGTGCTGCTGCGTAACGCCGAGCTGCCGATTCCGAGCGTCGGCATCAACAGCCGCCTCGCTACTTACATGCTCGCGCGTCATCTGCTCGATCTCGGGCATCGCCGCATCGCGTATCTCGGCTTCGAGCACGCGCGCATCAACGATGAACGCATTCGCGGCGCGCGCGAGTGTCTCGCCGAAGCGGGCCTCGAACTCGACATCTACGAAGCCCATGCGCCAACGTCGCTTGCCGGCGAACAGGCTTGCTCGCGCGTGATGCTCGGTCCGAAGCGCCCGCAAGCGGTGATCTGCTACAACGACCTGATCGCGCTCGGCTTCATGAAGGAAGCCGCTTCGCTCGGCATTCGCGTGCCGCAGGACGTCTCGGTGACCGGCATCGACAACGTGCCCTACGGCGCATACGCCGCGCCGGGACTCACGACCGTCGACATTCAGAGCGAGAAGATGGGCGAACTCGCGATGCAGAAGCTCATCGACGCCCTCGCCGGTCATCCCGATCCGGGCAACTCCATGTTCGAGCCGCGGCTCATCGTGCGTGAATCGACTGCTGCCGCTGCATGACGTACGCCGCGCTGCCTGCAAGTTGCGAGTGCGGGCGGCGCGGCGCATGTCTTGACTAATAATCGCTAATACGAATTACGCTGCGAGCTTCGCCGGCGTCATCTTCGGCGTGAGCAAGTGCATGATCCCGAAGGCGATGAGATACGCCGATGCGCCGATCGCGAACAGCACCCAGTAGTGACCCGTGCGTTGCAGCACCTGGCCGATCACTTCCGAGAACAGCACGCCGCCGATCGAACCGGCCATGCCGCCGATGCCGACCACCGCGCCCACCGCACGTCGCGGGAACAAGTCCGATGCCGTCGTGAAGAGGTTCGCCGACCAGCCCTGATGCGCCGCTGCGGCGAGACCGACGATGGCCACCGCGACCCACAGGTTTTCTGCCTGCGAAACGAACGCGATCGGCAACACGGCGCATGCGCAGATCAGCATTGCCGTCTTGCGCGCCGCATTTACGGTCCAGCCCGCGCGCAGCAGCGCGGAAGAAATCCAGCCGCCGCCGATGCTGCCAATGGTCGTGATCGCGTAGATCACGACGAGCGGCAAGCCGATGTGCTGCATGTCCATGCCGCGCGATTCGTTGAGCCACTTCGGCAGCCAGAACAGATAGAACCACCACACCGGATCCGTCAGGAACTTGCCGACGATGAACGCCCACGTCTCACGCTTCCTGATGAGTTCCTTGAACCCCGGCGCGCGCGCCTTGGCGTTGGCCGCGTCGGCGGCGTTGGTGTCATCGCCTTCGTCGGCGATTTCGTCGTCGTGCGCGCGGCCGTCCGGCTGGCGGTACATCACGAACCACACGACGAGCCACACGAGGCCGATCGCGCCGACCATCACGAACGCAGCGCGCCACCCGAAGGCCACCGCGAGCGCGGGAATGAGTGCCGGTGCGAAGACCGCGCCGATGTTCGCGCCGGAATTAAAAATACCAGTCGCGAGGGCGCGCTCACGGCGCGGGAACCATTCGGCGGTCGTCTTGATGGCCGCGGGGAAGTTGCCGCCCTCGCCGATGCCCAGCAGCGCGCGGACCATGGCGAAGCCCATCACGGAGCCGACGGCCGCGTGCAGCATCGCGGCGATGCTCCAGACGAACATCGCGAGCGCATAAGAGATGCGCGTGCCGAGCCAGTCGACGATACGCCCGAAACACAGCAGGCCGATCGCATAGAAAGCCGAGAACGCGATCACGATGCGGCCGTACTGCACCTGCGTCCAGCCGATGTCGTGCTGCAGCATGGGGGCGAGCAGACCGAGGATCTGCCGGTCCATGTAGTTGATGACCGTGGCGAAAAACAGCAGCGCGCACACGGTCCAGCGATAGCGGCTGGCGGTACGCACGACGCCGGCAACGACAGTGTTCATGTAAGTCTCCGGACGCGGCGGCGCTCGTCGTGCCGCGTTTCTTGTTGCGTGAACGGCGACGAGCGCCGTGGGCGATGGCTTTGCGCCGGTTAAAAGCGCAAGCTCGCCGAGGTTTTGGAAAACGTTTTTTCGAAGAATAGTGGGTTTGCTGCCTACTGGCTATCCTAGTATTTGCCCTAATCTGTGGCAGAACTGTTGCTGACGGGCGAGTTGGAAGCCCTTTCAGCACCCGTATCGACGCGTAAGAAAAGTTAATCGTTTTCTAGGATTTGTCTTGGGAAACAGGAGCCGCTCGGCGCGCGCGATGCCATCGCATCGGCTTTCATGCCTGCGGCAAATTAAAGTTTCTTAAGCATCTGCCGATAAGGATCATCACAACTCTTATCGCCCAGTGATTCCCCATGTTTCGTAATGTTCTGGCCCGGACCAACGTCGGGACCAAATTCGCCGTGCTCGCCTGCGCGCTCACGGCAGTCGTCGTCGCGTTCTTCACCGTCGCCGTCACGCGCAGCGCGGGCGAGCAAGTCGATACGCATGCGCTCGCGCGCGTCGAAAGCGAGAATCGCTCGATCGCGACGATGATCTGCCTCTTCGACAAGGCCGTGAGCGCGGAAGTCACGCGCTTCATGACGATCTTCGCGCATCGTCTGCCTTCGACGTTCGCGCTCGATGAAACCCGCACCGTGGACATCGACGGTAAAGCCACGCCGACTTTCCTCGCGGGCGACAAGGCGCTGAACAACGACTTCACGATTCCCGACGCGTTCCTCGAGGAAAGCGGCGCCATCGCGACGATCTTCGCCCGCACCGGGGACGATTTCGTGCGCGTGACGACGTCGCTCAAGAAGCAGGACGGCACGCGCGCGATCGGCACGCTGCTCGACCGCAAGGGCCCCGCGTATGCGCCGATCCTTGCAGGCAAGCCCTATATCGGCATCGCGGCGCTTTTCGGCAAGCAGTACATCACCGCGTACAAGCCCGTCACCGATGCATCGGGACGCATCATCGGCGCACTTTTCGTTGGCGTCGACGTGACATCCGAATTCGCAGCGTTGCAGGACACCATCGCGAAGCTCGCGATCGGCGCGAGCGGCTATCACTTCGTCGTCGATGCATCGACTGGCCCGAACCGCGGCAAGCTGCTCGTGCATCCCGGTTCGAAAGGCGAACTGGCCGATGAGCGCGTTGCGCCCTTCAAGCAGATGCTCGACACGCACGAAGGCGAGCTCTCGTTCGACGGCCCCGATATCGCGGGCGCGGATTCGCGCGTGCATGGCGGCAACAAGGAAATCATCTATATGACGGTGCCGCAATGGCAATGGATGATCGGCGGCATTGCATATCGCGACGAAGTGCTCGCCGACGTTCACGCGAGCCGCAATCGCTTCCTGGTTCTCGGGCTCGTCATCGTGGCGCTGCTCGTCGGCGTGCTGCTCTATGCGGTCACGCGACTCGTGGGCCGTCCCATCGACGACGTGACGCGCGCGTCGGAACGCATCGCCGCGGGCGACCTGACCGTGCGTATCGACAGCGCGCGCGAGGACGATATCGGCCGGCTGATGCGTGCGATCGACGGCATCGCGCGCGGACTCGCGGGCATCGTCGCGCAGGTGCGCAGCGCATCGGCTGACATGAACGAAGGGACGGCGCGCATTGCATCGGGCAGCAGCGATATCGCCACGCGCATCGCAACCCAGGCCGCGAGCGTCGAAGAAACCGCTGCGAGCATGGAAGAAATCACGAGCACCGTGCAGCAGAACGCTGCGAATACGGCGCAGGCGGGGACGCTCGTCGCGTCCGCATCCGATGCCGCGCGCGCAGGCGGTCATGCAGTCGGGCGCGTGGTCGCGACGATGGGCGAGATCGACGCATCGGCACGACGCATCGCCGACATCACCGCGACGATTGAAGGCATCGCGTTCCAGACCAACATTCTCGCGTTGAACGCTGCCGTCGAAGCCGCGCGCGCGGGGGAGCACGGCAAGGGCTTCGCGGTGGTCGCATCGGAAGTGCGCGCGCTCGCACAACGCAGCGCGGGCGCAGTCAAAGAGATCGAAGTGCTGATCGCCGAATCGGCCGCGAAGGTCTCGCACGGCTACAAGATCGCCGAGGAAGCGAGCAGCACGATGGGCGGCATCGTCGAGCAAGTCTCGCGCGTGAATGCCATCGTCGATGAAATCGGCGTTGCGTCACGCGAGCAGGCAAGCGGCATCGAGCAGGTGAACAGCGCGGTCATGCTGATCGGCGAAGCGACGCAACAGAACGCCGCGCTCGTCGGTGAAGCGGAGCATTCCACCGCCGAACTGCGCGATCAGGCCGAGCGGCTTGCGCGCGTCGTCAGCATGTTCCGCGTTTAAGCCTTCGCGCATTCATAGCGGTTCAAGCGGACGTGGCGCGTCGTCGTGCGCGCCACATACCGACGTCGATCGTCGACGGGGCATCAGACCTCGATGAAGATGCGGCCATCCTCGACTTTCGCGGGATACGTCCGCAGCTTTTCGCAAACAGGCGCGCACAGCGGCCGGCCGTCGCGAATGTCGAAGCGTCCGTTGTGCTTCGGACATTCGATGACGTGGTCCATCACGAATCCGTCGCTCAGATGAACGTGCTCGTGCGTGCATAGGCCATCGCTGGCATAGACGGCATCGTTCACACGATAGATCGCGAAGGTGCGGCCATCGTGATCGAAACGCATCACGTCTTCGTCTTCGATATCGTCCATCGCAGCTGCATCGATCCATTGCGTCATCGGAACGGCCTCCTTGGTCATGCCTGCGTCGCGGCGGGCATCGGTCTTTCGACGTGATACGACGGATCGCGCGTTTGCCGCACGAGCGCCGGAATGATCTCTGCATATGCCGCGATCGTGCTCGTGTAAGGCGGCGGCATGTCATGCTTCACCGCTTCGTGCAGGCGCGGCAGCGCGTAATAAGGCACCATCGGGAACATGTGATGTTCGACGTGATAGTTCATGTTCAGATACAGAAAGCGGAACACGGGATTCATCATCACCGTGCGGCAGTTCTTGCGATGATCCAGCACGTTCTCCGGCATCCCCGCATGCTGCGTGAGGCCGAAGAAGAGATAGAGCCACGCGCCGTACAGACTCGGCAAGCCGATATAAAGCAGGGGAAGGATGGAATGAGACACGAAGCATGCGCCAATCACCGCCGCATAGATCGCGAGCGTCACGCGCGCTTCAAGAATGACTTTCGGCCATTCCGATTCCGGCACGTAGGTCTTTTCTTCGTCGCCGATATCGCCGAACGCGGATGAAACGATCTTCGGCACTTCGCCTGCTGCGTGCTTCAGCGCGAAGACGTTCAATGCGAGACTCAGCCAGTCCGTCGGCAGCGGCACGGCAATCTCGCGATCCCTTCCGACGACCAGCGTATCCGTGTGATGACGCGCGTGACTCCAGCGCCAGATCGTCGGCCGGCGAAACACCTGAAACGACGCGAACTGATAGAGCGCCTTGTTCATCCACGACGTCTTGAATGCGGTGCCGTGACCGCTTTCGTGCCAGCGCGAATCGGCGGGGCTGCAATAGAGCGTGCCGTAAAGAAGAAATGCGGGAATCGCCCAGAGCGAATGCGCTTGCCATGCGAACCACGCCAGCACGCCGCTCGCGATGATCGACGCATACCAGAGCAAGGTGTCGCGGATGGCGCGTGCATCGCCACGCTGCATCAGGCTCTTCATGACCGGCCGCGGCACCGCGCACTTGTACCAGTCCGCATTGACCAGGCCCGACGCTTTCGCACGCTCGCCTGCGCCGCCGATGAGCCGGTAATCGCGATAGCCGTCCCGCGCGCCCGCACCTTGCGCCTGCTCGGAATCCATCATGTCACCTCAAGCGATGATTGGATTTGCATCATTCGTCATTGCTGATTCGATGATAAAAGCGGATGCATCGCCCGCGCAATCTTCACGCGCATTTGCTATCTTTAGGCATCATCGCGCGAATTGGAAACCCATCAATTACATCAAAGATGAGCAAGCGTCCCACGCTTCAATCCGTGGCCGATGCTGCCGGCGTCAGTCCGGCAACAGTGGATCGCGTCTTCAACGGACGTCTCAGCGTGCGCGAAGGCACTGCATTGCGCGTGATCGAGGCAGCCGAGCGCATCGGCTATCACGGCGCAGGCTTGATGCGCGAACGTCTGCGCGCGCAACGCGGCGAGCGCCATGAACGCTACGCCCTCGGCTTCTGTCTGCAGAAACGTGCGGATCCCTTCTATCAGACGTTCGCGCGCATTCTGACGGATGCCGCCGCGCGCCACGAACCGGAGCATTGCAACGCCGTCATCGAGTACATGGATGAACTCGATCCGGCTTCCATCGCACGCACGCTGCTTACGCTCGGCGAGCAGGTGGATGCGCTCGGCGTGGTCGCAGTGGACCATCCGCATGTGACCGCCGCAATCGAAACGCTTCACGGGCAGGGCAAGCCGACGGTCACGTTGCTATCGGATCTGAGTGCGCCCTTACGCGCGGGTTATATCGGCGTCGATCCGCGCAAGAGCGGACGCACGGCCGCGTGGGCCGTGAGCCGCCTCACGCGTCGCGACGAAGGCACTGTTGGCGTGTTCGTCGGCACGCCGCGTTATCTCGGTCAGGAAAGCTGCGAGATCAGCTTTCGCTCGTACTTGCGCGAACATGCGCCCGGATTGCGCGTGCTCGATACGCAGATCAATCTCGAAGACAAGCAACTCGCTTACGAGGCGACGCTCGCGATGCTCGCGCGTCATGCCGATCTCGCCGGCCTCTATATCCCCGGCGGCGGCGTGGGCGGCGTGATACGCGCGCTGCGCGAAGAGGCCGCGGGACGACGCATCGTCACCGTGTGCAGCGACCTGATGCCCGACCGGTACGAGGCGCTCGTCGAAGGCGTCATCGATCTCGTGATCGACACGCCGCTTCAGCGCATCGCCGAGACGGCCATTCAGGCAATGCTGCGCGCGTTGCAAGCGCTGCCGGGCGAAGCAGCACAGGCCAGCCAGTATCCGCTGCCGGCGCAGCTTTATACGCCGGAGAACGTCTGAGCTTGATAGCGTGCCGCTTCAACCGAATGCGTATTTTTTTCTTCTTCGACCTCATGACGCCAAAGTCATGAGAAAAATATGCAGGGCATTGCTACAGTCGCTTGCACGCAGAAACCGTTTGTCACGACTGAATGCTGAAGATGCTCGGGCATGTGGCCGAGCGCACCGAACTGCGACCATCGACTCAGGACGATAACGTTTGCGAGCCATCCTGCGTCGCCGATATGAAGCGGCGGCGATGAAATCCCAGCTTCACGCGGCCGTTTTTCCACTAGTATGTCCCGGTGGACTGCATTTGCCTGCACGCTGAAAGAGGCGAGTGTCATCGCTTCGTTGCTTTGAAGGACTAGCATGCAGTTGCTCGGGGAACCCGCCCGGCAAAAACGGCTCTATTAACGATTGTTCCATCGACATGCACGTCAGGCCGGGGTGTCCGGGGCCCGCCATATGACGTGACATGCTCCAACAATAATGCGCTGCCAGAGCTTCCCGTCTTGTACGGTGATCGAGCCAGCCTCATCCATCAGACCAGCTGCATGTCCGGTCGTGCCGCAATCAATCACAAGGTGATGCGCGTTTGCGCGCGGCGGCACGGCGGGACATCGACAACGGCTCTTCGCATGGTGCGTGCGGAGAGACAGAGCCCAATCAATCGACGGAGAGCGTCATCCATGCCGTTTGAGAGTGACTCCTTGCGAGACACCAGTCCGCTGCTCAGCATCGTCGTGGCGGCTTATAACATCGAGGGATACATCGAGGAAGCGCTCGAATCCCTCCTGTCCCAACCTCATATCGACGCGATGAAGATCATCGTGGTCGATGACGGTTCTCGCGATGAGACCTATGCGGCAGCGCGCTCGGTCGTGGAGCGCGATCGCGGCGTGCACATCGAATTGATACACCAGGAAAATCGCGGCCTGAGCGCCGCGCGCAATACCGGCCTCGCGGCGGTGCGAACGCCTTATGTCGGCTTCCTGGACGGCGACGATATCTATCTGAAGGGCTTCACCGAAGCGATGATCCCGGTGCTCGCCGAGCGCAAGTGGGATGTGGTGGAGTACAACGTCAAGATCATCGATGACGACGACCGCGAGCTCGATAACATCGAACTCGTCGACCATGCGACGAGCGGCGGTCATCCGATGGATCGCGCGGCGCTGCAGCAGTTTGCCGATCGATTCCATACCTTTGCGTGGGCGCGCGTCTATCGCACCGACCTGTTCGACGCAGCGCCCTTTCCCGAAGGACGAAACTACGAAGACATGGCCCTCGTGCCCTCGACTTATCTGCGCGCAGAAAGCATCTATCGGATTCCCGCGCCGCTGATCGGCTATCGGCGGCGCTTCGGCAGCATCACGCAGACAGCCAAGCTGCGCGACATGCACAATCTGCGCCTCACAGGGCAGGAAGCGCTCGCACGTTGCGACGGCAGTGACATGGACGATTTCTGGCTCACCGTCTTCGACAAGCTCTTTCAGCGTGCGTGCCACGTTTGCGCGCGCGTCGATCGCGCTTCGTTCAAGCAGGCGTCCGAGACGCTCACGGCCATGGCCGTCGATCATCGGAAGATGCGCGAGAAACTCACCGAAGGCGGCAAGCGTCAGGTTGTCGAACTGAAGCCGTTCGATCTGAACGTACGCGCGGACCGCTCGATCCACTTCCTCAAGGGCCTCGTGAAAAAGGTGTTGCGCCGCAGCCTCGATCATCATCAGCGGGCGCGGCGGCCGAGCACGTCCAATCAGTTGAGCGGATGACGCGGCCCCCCTTTCACGCCTCTTCGATGGCGCGCAAGCTCATTCGCTTATAGGCATCGACGAGCAATGCGCCCTCACCGCGCTTGTGCGCGACGGCGAGGCGCATTGTTTCTTCGCCTAGCTGCCAGATCAGGAACGCGAGCGCATTGACGCGCTTGCTGTCCGCACGCGGCATCACGCGCCGGATCGCCGACGCCAGCAATGCGCCGCACGCGCGGCTCTCCGCGATCTCGATGTATTCTTCGACGCGTCGTTGTCGAGCGGCGCCGAACGCATCGTGCTGTTGTCGGGACGTGGCGAAGAAGAAGCGCAGGCGGCGGAAGAAGCGCTGCAACGCTCCGGGGCGAGTTGGACCATCCTGCGTTGCAGTTGGTTCATGCAGAACTTCAGCGAGAGCTTTCTGCTGGATCCGATCCGTGAGGGCACGCTCGCGCTGCCCGTCGCCGATATCAAAGAGCCTTTCGTCGATGCGGAAGATATCGCCGATGCAGCCGTCGCCGCACTCACGCAGCCAGGCCACGAAAAGCGGCGTTACGAACTCACCGGACGTCGCGCGATCACTTTCGCCGAAGCGCTCGCATGCATCGCGAAAGCGACGAGACGTGACATGCGGCTCGTGCCCGTGCCGCCCCATGCATTTCGCGACGCTCTGCTCGCGGCTGGCGTGCCGAAGCCCGAGACCGACCTGATTCTCTATCTCTTCACGACCGTGCTGGATGGCCCCAACGACAAGCCCGCCGATGGCGTGCGCGCCGCGTTGCATCGCGAAGCCTGCTCGTTCGAGGACTACGCCACGCGAGCCGCGGCGAGCGGCGTATGGGATGTGTGACGCACGAAGCCGCCACTGTTTCGCGGTAGACTTGAGGGATGGAAAAATGTCCCTACTGCGAGCGAATCCGTGACGAATGGGACTGTCACGGTCAGGAATGCCGCACCGCCATCGCCCGCGCGCTGCGTCGACAGCGCATGGGATTGCCGATGGTACCGAAGGTCATTCGCAATGAGATTCCGCCGGGCGCGTCGACGGGCGAAGTGATCGCTCAGCTATCGCGTCAGCGCTTGCGCGCACGGCGCGCGAACGAGGAACGCCGCGCACGCAAGGAAGCCGAAGACCTCGATCTATAGCGTAGCGGCGCAGCGCATCAAACGCGTGCGGGCGGATCGGCATTCGATCCGCCGTTCTGCGCAAGCGCACCTTCCTCGCGCCATGCACGCCGCGACTTGCGCATCTTCGTAAGCGCCATGCGCGCGACCTTTAGCCAGCCATAGGGACGCGGATCGGCAACCATGCTGAGCGCGCGCGCATAGTCGAGCGTGAGGCCGGGCGTCCAGGCCATCGTCACCGCGCGCTTGCGTATCTGCGCCGCGACCCACAGTTCCGGCGTCACGATCATCCTGACGAGCGCGCCCCAACCCGCGCGCGAACCGTAAAGGCGCCCTGCCGCCCCTTCGAGCGCGGCGTCGAGTGCGCGCGACACGCTGCTCGAACAGTTGCGGTGCGTGAGGTTATAAGTCGTATCCGCGCGATAGTTGCGCCAGAAACTATCGAGCCGCGCCGGGTCGTAATTGCGGATACGCACGCGCACGGTCGATGGACACCATGCCTTCGATTCGATCGCATAACTCGGCTGGAACACGCCGGGCACATCGTTCTCGCGCGTGGCACGCAGCAGGCGCGCGAAGTCATCGGGCGAGCGGTCGATTTCAACCGCGGGATAGAGACTCACATAGATGCCTTCCGGCGATTCGAGCGCCGCGTGTCCCGTCGAGATCACGCCATTGCGATCCACCGCGGCGATATAACGATCGACGATCGGGTGCCATTGCGTTTCGGCCTTCGACGATCCGACCGGCGTCCACACATGCACGGTGAGCGCCGGTTCGTTATCGGCGGGTGGGCCGTCCCATTCGCTGGCTTGCAAGACGCGCGCTTCGTTATCGCGCGCCTTGTCCGCAACGCTCGCCGCTTCCGCGCTTGCATCGCCCCATACGGCCGGATTGCTCGTCAGCTTGCGCACGCGCATGCCGATCATGATCAGATTCCAGCCCGCGAAGATAAAGAACGCACCGATGCAATACGGCACCGTGCCTTTGTAATGCGTCGGATACGGTTGAATCATGAAGATGCCGAGGACGATCTCGAAGATGGCGAAGCCGAGTGCGACACGATAGCGCCGGTAACGCACGACAAGCGCCGATGTCGCCTGCAACAGGCCGTCGAAGATAAACGCGAGCCCGATCAGGATCGAAAGAACGAAGTGACCGTGATGATCGCCTTCGAAGATCAACGCGGCAGTAAGAACGAATGCAATGCCCTTCGCATAGCGCAGTCTGCGCTGTCCGCCGACGCCCGCCCACGCGACGGACAATGTCAGCGCGCCCTCGATCAGCAGCAGCCAGCCGACGAACGCGACCGGAAAGCCGAGCGCGCCGTCGAGGGCATCGATGAAGACGCCGATGCCGACGGCCAGAAGCAACCAGCCCGTGACCGTCAGGCTGCGCCAACGATTGCGCAAATAGTCGACGCCCAGCAGAATCATCATCAGCTTGACCATCGTTCTCTCGATTCAAAGCGTGACGGTAAGTGTTCGTATGTTAATGCAGTCGACACAGAAAACCGTTTTCCTACGACCGTTCGTTGCCCTGCACTGCGTCACGCGCGGCAGCATGACGGCTTGCGCGCCGTGAAATACTTGCGCTGCCATCTTCACGCGACGCCAGACGCCATGTTCGAGCAATGCCGATGGATCAACGAGCCCGCGCAATGGCGCGTCGACAACGACACGCTCATCGTCACCACCGACACGAACACCGACTTCTGGCGCGAGACGCATTACGGCTTCGTGCGCGACAACGGCCATGTTTTCGCGGCGAGCGTGGAAGGCGACTTTACGGCGGAAGTCGCCGTCGCTGGCGATTTCTCCGCGCTATACGATCAGGCGGGCCTGATGATCCGCGAAAGCCCCGAGCTCTGGATCAAGGCCGGCGCCGAATACAACGACGGCGCGCTCACGTTCAGCACCGTACTCACGAACGACCTCTCGGACTGGTCGCTCGGCTCGCGTGCCGGCGCAAACCGCTTCCGGCTTCGCGTGACGATCGCGCAAGGCGTGCTGAAAGTGCAATGCAGCGCCGATGAAGGCAACTGGACGCTCATGCGTCTCGCGCCTTTCTCATCGAGCAGCGCGAACGCACGATGGCTCGTCGGCCCGATGTGTTGCACGCCCGAGCGCGGCGGTCTCACGGTCTATTTCTCAGACTTCACGATCGGGCCGCCCATCGTGAAAGACCTGCACGACATCTCGATGTAAGGCACACCGGCTCGCAAAAACACTCATTTGCAGGGCCAGGCCGCGATTCCTGCAGCAGACCGACATGGGCAAACGCGGCTGGTTCAGGCGCTTCGACGCGAAGGAGTCATCACGCCTCGAAATCGATGCCTCGCGCGCGCAACTGGCGCATGCCACTCGCGAGATGCGCCCGCGCGCTTTCGGCATCGCCCGCGCGCATCTGTTCGTACGTGCGCTGCGCGATCTCGTGTGGCACCGGCTTGAGCGGCCGGTTCGCGCTCATCGCGCGCAATTGCACTTCGGCCGCGCGCTCCAGATAGTAGAGATCGTCCCAAGCCTCCGCGATAGTTGCGCCTGCAACCATCACGCCGTGATTCTTGAGGAACAGGATATCGGCGTCGCCCATCGTGCGCGCGATGCGATCGCCTTCCGCGTTGTCGAGTGCGAGACCGTTGTAGTCCTCGTCGACCGCCGTGCGGCCGTAGAACTTCAGCGACGTCTGCCCGAGCCACAGAAGCGGCGGGCCGTCGAGCAGGCACAGTGCGGTCGCGTTCGGCATATGCGTATGAAAAGCCGCCTTCACGCGCGGCATCAGCTTGTGCACGCGTGCGTGAATGTAGAATGCGGTCGCTTCGGGCTCGCCTTCGCCGTCGATTACGTTGCCGTGGAAATCGCAGATCAGCAGACGCGACGCCGTGATCTCGCCGAACGCATAGCCGTAGGGGTTCACGAAGAAAAGATCGTCGTGCCCTGGAACCATCGCCGAAAAATGATTGCAGACGCCCTCTTCGAACCCGTTCAGCGCCGCCAGCCGGAAGCAGGCTGCAAGCTGCCGGCGCGCTTCGGCGATCCCGGGCGCGTCGAGCCGTGCGGAAGCGGACGCGGCGCGCGGTGCGCCGCTCGAAAGCGTATGTGCCATATGAGCTTGCCTTTGTCGTTTGCGTGACCGTGAAGGCGAGGATAATCGAAAGGACGCGCGCATTATGTCCGACAAAAAAAATCAGCGCGACCGGCGCCTGAGCGCGGAGTATGACGCGTGTATGTCATGTCTCTTAGCAGAAACGCTTATTTGAACTCCGACTTGTGGCATGGTAAAACTCTATGCCGCTCGAAATTCGAAGCGCATCTTCAACGTAATTCGTCTCAATAGGGTTTGGAAAAATGGCAACAGGTACTGTGAAGTGGTTCAACGATGCAAAGGGTTTTGGCTTCATCACGCCGGACGACGGCGGTGAAGACTTGTTTGCACATTTCTCCGAAATCCAGTCCAAGGGTTTCAAGTCTCTCCAGGAGAATCAAAAGGTGAGCTTCGAAGTCAAGCAAGGCCCGAAGGGCAAGCAAGCTTCGACGATCCAGCCGCTGTAAGTTTCAACGCTGGCGCCTCAGGCACGAAACGGCCCGTATGGGCCGTTTTTGCATTGGTGCACGCGGAGATTATTTATCTACCGGATGGTCGGGATTTTCGCGCCAGCGCAAACTGACCTCGGCGCGCATGTCCTTTGAATAAATCAGTAGAATAAATACTGTATTTGCAGCGCCGTTCTCATTGACGGTAATGCGAAATTCTTTCCTCTGATTCACGTGAACTCGGCAAGCAATCGGAAAAAATGCCGTCCGCTGGTTCGGCACAAAACAAAAGCATTGCTCGTCTTCGTTTGGTTCCTGACTTGCGATGCGCGCGCGCAATCGTTCGCGGCGAATCAAAATGCCGCGCGTTTCGTCTCGGAGGTTGTGATGAACGACTTTCGCACCGCCCAGGCGGGCGGCGGTTACGTGTTTTCCTACGATAGCCGCGAAACCGAAGCGTCCTTGTCTGCCAGGCTCGATCGCTGGCTTTCGGGCGCCGATCCTCAGGCCATCGCCATGGACCCAGCGGAAAAGCAGGCGCTCTTCGGCTTCTACTGGGCCGCCAGCATGATGCCGGCGAATTCGCCGTGCTTCCACGACATCGCCGACCCGGCTTGCGGCGCGGATCTGTCCAAGTGGATGGCGCGCGAACTCGACGACGATCCGCGCTTCATCCGTGCCTACGAGTCCGCGAGAAAGCCGCTCGGCCTGCCGCCAATCGAACGCAACGCGCACTAAGCGGCATACGGGCGCGATGTGTTTCGTCGCGGATTCTCGAGCGAAAACATCCGATTCGCGCGCGCCTGATCGATGCGGATTTCGGCGTTTCGGGCTCGTCTTCCTCGCGCGATCCGTGCAGCAGCACGATCTTCGCCGCGATGCTTGCGAGCAGCGATAACGCCCCGATAGTCTCAAGCAAGGCGGGAATCATGTCGGTCTCCCTGAACGTCGACGCACTCGATCATCGATGCGAGAGCATCGGCCCGTAGGTCTTTACGAAAAATGCAATCGTGATACCGGCGCTGACGATCAAGGTGCCCGCGCGAACCCACTGCGGCGGCGCGCGCCGGCCGATCTGCGCGCCGCCATACCCGCCGGCGATCGCCGCGAGCAGCATCGCGATCGTCTCCGGCCAGCGCACTGCCTGCGCCGCCGCGAACGTCAGCACTGCCACCGAGTTGGCCGCGCTCACGAGCAACGTGCGCGGCGCGTTAAGGCTCTTCAGGTCGCGCGAATCGAGCAGGCCCCAGACGGCCATCATCATGATGCCGACCGCGCCGCCGAAATACCCGCCATACACGCCGAGCGCGAACTGGATCGACAGCACCGCCGCCGCGCCGATATGCCAGCGCCGCCGCAACATCTCCCCCAACTTGCGGCCGAACGCAAGCGTGAAGCTCGCGCACAGAAGCAGCCACGGCAGCACGAACGAAAACGTCCGCGACGACGTGGACAGCAACAAGACTGCGCCGACGAGCCCGCCGGCGAGCGTCGTCACGAGCATCTTGCGGATCGACACCGAGCCGACCGGACCGAGCCCGTCGCGATAGGCCCACGCGCTCACGACACCGCCCGGAAACAGCGCGACGGTGCTCGAAGCGTTCGCCTGAACCGGTGGCAAGCCGGCGGCGATCATCGCGGGGAGGCTCACGAACGAGCCGCCGCCGGCCAGCGCATTCATCGCGCCCGCAAGAAAACCGGCGCCGATAACGACAATGAAGGGTTCCATGCGACAGATGCTAGCGACGCGGCCGTCCCCTTACAATCTGGCATTTCCAATGCGAGGCTTCGGCCAATCCGAAGGAAGCGCAATGCGTTTCGATCTGACCGACATGCGGCTTTTCCTGACCGTGGTCGAGCGCGGCAGCATCACGGCGGGCGCTCAGGCGATGCACCTCGCGCTGGCCTCGGCGAGCGAGCGCATCGCGGGCATGGAGGCCGCGCTTGGCGCGCCGCTGCTCGAGCGCAACCGCCGCGGCGTGCAGGCGACCGCCGCCGGCGATGCCTTCGTGCGCCACGCGCGCGCGATTCTCGGCCAGGTCGAGCAGATGCGCGGCGAGCTGCGCTCGTTCGCAACCGGCCTCAAAGGCCGCATCCGGCTGATGTCCAACACGGCGGCGCTGGCCGCCTTCCTGCCGCCGAGACTCTCGCGTTTTCTCGTCGCCTATCCCGATCTTTCGATCGATCTCGACGAACGCCCGAGTGTGGAGATCGTGCAGGCGCTCGCGGAGAGGCGCGCGGATCTCGGCGTCGTCTCGGACACGACAGATCTTGGACAATTGGAGACGCATCTGCTCGCGAAGGATCGACTCGTGGTCGTGGCGAATCGCGCGCATCGGATTGCGGGAGAAAGCGAGGTGGCGTTCGCGGAAATCGTCGGCGAGGCATTCGTCGGGCTGTCGGATGCCGCGCTCGAATTGCATCTTGCGGAGCGCGCCTCGCGACTTGGCCGGCAGATCGGCTACCGAATCCGCATGCGCAGTATCGACAACGTCGGGATGCTCGTCGAATCGGGCATCGGACTCGCGATTCTGTCCGAGGCATCGGCGCGGATGCTGGAGCGGCCGACGCTCGCGGTCGTGCCGCTATCGGAGCCGTGGGCGACACGCCGTCTGCATCTGTGTGCCCGCGACTTCCGCGCGCTCACGCCGCACGCGCGTTTGCTCGCCGAAACGTTGATGGACGGCGCAACCGCAAGCTAGAACGGACGCCCGACGATAAACGGATCGACCGCGCCGATCGCTTTGAGATCGCGATTCGCGTAGGGCAGCTTGTGCAGCACATAGCGCATCGCGTTGAGGCGCGCGCGCTTCTTGCAATCGGAGCGTACGACGGTCCAGGGCGTGTCCGCGCTATCGGTATGCGCGAACATGGCTTCCTTGGCGTCGGTGTACGCATCCCACTTGTCGAGCGACGCGAGATCGACCGGACTCAGCTTCCATTGCTTCAGCGGATGAATCTCGCGCTCCTTGAAGCGTCGGCGCTGCTCGGCGCGGCTCACGGAGAACCACAGCTTGATGACGTGCGTGCCGCTCTGCGAAAGATGCCGTTCGAACGCGGGCACCTGCTGCATGAAGTCTTCGTATTCGCGCGGCGAGCAGAAGCCCATCACGCGCTCGACGCCCGCGCGGTTGTACCACGAGCGGTCGAAGAGCACGATTTCGCCCGCCGTCGGCAAGTGTTCGACATAGCGCTGGAAATACCACTGACCACGCTCGCGCTCGGACGGCTTTTCCAGTGCGACGACGCGCGCGCCGCGCGGATTCAGATGCTCCATGAAGCGCTTGATGGTGCCACCCTTGCCCGCCGCGTCGCGCCCTTCGAAGAGGATGACGACGCGCTGACCCGTGTCGCGCACCCACGCCTGCAACTTCAGCAACTCCACCTGAAGGCGATACTTCTGCTTCTCATACGCGCGCCGCGACATCAGGTTCCGATACGGATAGCCGCCATCTCTCCACGACGGCGACAGTTCGTCGTCGGGATCAGGCGTGCCGTTGGCGGCCCGCAGCATCGCGTCGCCATCGAAAAGATGGGCGCGCAACGCCGATACTTCATCCGGCGACATACCGCCGATCAAGGTTCGGACGGTATCGACCAGCGATTCAGCTTGTGCGCCGTCTCGCGCGTCGAAGCGCTTCAGTATGTCGTCCAGGCTGCTCGTCAGCAGGTCATGCGCCGCTTCGACCGCGCGGCCCGTTTCTTCCTGTTCGATGGACGGCGGCTTCGTTCGCGCCGCGACGCCGCCGTCGCTCGATTCGGCAGTGTTACCTGGCGATATCAACTTCATTCCTTCCTCGATGTTGTTGCTCGGAGTCTCTGTCTCTCACGTCGTTTTGTCTTCAGGCGGCTTCGTGCGCCTTTCGCAAGACCGTGTAGAGCTTGTCCTTCAGCAGCAGCTTTTCTTTTTTCAGCGATTCGATGGCGAAGCCATCCGCAGGCGTGACACCGGTCTCCATGTTGTGGATCTGATGATCGAGTTCGTTGTGGCGCTCGAAGAGCCGCGAGAAGTGGCCGTCTTCGGTCTTCAGGCGCGAGATGAGATCGCGATATTCGGGAAACATGCTTGATCCTCCGGTTGATAAACAATTAGCAATTCGAAGTACATATTACCGACCGGAGAGGGCCTTTTCTTAGACAAATATCAAGCGATGCTGTGTCAGACCGCCGCGGATTGCATTTGCAAGCACCTAGGCAAAACCCTCTTTCGCCCGGGTATCGTCCTTGCACAGAATGATGTCGCCGGCCGGGCATCCGCGCGGCCGGCGTGAGCCAAGGAGGCCGACATGAAGAAAAGCCGCAATTGCGCGCAGGGACGCGCCCTGCACATTGCGTTGATCGCCGGCGCTGCTGGCTTGTGCTTCGCCACGGCGGCCAGCGCGGACAGCCAAGCCGCGAAGAAGATGGGCCAGATGGGCGTCATCAACCAGACACTGCAGCCGAAGCCCCTGAAGCCGGCGACGCCGAACACGCCGAACGCGAATACGACGACGCCGAACTACAACGCGAACTCGAACTACAACCCCAACGCGGGCAGTACGGCAAACGGCGCCGTGCCCGGAACGCCCGCCGCCGCGGGCGCGCCCCCGAGAAAGTAGGCGCCATGTGCGCGTCGGGCCGCTCGTTGGATCGGGAGCGGCCCGAGCCCTTCCCAGCGAACCGGCGCGCGCGTTCGCACGGCCGCGCATTGTCGATCTCTTATACTTGGCTCAGGCATTGCCATTCAAAGCGCACATTCCTGAGTCCATGAAAAAGATCAAACCCGGTCTCGTGCTCGAACTCGTCGCTAACCTGCTGCTTCCGTGGCTTGCGTACCGGCTCGCGCTGCCTTACTGGGGCGATGTCGGCGCGCTGTATGCATCGGCCGCGCCGCCGCTCATGTGGAGCGTCGCCGAATTCGCGCGCTCGCGCCGCGTGGATGCGCTTTCCGCGCTCGTGCTGTTCGGCATCGCGCTATCGATCGTCATGCTCGCGATGGGCGGCAGCCCGCGCATCCTGCTCGTGCGCGAATCGCTCGCGGCGGGCGCAACGGGCATCGTTTTTCTGATCTCGCTGTTTTTCGAGCGCCCGCTCGTCTTCTATCTCGCCCGCGCGACCGTCACTCGCGAGCAGGAAGACGGCGCGAAACGCTTCGAGGCGTACTGGAGCGAGAGCGCTTCGCTGCGCATGTCGTTGCGGCTGATGACGCTCGTGTGGGGCGTCGGGCTCTCGCTCGAAACCGTGCTGCGCTTCTGGTTCGCGTGGACGTGGCCGGTCGAGCGTTATCTGGTCGTCTCGCCGGTCGTGAGCTACGTGATCTACGGCGGATTGCTCGCGTGGACGTTTTGGTTCCGCGCGCGGCTCATCGAGCGTCAGGGAGAAAGCGCGTCGTCGCGCGACGGTCTGCTCGGCTAGCTAGGCCAGCGGCGCGCACGTCGCCATCGCGATGTGATCCGCGATCGCCGCGTTCACCGCACAGGCATGCGTGAGCGGCCCCATGTGTCCCGCATCCGGCACGACGATCAGCTTCGCCGCCGGCATCAGATCGGGCAAGGTTTCCGCGATCAGGCGCGTCGGCGCGGGCGCGTGCTCGCCGCGCATGACGAGCGTGGGAATGCGCAGCTTCGCATACGCGCTCGCCGGCGTCGGCTCGTGAATCAGCGCGCGAAAATCGAGCGGCGCTTTCGGCACCCAGCGCGTGAGCATCGCCTGTACGGACGGCCGCAACGCCGACCATGCGCCATGTCCGCCCCAATAATCGACGAAGGAACGCGCCGCGCCGCGCAGATCGCCGGCGACGACGCCCTCCGCCGTGCGCGCCGCGATCGCGAGAATCTCGGCGAATTCAGTCGCACCGCGCGCGCCCATGCTCTTGAGCAGATGAAACGCCGACGGCTCGTAAAGCGTGATGCTCGCGACGCCGTGCGGCCGTTCCAGCGCGGCGCGCAACGCGACGCCGCCGCCATACGAATGTCCGACGAGATGCACCTTGCCGCGCTGACGATCGATGATGTCGATCGTGCGGGCTGCTTCGTCCGCGAGCGTGAAGGCGCGCTCGCCGCTCCACGGTCCGACGCTGTCGCAACCATAGTGCTCCGGCGCCATCAACGTGTAGCGCGCGTGATCCGCGTTGAGTGCGTCGAGCGTTTCGCCGAGCTGGCGCCATTGATTCGCGCCCGCGCCCGAGCAGTGCAGCGCGATGACCGCTGCGGCGGTGTGTTCGTCGTTCGAATCCATCATCGTTCGTTCTCGCTTTCGTGAGTGATCAGGCGTCGCCGTCGCACGCGCGCATACGGCGTTCGAGCTCGCCGATATCCGCGCACGATCCGAGATAGGCGTCGCGGCGGCTATGCTCCGCACGTTCCAGCAGCATCCCGGTCCAGCAGATCAGATGCGGCAGCATGAAGTCCTTTCCGACATTGATTAGGTATCCCAACATGATTCGCTCCACTTGCACCAACGAGACCTTCCATGAAATGCCGGCTGAGCGAACGTGCAAGACGGATGAATCGGAGAGTCGCTGAGGCGGCGGGTGTCGATGCAATGCAGCGACCGTGCCAGTTTCGCCGATGCCGTGCCAGTCAAGGCTCGGGGCGAAATCAGCCGCGCGCAGGCCGACGCGAGTGTCGGGCGCGAGCCAACGCTTCGTCTTCGGAAAGACGGCGGACGTCGAACACGTCGCCGGACCTCGTCGGAAGCGACTCCTTGCGTGAGATACGGAAAAGGCCGCGAAAATATTCCCTTCGCATGGGATCAAGCTTTCGCGCCGCCGCGCCGTTAATACGGCTGATTGCCGCGAAAGTCGCTTCGCCCGGCGCGCCTGCCCGTCGACCGGCCCGCTTCGGATGGCGCGATAAGATACGGCAGCGTTCGATCTTAGCGTCCCGCAATCGCTCATTCGGAGACAAACGGCTTGCACAGTCGCCACTCGCTCACTTTCAGGATGACGGTGTTCATCGGCGTCGTCTGCGTGCTCCTCATCGGCACCGATCTCTGGCGCAGCGTCGCCGCACGCCGCGCGCAGATCGACGAGATGACGACGGCGACGTCCAACCTCGCGCGCGCGATGGCGCAGCACGCGAACGACGCGTTCAAGGAAGCCGATACGACGCTCATCGGCATGGTGGAGCGCGTCGAGGAGGACGGCACGTCGCCGGCCGACCTCGCGCGCCTGCACCGCTCGCTCGTGTCACGCGTGCAGCAGTTGCCGCAATTGAACGGGCTCTTCATCTTCGACAAGGACGGCGCGTGGATCGTCAATTCGCAGGCGAAGCTCGACTCGCGATTCAATAACTCGGACCGCGAGTACTTCGAATATCACCGCACGCATACCGATCAGGGCTCGCACATCGGGCCGCCGGTCAAGAGCCGTTCGACGGGAAAGTGGGTCGTGCCAGTATCACGCCGCATCGACGCGCCCGACGGCAGCTTCGCGGGCGTCGCGCTCGCGACCATCGACATCGATTTCTTTTCGCGCTTCTACGACAGCCTCGATCTCGGCCAGTCGGGCGCGGCGGTTCTCGTGCTGAACTCGGGCACGATGATCGTGCGCCGCCCTTTCGAGGATCGTTTCGTCGGCAAGAACGTGAGCGACACCGCGCTTTATCGCTCGCATCTGGAAGGCCGCTCGGGCGTGTTCACGACCAAATCGTCGCAGGATCACGTCACGCGTCTGAACAGCCTGCGGGAATTGCAGGACTATCCGCTCTTCGTCGCCGCAGCACTTTCGGAAGATGAGATCCTCGGCCCGTGGTGGCGCGATACGCTCTGGCACGCCTCCGTCACGACCGTGCTCGCGCTCGTCATCGCGATGTTCGGCGCACGGCTCGTGCGTCAGGTCACGGCGCGCACCCACATCGAGCAGGCGCTCGCTCGCAGCCTCGCGACGACTCAAACCGTCCTCGACACCGCGATCAGCCCGATCATCACCGTGGACGAGCGCGGCGCAGTCCGCTCCTTCAATTCGGCCGGCGAAAAGGTATTCGGCTATAAGGCGAGCGAAGTCATCGGGCAAAACATCCGGATGCTGGTGCCGCCGCCCCATCTGGATTTGTATAACGAATACATAATGCAATTCAAGGGGGAAAGCGGCGTCGCGACGGCCGACTGCGAACTCGCCGGACAGCGAAAGGACGGCACGTCGTTTCCTGCCCATGTATCGACGGGCGCGATGCGTCTCGATGGCGCTTTGCATTTTGTATCCGTAATTACGGATATCTCCAGGCAGCGGAAGGAACGCAGCGAACTGGCGCACGCGCGCGACCAGTTGCTTCTGGCTGCCGACATTGCCGAACTGGGCATCTGGTCGTGGGATCTGGTGACGGACAAGCTGCACTGGAACGCGCGCATGTTCGAGATTTATCAATATCCGCCGGAGATGCTCGATAACGGGCTGCACTTCGAGCACTGGCGCCTGCGCATACATCCCGAGGATCACGACGCGATCATGGCGAACCTGCGCGCGGCCGCTGCAGGAGAGATCGAGACCTTGCAGCCGTTCCGGATCGTCCTGCCAGACGGGACGACGCGGCGCATCCAGAGCGGGCTGCGCACGCAGCGCAACGCGAATGGCACGCCCGTCGTGATGACCGGCGTGAACTACGACGTCACCGACCAGTACGAACTGGAGTTCCATCTGCGCAATGCGAAGGAGCAGGCGGATGCCGCGAGCGCGGCGAAGTCTTCGTTCCTCGCGAACATGAGCCACGAAATCCGCACTCCGATGAACGCGGTGCTCGGCATGTTGCATCTCGTGCAGCTGACGGCGCTCAATGCGCGCCAGCAGGACTATGTGAGCAAGGCGGAAACCGCGGCCAGATCGTTGCTGAATTTGCTCAACGATATTCTCGATTATTCGAAGATCGAAGCGGGCAAGCTGCAGCTCGACAGCCATCCGTTCGAGCCGGAAAAACTGATGGAAGAGCTCGGCATCGTGCTCTCGGGCAACCAGGGCGCGAAGGATGTCGAAGTGCTGTTCGATCTCGATCCGTCCGTGCCGACTGTGCTCGTCGGCGATAGCTTCCGCCTTCAGCAAGTGCTGATCAATCTCGCGGGCAATGCGCTCAAGTTCACGTCGGCGGGGCAGATCGTCGTGAGCGTGCATCGGCTCGACGATTCGCCCGATGCATCCGGCGATGCGGTGCGCTTGCGTATCACGGTCAGCGATAGCGGCATCGGCATCAGCGAGGCACAGCTCGAACGCATCTTCGAAAGCTTCACGCAGGCGGAGGCATCGACTTCGCGCCGTTACGGCGGCTCGGGCCTCGGGCTCGTCATCAGCAAGCGGCTCGTCGCGATGATGGGCGGGCAGCTCGAAGTCGAAAGCCGCGTGGGCGAAGGCAGCCGCTTCTGGTTCGACATCACGCTTGGCGTCGAAACGGCGAGCGCGTTGACGCATGACGAAAGCGCGAACCTCGGACATGGCGCGCGCATTCTCATCGCCGATGACAACGCGATCGCAGGCGAGATCATGGCGCGCACGGTGCGCTCGCTCGGCTGGCGCGCTGACATCGTGACGAGCGGAAGCGAAGCGGTCGAACGCATCGGCGAAGCTGCGCTGAACGATGCGCCCTACGACATCGCCCTTCTCGACTGGCGCATGCCGGAACTCGACGGGCTCAACGCCGCCAGGCAGATTCACGCGATGAAAGGCCGCGCTGCGCCGCCTCTCGTGCTGCTCGTCACGGCATTCGGCCGCGAGGTGTTGAAGGAGTCGCAGGAAGGCGGCGACGCGCCTTTCGCCGGCTTCCTGACGAAGCCCGTGACGCCCAAGCAACTCGCGGCGGCAATCCGTGCCGCGCTGCCTCGCGACACCGAAACGACGCGGCCCGTCACGCCGCTGCCGACAATGAAAGCGCGCCGCCTTGCGGGACTCGCGTTGCTCGTCGTCGAAGACAATGCGCTCAACCGCCAGGTTGCCGAAGGCGTGCTGCTCGCTGAAGGCGCATCCGTCACGCTTGCGCAAAGCGGCCGTGAAGGCGTCGATCGGGTCATCGCAGCAAACGCCTGCTTCGACGCGGTGCTCATGGACGTGCAGATGCCCGATCTCGATGGACTCGAAGCGACACGCCTCATTCGCGCGGACGGTCGCTTCGCCGCGCTGCCCGTCATCGCGATGACGGCCAATGCATCGGGCGCGGATCGCGATGCATGCATAGCGGCCGGCATGAACGAACATGTAGGCAAGCCAATCGATGTGGAGCGGCTGGTCGCGGTGCTGCGCGCGCACACCGAACGCACGCTGCAAGCGCCGGATGCACATCACGCGAATGCCGATATCGAATCCATCATGGAGCCGCGTGATTCGATCGTCGCGCGTTTCGGCGGCAACGTCGATCTGATCCGCAAGGCGATCGACGGCCTCGACGCGCAGACTGGCAAGCAACTCGCGATGCTCGCCTCGGCGCTCGCGGCGCACGACGTGCGCCGCGCCGCGGCGATGCTGCATGCGATCAAAGGCAGCGCGGGCACGATCGGCGCTGCTGCGCTCGCGCGGCTCGCGAGCACGCTCGAGAAGGACGCGCATCTTCTGGAAGCTGCGCGCGTGGCGTTGCCGCGCATGCAGCAGTTGCTTGCATCGAGCGTGGCGCAACTCGTCGATGAATTCGGTCGGCCCCGATCGCCTGCACGGAACACTTCCAACATTTCACCGCTGCAAGACTACGACTGGCGCGCACGCCTCACTGCTATCGTCGAATTGCTCGATGCATCGAATCTGCAGGCGATCGCCCTATCCGAGAACTTGTCGCCTTATGCGCCGAGCGCGTATCGCGAGCACTTCGAGCAGTTTCTCGCGTGCGTGCGCGCACTCGAATTCGCGCGCGCATCGGAGATCGCGCGCGATATGCTCGAACAGGTTTGAGCCGAACGAGAACGCTAGACGTTAGCGGCCATTTGCATCGCGAACATACACCGGAAACGGATGGACGTTCGCGCCGCATGCCGAGTCCAGCATCGCGCGCAATTCTTCCCGCGCCTTGCGCGCAGAAGCCAGCGCGCCCTGCACGCGCGCCTGCAACACGGCGGACCTGGCCGGCTTTGCAATGACATCCGCCGCGCCCGCATCGAGCGTGCATTGCTCCGTTTCGACATCGCGCGCATCGGCCAGCACGACGATCGGTACGTGGGCCAGTTCCGACAACAATGCGCGCACGGCCGCGCAAGGGTTATCGCAGCAACGCGCATCCAGCACGATCGCATCCGGCTCCTTGCTTTGCGCAAGACCTAGCGCGGCATTGCAATCCTTCGCGAGATCGAGTGCGCCGATGCCTTCGAGCGCATGCCGATGCGCCTCGATCGTGTCGTCCCCGAGGATGCCGAGCACGCGCACGCCCGTAGGTTTCGACGCCGCCGCTTTACCCTGCTCGTGCCGACGCGCCTGCGCCTCCATCACGCGATGCCGCAGACGAAGCTGTGCCCGCACACGTGCCTGCAGGCGCGGCGCGACCAGCGGTTTGATGACGTAATCCGCCGCGCCGATGTTGAAGGCGTCGACTTCGAGCGCGGGCGCGTCGTGACTGGTGACGAATATCACCGGCACGCGCGCGAGCTTCGCATCGCGCTTGAGGATTTCGCAGACATCGAAGCCCGTCATGTTGGGCAGATTGGCGTCGAGAAGGATCAGATCCGGCGTCGACTCGCGCGCCAGCGCGAGTGCCGCTTCGCCAGTGGTGGCAAAGCGCTGGTTGGGGAACTCCGCGAGCATGTCCCCGATGATGCGAATCATCGCCGGGTCGTCGTCGACGAGAAGCAAACGCGGCTGGTACGTTGAGGTGGAGTTCTCTGCTTTATCCATATTCGAACGGTCATTCATCAGACGAGATGCACCTTTATGAACTCTACGCCCGCAATGCGTGCGCCGCAAATTGAAATGCGTGGAGGTATTAATTATCTGATATTTCAGTGCTCGCAGATTTCTGTTCCGCAAATACTTTCGTGCATGGACATATTCATAAGTGAATAAGTAACTTGTTCCGAGCGCTCCGTGCGCGCCCGGCCGTGTCACGTAGGGCACGGCCGGATAAAGCACGTTTGTCCCGCAGATTTTCGCACGGGCGTCCCGAAAAAAATGCTATGACGTTTTTAATCGAATCCGCCGATCAATGTAAACATTCAAAAACGGCTTATCGTTTGCGAGGCTTTTTACATTGCGACCTCAGGGCGCATACTTGCCGCAATATCTATAAAAGCCGGGAATAGCCATGTACGGGGAAGCCAGAACGCTCTACTTCGTGGGCCGCGCATTATCGGACGATGTCTCCGAGCGTTTGTGCGCTCGTGGCTGGACCGTCGAGCGCATCGACCCGGCCAAGCCGCCCAAGTCCGCCAAACACGGCAAACGCGCAGCGGCGGGTATCGTCGATCTCACCAGTCGCGGTTTTGCACAGGACGCGGCCGCGCTCACCGCGATGCTCGCAAGTTATCAGATCGGCTGGGTCGCGACGGTCGACGCCGAGCATGTCGATAACCCCGATATCTGCCGCCTCATTCGCGATTTTTGTTTCGACTATGTGACCGTGCCGTCCACCGCCGATCGAATCGTCGATGCAGTGGGACACGCATACGGCATGGTTTCGCTGCACGATGCCGCGAGCAACGATCCGCGCAAGGACGAATGCAAGGAAGGCAGCATGGTCGGTTCCTGCGATGCGATGCAGGCGCTTTATCGCTCGATTCGAAAAGTCGCGATGACCGATGCGCCCGTCTTCATCTCCGGCGAATCGGGCACGGGCAAGGAACTCACCGCTGTTGCGATTCACGAGCGATCCGTGCGGCGCGAGCGGCCTTTCGTCGCGATCAACTGCGGCGCGATTCCCGCGCATCTGTTGCAGTCGGAACTCTTCGGTTATGAGCGCGGCGCATTTACCGGCGCCAATCAACGCAAGATTGGTCGCGTTGAAGCGGCCGACGGCGGCACGCTCTTTCTCGATGAAATCGGCGATCTGCCGCTCGAAAGTCAGGCGAGTCTGCTGCGCTTTCTTCAAGAGCGCAAGATCGAGCGTCTCGGCGGACAAGGTTCGACGGACGTCGATGTACGCATCATTTCGGCGACGCACGTCGACATGCAGACGGCCATGCTCGAAGGACGCTTCCGCGCGGACTTGTACCATCGCCTGTGCGTATTGCAGATCGACGAGCCGCCGCTGCGCGTGCGCGGCAAGGATATCGAACTGCTTGCGAATCACATGCTCGATCGCTTCAGAAAGGACGCGAGCCGGCGGCTTCGCGGCTTCGCGCCGTGCGCGATTGCAGCGCTGCATAACTATGGCTGGCCCGGCAATGTGCGCGAGTTGATCAATCGCGTGCGTCGCGCAATCGTCATGTCGGAAGGAAGGCAGATTCTCGCCAGCGATCTCGAACTGGGCGAATATGCGGAAGCCGCGCTGATGACGCTCGCACAAGCGCGCGAAGCAGCCGAGCGACAGGCTATCGACGTGGCGTTGTTGCGTCATCGCGGACGTCTCGGCGAAGCGGCGGACGAACTGGGCATCTCCCGCGTCACGCTGTATCGCATGTTGACTGCCTATGGCTTGCGCGCCAAGGCCGACAGGCCGCTGGAGGCATCAGGCGGCTGACCGGTGCGCGAATCATGATTCGCTCAAAAGGGCAATAAGGAACCTTCATTCGCCTTCGCCGCTCCAATCACGGCGTCATGAAAGCGTGAAGCGGCATTCACACCGCATTCGTACCTCACGCACGTCGCAGTTCCTCTCGTAGCGCTCCCGCGCTACTACGCAGTCTCGTTTCAATCATTTGCGGCCCGCCTGCGTATCTTCGGCGCGCTCATTCTGCGCTAATGCGCCATGCCATAACATTCATTCGCACGCATGATGCGTCGCGAATTCTTATGGGCGTGCCTAGCGAGTAACGTCTGGTTGTCAGTCATGGCTTTCAATAACAACGCTTCTCTCATTCGTCAATTTTCGAACTATGCAGTGCCCACCGTGCTAGCTGCATGGGTGTACTGCATGCACTCGGTCATCAGCGGCATCTTCATCGGACGCCATGTCGGCCCAGATGCGCTTGCCGCGTTGAATCTGCTCGTTCCGTTGCTCTATCTGCCTTACGCATTCAGCGTGATGATCGGCGTCGGCGGATCGACGCTCGTCGCGAGATTGCTCGGCGAGCAGCGCGAACGCGATGCCGCCGAAGCATTCACACAGGCGCTCTGGCTGCTCGGTCTATGCGGCGTGACATTCGCGATGGCGATCCATTTTTATGCCGATACCTTCGTGCAATGGACGGGCGCGCGCGGCGCGCTTGCGCTGCTCGCGAAAGACTTCCTGCACGCCTATGCGCCTTTCGTTCTGTTTCCGACCGCATGTTATGCGCTCGAACTGTTCTTGCGAATCGAAGGCGCGGCGAAGTTCGGTCTCGTCTGCCTGATCGCGGGCGGCATCGCCGATGTCGCCTTGACATGGTGGATGGTGAGCCACATGCAATGGGGCATGCGTGGCGCGGCGCTCGCATCGGGCATCAGCCAGGCGCTCGCCTGCATGCCGATGCTCGGCTACCACTTCGTCAAGGCCCGGCACGTTCGGCCTGTTGCCCATGCTTTCACACGGCTCGATCACGCATGGCGCATGGCTTATAACGGGGCATCGGAGTTTCTCGGCGAGATCGCGCCAAGCGTCACGCTCTTCGCGTTCAATCACGCTGTATTGCGCTGGCTCGGCGACACGGGCCTCGTTGCGTTCGCAGTCGTGGAATACATGACGATGATCGCGTCGGTCACGATGGTCGCGCTCGTACAGAGCATGCAGCCTATCGTGAGCTTTCAGCGCGGCGCGGGCAACGCGCATGCCGTGTCGCGCGCGTTTTCGATCGGCGTCATCGTTACGGCAGGCTTCGCACTCGCCGCCGCTTTCGCGATCCTCGCGCTCGCGCAACCGCTCGGGGCGCTCTTCGTGCCCGACAGTCCTGCGGCACAAGCGCTTCTGCGCGACGCATTGCCGTGGTGCGCGCTCGCGTTCCTGCCTGCCGCGATCAACGTAGCGATCAGCGGCTATCTGACGGCCATCGAAGCGCCGCTCGCGTCGATGATCGTCGCCCTGTTGCGAAGCTGGCTGCTGCTCTTGTCGATGCTCTGGCTTCTGACCGAATGGTTCGGGCCGCGCGGCATCTGGATGACCGTCGCCATCACCGAGCTTGCGACGCTGGCTCTGAGCATCGTGCTGTATCGCACGCGCGGAAGGCGGTTCGAATTGCCCGCGCCAGCGACGACGAATCAGGCGCTTTTGTAGGCAACGAGTCCGACCCACTCGCGGCCATCGAGAGGGAAGTATTCCGGATTCACGCCGCGAGGACACGGCGTGAATTCCACGCACTCGATGCGAAAACCCGCGAGCATGAATTCGCGGGCGAGTATCGTCGGGTCCATGAGGTTGACTGTCGCGGGCAATAGCTTTGGCGCGAGTGCATAGCGATCCGAATCCTCCGTCAATCCTGGCCATGCATTGCCCGATACGATCGCCCGCTCGTAGTCGGAAATCATCTTCGCCATGAAACGATGATACGGCGTGAAGCACAGCACGAATGCCTTGCCGTTGGGTTTGAGCCAATCGAATAGCCGGGCGACGCCCGTACGGAAATCATCGGGCGCGAGGAAATGGAGTACGTGAGACGCGAGAATCACGTCGAGAGAAGAGGCTTCGAGTTCGTAGTGCGGGAACGCGCCTTCCAGCAAGACGAGATTACTGACGTACGCAGCTGGTGCAGCCTGCCGGATTTGCTCCAGTTGCGCCCGGGAAATGTCATTCGCAATCACGCGCGTGCGTTTGCTCAACGCAGGCAGGGACGCGGCTCCATAACCTGCGCCGATATCCAGCACTACGCCACCCCGCTTGCGAGCGAATCGAATGAACGCGCGCGTGTACTTTGACAGCGGGAAAGCCGAGCCATGCCGGCTTTCCGTCAGGCGTTCTGCGCTCATGCTTATCCTCGCGATCAGGCGTCGCGCGTCAGATGAAAGCGTCGATCGACCGATGCGAGCAGGCGTCTCGACAAGCGTGTAGCACGCCCTTGAATCAGCCGGTCCGACACACGCGACAATGCATAAGAGACGACGAGCACCGCGATCAGCGTCGCGCCGAACAACGCGAGCGACGTCTCTCCATTCTTCTGTCCGAATGAGCGATCGAAGAAATGAAACGTCACGTAGACGCAGATGAAGTGCCAGAGATAAATACCATAACTTTCGCGGCCGAGCGCGGCGGCGGCGCGTCGAACGAGTGTGACGCGCGGCACGGCATGCTTGTTATCGCGATGCTTGCGGGCATGACGTGAACACACGAAGAGCAGAAAGGCCACGGCGCTGCATGCCGCGAATACGGGCGCGAGCGCATGCGCCTTGTCGAGCCACACGCCGAGCGCTGCGGTCGTGAGCGCAAAAGCCAGCGCCAGCGAAAAATACAGTAAAGACACGCGCGTCGTCACGTCGGACGCGCCGAGAAGATGCGAGCGAAATGCATACCACGCCCACATGCCGACGATGAAGCACGGACCCTGCACGGGCGGCCAGAAGTAGCTGAAGGTGTTATTGGCGACATTGCAATCGAGCGTGCCGTTGCAATCGGCCATCGACATCACGGCATACGAGAGGCCGAGCAACAACACCGTAGCCAGCAAGAGGCGCGCGCGATTCATCGCGAGAAAAAATAGAAGTGGCGCAATCAGGTAGAACAGCATCTCCACGCCGATCGACCATCCGCCTGGCACGACGTTATTGATCGCTGTCGGCGAAAGAGCATGCAGAAAGACCAGGTTGAGCAGCACGTCCATCGGCCCATGTGCGCCGAGAATCCATGCGCGTTCGATGCCCGAGCGCGTCGCGCCATAGCTGATGAGTCCATAGACCGCGATCGCCGCGTAGTACATCGGCGCTATGCGAAAGAAACGCTTGATATAGAAGCGCAACGTGACATGACGCGCATCCGCGCAGCGCGCGTGATCCACTTCGAGCGTCATGAAGATCGTGATCGCGCTGATCACGAAGAACAACTGCACGCCGTATTGGCCCATGCGCGCAATGAGCGTGACGGTGCCCGGCAGATTGGGAAACTGAAACGACAGGTGTACTGCGACTACCCCGACGATCGCGAGCGCCCGGCCAGCGTCGAGCGCGGCAACACGTCCTTTATCCATCGATACTCTCCTCGCGGTTCATGCCGACCTACAAAAAAGGCCGCGAGGCTCGTGGACAGCCGCGATTTCAATGAAGTTCCGCCAGACAACTCATTCAGATGAGACTCTTACAACAAGAAACTTCATACACGTATGGATACATTTCTATGGCGCATTCTGACGGAGAAACCGCAGTATGCGGCTGACGACCGTGCTCGGCTGCTCCTGCTGCACCCAATGCCCTGCGCCTTCGATCAGATGCGTCGCGCGAAAATCGGTGCAGGCCAGCACGCGCATCGCTTCGAAATCGCCCGGCCGCTGGTAATAGCCCCAATCGCTCGCGCCTGCGATAAAGCATGACGGCACGTCGATAGTGCGCCCCGACCACATCCGCAGTGCAGCAGCAAGACTCGGATCGGTGCCGCACCGATACCAGTTCAGTCCACCCTGAAATCCCGTGCGCGCGTATTCGCTCGCATAGACGTTCAAATCGCGGTCGGACAGCCAGGCACATCCGGCGATTTGATCGGCGTCGGGCGAATGTTCGGCGACGGTTTGCGGCATCGTCGCATCCGCGTTCATCACGTAGTACGTGGGCAGCAAAGCCAGTTGATCGGCAGAAACGGATGCGAGCGGATGCGGACCATTGTCCGGCCAGTCCGCGCTCTTCATGTGGTAATACGCGCGCAAGAACGCGGCGAGTCCTTGCGGCGGGTGCCACATGTCGTCATTCGCCTGCGCGCCCGAGTAATACCATTGATAGTGCTTGCGCGGCGGATCGAGCGACGCGAGCCCGGCGACCGCTTCGGCCATGATCGATTGCGCCGTCTCGACGCGCGCGAGCCTTGCATCGTCGTTCGCGGTATTGAAGGCGAATGCAGGCGGCCCCGCAAAAGGCGCGCTCATCATCACGACCGATGCGAATACATCGGGACGAATCAATGCACACCACGCGGCAACGGGCGAGCCGAAATCGTGACCGATAACCGATGCGACTCTGCGATAACCCAGCGCCGACACGAGACCCAGTACATCGCGGACCAGATTCGGAAATGTGAACTCGTCGAGATCGGTATCGAATGAAGCAATACCGCCGATAGTGCGCCCATAACCGCGCTGATCCGGCGCGACGACATGAAAGCCCGCATCGGCAAGCGGTTTCATGATCTTGCGCCAGCTATAAGCGAGTTCGGGAAAGCCGTGAAGGAGCACGATGCAAGGCCGACCGGGGATATCGAATCCGGCTTCGAGCACATGCATCGAAAGGCCATTGCCATTGTCGATCATGCGCGCGCGAATGCCGTCCGGTAGCGGCAGATCGTTCGATGTTTCATTCATGCGTGTCTCCTTGCGATGCGATCATGCGCTCATGCTTCGAGCAAGGCCGCGAAGCGATCCGCGAGCGTCGGGCGGGAACGCATCGGCCATATTGCGCTGAGTTCGAATGGTGGCAGGTTATCGCCGTCGCGCACGTCGCAGAAGCGCACGCCGGCGAACTGCAACGCAGTCACGGATTGCGGCAGGAGCGATGCGCCGCATCCGGCCGCGACGCAAGCCAATACCGTCAGAGAACGATTCGCGTCCTGCACGACGTTGGCTTCGCAACCCGCTTTACGAAAAGCACTGAGGATGCCCGCGCGAACTACCGGCAATTGATCGCTCGGAAACCATACGAGGCCTGCATCGGATAACTCCTTCAAACCGACTTTTCCATCGTCGCCAATAACAAAAGACATCGGCAGTACCGCGAGCAAGCGCTCTCTCACGATCAACTTTTCGCGCATGCGCCCGCCCACGGCAACAGGCGTATGCAGCAAGCCGATATCGATCGTGCCTTTCTCCAACGCGCTTGCCTGCTCCGCATTGCTCATTTCTCTCAGCATGAGTTCGACGTTCGGCACCTCTTCGCGCAGCGCCGCAATCGCGCGAGGCAACAGGCTGAAAAGTGCCGCCGATGCAAAGCCTATCGTCAGACGCCCGCCGCGCTGCGCACCGATTTCACGCGCACGATGCGATGCCGCGTCAATGCGCGCCACGCTCAATCGAATGTCTTCGACGATTGCGTCGCCCGCCGGAGTCAATTGCGCGCCACGTCGCGTGCGCTCGAAAAGCTTCACGCCAAGATCGCGCTCCATGCGCGAAAGCGCCTGACTCAACGCGGGTTGCGCAATATCGAGTACCTCGGCCGCGCGCGTGACGCTGCCTGCATCGACTACCGCGAGAAAGTATTTGAGGTTGCGCGTCTCCATCTTGCGAGCATATCAAAATGCTATGAAAGATGAACGTATCCATAGTATGCGCGGCCGCGATTCGTTTTTAGAATTCAGTGGCATATTGAACAAGAGCCGGCCAGAGGCCAGCACAGGAGACGCGAGATGAATTGGTACCGTGAAATTTCCACGGCGGAAAGACGCACGCTTTGGGGATGCTTTGCAGGCTGGGCGCTCGACGGCGTCGATACGCAGTTATTCAGTCTCGTCATTCCGACACTCATCGCGACATGGGGCATCGGAAAAGGACAAGCCGGTCTGATCGGCGGCGCGACGCTCGTCGCGGGCGCATTGGGCGGACTCTTCGCGGGCGTGCTTTCCGATCGAATCGGACGCGTCAAGGCCTTGCAAGTCACGGTTCTCTGGTTTTCGCTTTTCACGTTTCTCAGCGCCTTTGCGCAGAATTTCGAACAGTTGCTCGTGCTCAAGTCGCTTCAGGGACTCGGCTTCGGCGGCGAATGGACGGCGGGCGCAGTATTGTTGAGCGAGACGATTCGCGCGAAACATCGCGGCAAAGCTATGGGCATCGTGCAAAGCGCATGGGGCTTTGGCTGGGCCGGTGCGGTTCTGCTCTATGCAATCGTGTTTTCATGGGTATCACCCGACTGGGCCTGGCGCGTGCTGTTCGCCGTCGGCCTCATTCCGGCTGTGCTCGTCATTTATATGCGCCGCAATATCGAAGAGCCGCCGCGTGAATCGAAACCTGCCGAAAAGGAACATGCACAACGTCAGAGCGCTCTCGCCATTCTCGCTGGAATCTTTCATCCTTCTGTGCTGCGCACGACGATCGTCGGCGGATTGATCGGCCTCGGCGCGCACGGCGGCTATCACGCCATTACCACATGGCTGCCCACGTACCTGAAAACCGAGCGGCATTTGTCGGTGCTCGGCACGGGCGGCTATCTGGCTGTCGTGATTACGGCATTCATCATCGGATGCTTTGTCAGTGCATGGCTGCAAGACAAGATCGGTCGCAGGAAGAACGTGATTCTCTTCGCTGTCTGTTGCGCGGTCACGGTCAACGTCTATGTGTTCCTGCCCATCGGCGATATTGCCATGCTCGTATTGAGCTTCCCGCTCGGTCTGTTCTCCGCGGGCATTCCCGCAACGCTCGGCGCGCTCTTCAACGAGCTCTATCCGCAAGGCGTGCGCGGTACGGGCGTCGGCTTCTGCTACAACTTCGGACGCGTCGTGTCGGCGGCGTTTCCGGTGCTCGTCGGCCACATGGGCAATTCGATGCCGATCGGACAGGCAATCGGCATCGACGCGGGCGCGGCCTATGGACTCGTCGTCGTGGCCGCGTTGCTCTTGCCTGAAACGAAAGGCCGTCGCATTGCTGTTGTGCCTGGTCAAGCTGCGTCGAACGAGCGTTCGCCCAAGCATGTCTGAACTTTCCATGACGCGTTCACTTCATTCCACGCTCGGCGATGAGCAATGGCTCGAATCGAAGCCTGCCGCCATCGAAGCGATCGACAGTCACGCGCATGTCTTCGTGCGCGGCCTGCCGCTGGCACCGCATCGTCGACACGCACCCGACTACGACGCAACGCTCGATGCCTATGCGGAACACTTGCGCACCAACGGCGTCTCTCACGCGGTGCTCGTGCAACCGAGTTTTCTCGGCACCGACAATTCGTTTTTTCTCGATGTGCTGCAGCGCTATCCGCAACGCTTTCGCGGTGTGGCCGTTATCGATCCTTCGATCAGCGACGCGGAGTTGTATCGCCTCGCGGCACTCGGCGTCGTCGGCATGCGGCTCAATCTGATCGGGCTTGCGTTGCCCGATCTGCGTGAAGCGCGTTGGCGAGCGTTATTCGAGCGCGTCAACGCGCTCGGCTGGCACGTCGAGATTCATCGCGATGCCGTGGACTTGCCGATGCTTATCGCGCCATTGCTCGAACAAGCCTGCACAATCGTGATCGATCATTTCGGCCGTCCCGATCCGGCATTTGGCGCCGACGATCCGGGCTTTCGCTATCTGCTGACGACGGCGCAATGCGGCCGCGTGTGGGTCAAGCTATCGGCGGCTTACCGCAGCGTGGAAGGCGAAACCGGCACGTCGCTCGGTCAGACGCTCACGTCCGCCTTGCTCGATTCATTCGGCGCAGCGCGGCTCGTGTGGGGCAGCGACTGGCCGCACACGCAACATCAAAGCCTGATGGACTACGGCGCATCGCGCGATGCGCTCGACCGCTGGATTCCCGACGCATCGCTGCGTACCATCGTGTTGCGCGATTCGGCGCGTGCGCTGTTCCGCTTCGAATGACGTTCGTGCGAGCGCCGAAGCGCATCGCGCGTTAGCATTGCAGACGCTGGCGCATGCATCGACGCTGAACACGAACTATCCTTCCGGAACCTTAGCCATGACCACTTCTTCCTCGCGCCGCCGCGCGGCCTTTCGCGAACGGGTCAACGCTCGCAGCGCCCTGCTGCTGCCCGGCGCATTCAACGCAATGAGCGCGCAAGTCGCCGCCGATCTCGGCTTCGAGGCGATCTACATCACCGGTGCAGGTGTAACCAACATGTCGCTCGGCCTGCCGGATCTCGGCTTCATGGGACTCGCGGAAATCGCGGAGCATACGTCGCGCATCCGCGATGCAGTGGACCTGCCGCTTATCGTCGACGCGGACACGGGCTTCGGCAATGCGCTCAACGTGCGTCACACGGTACGCACGCTGGAGCGCGCGGGCGCGGACGCCATTCAGCTCGAAGATCAGGTTATGCCGAAGAAATGCGGGCACTTCGCGGGCAAAGCCGTAATATCGACCAATGAAATGGTAGGGAAGATACGCGCAGCGGCGGATGCCCGCGAAGACGATAACTTTCTGATCATCGCGCGCACCGATGCGTGCGCGGTGGAGGGCTTCGATGCAGCGATCGAACGAGCACGCGCATTCGTCGAAGCGGGCGCCGACATTCTCTTCGTCGAAGCGATCGAAACGCCGGAGCAAATCGCGTCACTGCCGAAGCTGCTCGACGCGCCGCAACTGATCAACATCGTGATCGGCGGAAAGACGCCTGTTACCGACCGCGCGGATCTCGAACGCCTCGGCTTCAGCCTCGTGCTCTATGCAAATGCGGCATTGCAAAGCGCCGTGCGCGGCATGCAGACCGCGCTCGGCGCCTTGAAATCGCAGGGACGTCTCGACGAAAATCCCGCTGTCGTTGCGCCTTTCGCCGAGCGTCAGCGGCTTGTGAACAAGCCGCTTTTCGATGAACTCGACCGCAAATACGCTGCGGACTGAATGCATCGCCTGAAGCGGTCACATAGACCGCTTCGGTCATTCACGCATTTAGCGCGAGTACATTGCGTTCCAGTCGGACTGCGACACGCGTGCGCTACCCGATTGCGATGCACCATTGGCTGCGCCGCCGTAGGCCGTCGCACCATCGCGTGCGGCGAGCTTCGCTTCGGCCGCTTGAATGGCTTCGGGATAGTGCGCCTGATCGCCGTCGCCGACGTGATAGCCGACGCTCTCCAATGCCGCCAATTCCGCGCGCACTTGAGCGCGCGTGATCTGGCTTTGCGCGAACGAAGCGACGGGAATGACGAGAGCGGTTGCGACGAGTGCTGCGCGGATGATCGACTTCATGATGAAACTCCAGTGTTATGAGGTGCCCGGCTTCGAACACAGTGCCTTTCGAAGCAGTGAAAGCAGTTTATGACGCAGGTGCTCTCGGGTTAACCCCTAGCGCAAGAAAGCACCTTTCACCGAAACGCGCTTAATCGAGAATTTGCTATGCTGTCCGCCGGACTGAATGCAAAAGCACAGTGCGTTCGCCTCATGGCGCAAGGCGCCCTTCAAACACTGGAGATAAAGATGGCAAAGGGATATTGGGTCAGTGTGTACACAAAAATCATGAAGCCCGATCAGGTTGCGGAATACTCGAAGATCGCAACGCAGGCTATTGCAGAAGGCGGCGGCCGTCCGCTCGTGCGCGGCGTTGCGTCGATGGTGCAAGGCGAAGGCGTGCTCGAGCGCACCGTCGTCATCGAATACGATTCACTCGAAGCAGCCGTCGCCGCCTATAACAGTGCAACGTATAAGCGCGCACTGGAAGTGCTGGGCGATTCCGTCGTGCGCGACTTCCGCATCGTCGAAGGCGTCGCTTAAATCCAGCTCGTCATTGGCCGATGCTCGCAGCGCTCACGCACCCACGGCATCGGCCAATTCGTTCATATCCTTGGCAACGACATCCCAATCGCTTTCGGCTTTTAAATCCACTGTCTGAGCGGGACCGCGTTCATAGGGCCGTGCGATGAACGCCGTGCGCAACCCACACCTTCTTGCCGCCGCGAGATCGTCGTTATGCGCGGCGACGAGACATACTTCTTCCGGCGTCAGCATCAACACTTCGGCCGTGCGTAAATACGCCTGCGGATCGGGCTTATAGATTTGCGCAATCTCCGCGCCGAGAATCGCATCCCAAGGCAGACCGGCGCGCTTCGCCATATCGACCATTAATCGAATATTGCCGTTCGAAAGCGGCGCGATGATATGGCGCGCCTTGAGCCGTTGCAAACCCGTTATCGAATCCGGCCACGGATCGAGCCGATGCCATGCAAGATTCAACTCTTCGAGCGCTTCTGCAGCCACGGCATTCGGATCGATGCCGAACTCCGGCAGCACGTCGAGCAGATTCTCGCGATGCAGCACATCGAGCCGCACGAATGGCCGCTCCCCGTTGATCACCTTGCGCATCGCAGGCACGTAGCGGCTTCGCCATGCATCGGCGAACGCTTCGGGCGTTGCGTCGATCGCGCCGTGGCGTTGAAGAAATGGCGCAGCCTCGCGTGCAACTCCGCCGCGCCAGTCCACTACCGTGCCGAATACGTCGAACACGAAGGCCCTTACGTTTTGCAGCGTCACGTCGTTTCTCCTATCGGTGATTCATTCGTCTGATCGATTTCGCTGCGGCCCATTTGTTCCTCGCACGCAAGACTGATTGTCCATCACGGGTGTACGCAAGGAATCTCGAAAGGCCTAGATTACGAGCCATCGGAGCCGTCGGTCCGATCCGCAACAGGCCCAAACCAACATTCATCGAGGTTCATCATGAGCAACGCAAGCAAAGTCGCTATCGTTACCGGTGCATCGCAAGGCATCGGCGCTGAAATCGTCAAGGCATTCCGTGCGCAAGGTTATCGCGTCGTCGCGACCGCCCGTTCAATTCAGCAACCGGACGATCCGAACGTCGTCGCTGTCGCCGGTGATATCGGCGATCGCGCCACCGCGCAGCGCGTGGTCGAAGCGGCAATCGCAAAGTTCGGCCGCATCGATACGCTCGTCAACAACGCCGGCATATTCGTCGCAAAGCCTTTCACGCAATATACGCAGGAAGACTATGCCGCGGTTCTGAACGTGAATGTGAATGGCTTCTTCCACATCACGCAACTGGCTATCGAGCAAATGGAAAAGAACAAGAGCGGCCACATCGTCAGCATCACGACGTCGCTCGTGGATCATGCGGTAAGCGGCGTGCCTTCGGTATTGGCGTCGCTGACCAAGGGCGGTCTGAATTCCGCGACAAAGTCGCTTGCTATCGAGTATGCGAAGTCAGGCATTCGCGCGAATGCAGTGTCGCCCGGCATCATCAAGTCGCCGATGCATGCGCCCGAAACGCACGACGCGCTCGGCGCACTCCATCCGATGGGACACATGGGCGAAATGAGCGACATCGCGAACGCGGTGCTGTATCTTGATGCGGCGCCGTTCGTGACGGGCGAGATCCTGCACGTCGACGGCGGTCAAAGCGCGGGACATTGATCGATTCTTTGCCCGTTGACGATGCGCCTCTCGCAGGCGCTTCGTCGTTTCCCACTCAAGGAGATCGTCATGCCGATCGTAACGATTCAGGTGACACGCGAAGGCAACAAGCCCGGCACGAACGCGGTGACTGCCGAGGAAAAGAAGCAACTCATCGAGGGCGCGAGCCAACTCCTTCTCGAAGTATTGAACAAGCCGCTCGATACCACGTTCGTCGTCATCCAGGAAGTGGAAATGGAGAACTGGGGCGTGGGCGGCATGACAGTACCGGAATATCGGCGGCAAAAGCAGGCGAAGAAGGATTGACGCGAACCGAAACGCGGGCATCGCTACATGACCTTTGACGATGCCCGCCGTTTCATCGGCTCATTGCCCCGGCGAATAGAGATCGAGCAGTTTCAGCGTCACGCCATTCGTCCATCCGAAACCATCCTGTAACGGATATTCCCCACCTCCTCCGCCGCCCGTTCCACTACCTTCCACGATGTACTTCTCAACGAGCTTATGTTGAGTGTTATAGACGTTATTCACGTCGGCAAGAAAGCGCGTGCCGATCTGTTGCGCGAGATCGCTGCGCCCATAGCGCTTCAATCCTTGCACGGCGATCCAGTGCAATGGCGCCCAGCCATTCGGCGCGTCCCATTGCTGCGTCGTGTTGTACGTGGTCGTCGTGAGTCCGCCCGGCTTGAGCAAGATCGCTTCGACGGTTTCCGCGGTCTTGTGCGCGCGCTCCGGCCACGCCACGTTGGCGAAGAGCGGATAGAGCATAGCAGCCGATGGGTTGTTGCGCGGCTGACCGAGTTTCCAGTCGTAATCGCCGTAATACCCGTTCTTGTTCCAGAGATATCTGTTGATGCCGATCGCGCGTTTGGCCGCACGCCCCACGAATTCGCCGACACAACGGAAATCACGCGCCTCGCCGCAACCGATTGCGATCGTCGTTTCGAGGTGGAACATCAGGCTATTCAAATCGACGGGAATGATCGATGTCGTGCGGATCGTCGCAAGCGTCATATTGTCGCCGAACCAGCGCGAGCTGAAGTCCCAGCCGCTTTCAGCCGCCGCACGCAAGTCGCGATACACCTCGTTCGCCGGACGGTTCGTGACCAGCTTGGCGGTCGCCACGTCTTCCGAGTAGGACTCGTCGCGCGGCGTATCGCGTTCGTCCCAATACCGATTGAGCACGGTCTTGTCCGGCATCATCACGACGTTGCGTACCGCGCCGCCTGGCTGCAGCGTATCCGCTCCTTGCATCCAGTAATCATGTTCGCGGCGCAATTGCGGTAAATACTTCTGATAAACACGTCCACCTTCCTTGTGCGCGGCAAGTTCGACCATATAGGAGAAGAACGGCGGCTGCGAACGGCTCACATAGTATGTGCGATTGCCATTCGGAATATGGCCGATCGTGTCGATCAGATACGCGAAGTTATCGAGCATATCGTCGACGAGATCTTCGCGGCCTGCCTCCTGCAGACCGAGCATCGTGAAATAGGTATCCCAGTAGTAACCTTCCCGAAAGCGTCCGCCAGGCACCACGTACTGCTTTGGCATCGGAATCAGGGAACTGTTGGCGGGTACGTTCGCGGTCGTCGTCAGACGCGTGAGTGCGGGCCAAAGCCAGTCGATATGTTCGCGCAGGCTCTGATTCGGCGGCGGCGTAATCACCTGATCAGTTGGCGGCGTGAAGTATTGTGCGACGAACGTCGCGAGCGAGAAGCCCGGCACCGACATCTGCTGATGATAAGCCTGCACGATCTGCGCGGGGTCAATCTTGGGTATGGCATCGACGAAAGTCTTCTGATCGGGATAGACGCCCTGCGTCTGCACGGCGACGAAAAGGTCACCGTATAACTCGCTGGGTGGCGGCAGAAGCGTATACGCCGTTTGTGCATCGGCATAGGCGACATTGGCAGCCGAGCTCATGACGAGCCAGGCGCACAGCATTCCGCGTGCCTTTATGCGGAAGCGCCGCGACGCGTCGTGCGCCGCTCGATCCGATGACAGTACGATCATGTTCACTCCTTCGAAGGGTGATTAAACCGGACTGGTCTCGCTCGGGCCTTTCTTGTTGTTATCGATTTACAGCACGGCGAAGCATCGCACGCTTGTACGAAGCTGGCAACCCTCGAAGAAGGAAGCGAACGGGCTATTGAATGGCCAGCGCCTTGTGCGCTTCCGCCTGGAATTGGGTCGGCGTGACGCCGGTCTGCTTGCGAAAATAGCGGCTGAAATAAGCGATATCGGCAAAGCCCAGTCCATGTGCGATCTGCTTGACCGACATGCTGGAATAAACGAGATCGCGCTGCGCCTCGCGCACAAGATGCTCGTTGATCATTGCGAGCGGCGAACTCGAGATCTCTTCGCGGCATATCCGCCCGAGTTGTGTGACCGTCATGCCGAGCTTCTGCGCATAGAACTCGACAGGTCGATGCTCGCGAAAATGCGCGGCCACCAGTTCCCTGAAGCGCTTGATCTGCTGCGCCCGCCTTTCGGTCGATGCGACACTCGGCGCAGATGCGCTTTCGCATAGGCGCACGACATGCACAAAGAGTGCAATCAATAGCGACATGCCCGCCGCCATGTGACCGCGATTCGTCGCGCGGAATTCCTTCTCGAGCAATTCGACGATCGGCACGAATGCGCTTTCCTCCACGGAGTGGGCACTCATGCGCGAGACGCCTGCGCGTTGCAACACCGGAACGAGTCCCGGCGCCGCGATCGATGCCAGCGCCTCGATCGATCTTTGCGCGACGGTCACGACGAGACCATCCACGTTCGGCGCGAAGTTGAATCCATGAACCGTTTGCGCGGGCAGCATGATGACGCACGGCGGCACGAGATCGATCATGCTGTTCTCGATCAGCACTTGCCCGCCGCCGCCGCGAATGTACAGAAATTGCAAGAGCGCATCGTGGCGATGCGCGTCGATATGCCAGTCGTTGGGCGCGCTGCGCTCGACGATCCATTCGAAGTTGAACGCGTCATACCACGGTGGACGCGCCGATTCCCCGTACAAGTTGTAGTTAGGGATTTTCCTCATATCCTGCGTCTCCTGATGCACAAATTGTCCTGTCGTCTGCGTCCTTTGTCCAATCTTTCGTGCATGGGCGTGAATATACTTTTTTCACAGGCAAGGCTATCGGCGCCTTTGCATCGAACGAACTCAGGAGACAAGGATGACTAATCAGGCCGCGCGGGATCACACCGCGCAGCATTGGCTCGGCCTCGAATCGAGCGTATGCGTAGTGACGGGTTCGGCCGGCGGAATCGGGCGCGCCATTGCATCGACATTCGCCGATGCGGGCGCAAGGCTCGCATTACTCGATCGCGATGAAGCGGGCTGCAACGATGCGGCGCAAGCATTGCGCGCGACTGGCGTCGATGCTATCGCCATAACTTGCGATATCGGCGATGCAACGAGCGTGAACCGCGCACGCGATCAGGTTGCACGCAAGTTCGGTCAGGTCGATGTGCTCGTCAATAACGCAGGTCTGTTGCGCGCGGGCGGCATCGAAGATATCGGCCTCGATGCATGGAATGCGATGCTCGCCGTCAATCTCACCGGCTACATGTTATGTGCGCAGGCATTCGGGCGCGACATGCTCGCGCGCGGCGCCGGAAGCATCGTGCATATCGCATCGGTGGCGGCGCATCATCCGCAGACGTGGAGCGGCGCATATAGCCCGAGCAAGGCGGGCATCGCAATGTTATCCCGTCAGATCGCCGCCGAATGGGGCGGGCGCGGCGTGCGCAGCAATACGGTCTGCCCCGGCATGATCCGCACGCCGCTTTCGATGGCGTTCTATGAGCAAGGCGATGTCGAAGCGCGCCGCAGCGCAATGATCGCAAGCCGGCGCATCGGCGAACCGCGCGATATCGCCGAGGTGGTTGCATTCCTCGCAAGCCAGCGCGCGGCCTATGTGAACGGCGCGGAGCTTGCCGTCGACGGCGGCTTCGAATGCATGTTGATGGATCTCGTTCCACGTCCCGGCTTCGAAGCGCCGCGCAACGCCTGACACGCTGCTTCTCATCTCACGGGCGTGCGAAGCGCCCGGCTTCAATCAAAGGACTTCATCATGACTACCGTAACGCGGTCGTCCGATCTCGCTTGCGATGTGCTCGTGATCGGCTCGGGCGCCGGCGGCCTTTCCACGGCCATTACAGCGAAGAAGCAAGGGCTCGACGTGATCGTCGTCGAGAAGGAGGAATACTTCGGCGGCACGACCGCGTTCTCGGGCGGCGTCTTGTGGATACCGGGAAATCGCCACGCGAAAGAAGCGGGCGTGCAGGATACGCGCGAAGCCGCAGTTCGATACATGCGCAGCGAAACGGGCGCGATGTATGACGAAGCAGCCGTCGAAGCGTTCCTTGAAAGCGGCCCACGCATGATCGAATTCTTCGAGCGCGAGACCTCGGTCGAATTTCTGCCGACGCTCTACCCCGACTATCATCCCGATGCGCCGGGCGGTGTCGACGTGGGACGTTCCGTCGTTGCAAAACCGTTCGACGCACGCGCGCTTGGCAAGGACATCGTGCGCCTGCGCCCGCCGCTCAAGACGATAACTTTCATCGGCATGATGTTCAATTCGTCGAGCGCGGATCTCAAGCATTTCTTTAACGCGACGAAATCGATCGAATCCGCGTGGTATGTCGCGAAGCGACTCGCGAGCCATATCCGGGAACTCGCACAATACAAGCGCGGCGTGCAGATCACGAGCGGCAACGCACTCGCCGCGCGCCTCGCGAAATCCACGCTCGATCTCGGCATTCCGATTCACACGCGAACGGGCGCGAAAGAACTGATTACGGTGAAGGGCCGCGTGACCGGGGCGATCGTGATTGCGAACGGACATGAAACGCGCATCGTTGCGCGACGCGGTGTCGTGCTGGCGTGTGGCGGCTTCTCTCACGATGTCGCGCGCATCGCAAAGGCCTATCCGCATGTGCGGCGCGGCGGCGAACATGTATCGCCTGTGCCGGCAGGCAATACCGGCGATGGCGCGCGCATGGCCGAGCGCGTGGGCGGACGTGTCGATGTTCGCTATCCGCAGCCCGCTGCGTGGATGCCGGTCTCGCGCGTGCCGCTAAAAGGCGGCAAATACGGCGTGTTCCCGCATCTGCTCGATCGCTACAAGCCGGGCTTGATCGGCGTGACACGCAGCGGCGTGCGCTTCACCAACGAATCGAATTCCTACCACGATGTCGGCGCAGCGATGATCGAAGCCTGTCGCGATGAAAGCGAAACAGCCATGTGGCTCATCTGCGATCACGCGACGATTCGCAAATACGGCCTCGGCTTTGTAAAGCCCGCGCCGCTACCGGTCGGTCCTCATCTGAAGAACGGTTATCTCGTCAAAGGCCGCACGCTCGCGGAACTGGCACGGCAGACAGGCATCGACGCCACAGCGCTCGAAGCGACGGTTCGCGACTATAACCGCGATGCCACGCATGGCAAGGACACTGCTTTCGGCCGTGGCACGACATCTTTCAACCGCTATCTCGGCGATGCCGCTCACAAGCCGAATCCTTGCATCGCACCGATTGGCGACGGTCCGTACTACGCGCTCAAGGTCGTTATGGGCGATCTCGGCACCTTCGACGGAATCGCGACGAATCCGCATGGCCAGGTACTCAAGGGCAGCGAGCCGATACCAGGGCTCTATGCCGTCGGCAACGACCGCGCGAGCGTCATGGGCGGCAACTACCCCGGCGCGGGCATCACGCTCGGTCCAATCATGACGTTCGGTTATCTCACCGGATTGCATCTCGCGGGCAGCGTCGACGCGCACGCGAAGTCCAGCGAATTGAGGAGCGCAGCATGAGCAAGCCTTTCATCGATCACCGCATCTATACGATCAAGCCGCGCGGCATGTCGGAATTCATCGACGTATTCGACCGTCTAGCGATGCCTATTCAGACCAGATATCTCGGCGCGCCCGTAGGTTTCTATATGAGCGATATCGGCGCGTTGAATCAGGTCGTGCATCTGTGGGGCTACGAGAGCATCGCGGATTACGACCAGCGGCGCACCGCGCGCGACAACGACCCCGAATGGCCCGCTTATCTGCATGCGTCGGCGCATCTCATCGTCGCCCAGGAAAGCCGCATCATCAGGCGCGTCGAGTTCAAGAGTCTTTCGCCAGCGGTTCGATAAACGCGCGGCATAGCGGCACGACGAAGGCCGCATTCTTCCGCTTGCACATGAATGAATGGAGACATAACGGCATGGAAAAGAACGTCGGGACCATCGAGGTCCAGAGCTTTATCGACGGCGAGCGCTTCTCGCCCTATCAATGGGTCATTCTGATCCTGTGCTTTCTCGTCGTCGCGGCCGACGGTTTCGATACCGCGGCAATCGGTTTTATCGCGCCGTCGTTGATCGGCGACTGGGGCATCACGCGCGCCGCGTTAGGCCCGGTGATGAGTGCGGCGCTCGTCGGTCTCGGCATCGGCGCGCTCGTGGCCGGGCCGGCCGCGGACCGTATCGGACGCAAGGCGGTGCTTGCCCTTTCCGTGTTCTTCTTTGGCGTATGGAGCCTCGCATCGGCACAAGCAAGCTCAGTCGAAACACTAACCGCGTGGCGCTTTCTCACCGGCCTGGGTCTCGGCGCGGCAATGCCCAACGCGGTCACGCTGATGTCCGAATACGCACCGGCGCGCGTTCGTGCTATCGCCGTCAATGCGATGTTCTGCGGCTTCTCCGTAGGACTATCGCTTGGCGGGCTCTGCGCCGCATGGCTCATACCGCATTTCGGCTGGCAAAGCGTGCTCGTCGCCGGCGGACTCGGTCCTATCGTGCTCACCGTGCTGTTGCTCGTTCTGTTGCCCGAGTCCGCACAGTTCATGGTCGTGAGACAACGCCCTACGCGAAAGATCGCGCGCGTCCTGCGCCGCATCTCGAACGATCTGCGTCTCGCGGAAGGCGCGCGCGTCACGTTCACTTCTGCCGATACGCGCACGGCCGGCGCCGACAAATCTTCGCTCGGCATCATCGTCTCGCGTCCCTATCGCTTTGGCACGTCCATGTTATGGCTCGCCTATTTCATGGGGCTGATGATCTTCTATCTGCTGACGAACTGGCTTCCTACGCTTTTCAAGGATGCAGGCTTCTCCGCCGAGCGCGCTGCGCTCACGACATCGCTCTTTCCGCTCGGCGGCATTCTCGGCAACCTGTGCCTTGGCTGGGTGATGGGCAAGGCCAATCCGCGACGCGTGAACGCGTGCGCTTATGTGCTCGCAGCGGCGATGGTGCTGACAATCGGACGCGGCATCGCGGATCAGTTCTGGCTTGCTCTGCTGATCTTCCTGACCGGAACAGCGGTGACGAGCGCGGTTACATCGATGTCGGCGCTCGCCGCGTCGTTCTATCCGACGCGAAGCCGCGCGACCGGCGTCGCATGGATGCTTGGCATCGGCCGCATGGGCGCGGTCGCGGGCGCAATGACCGGCGGCGTGCTCATGAGCATGGGGCTGCAATTTGGCGCGGTCTTCACGCTGCTCGCGATTCCCGCAATCATCGCCGCGTTCGCGTTGGGCGCGTTGAGCCGGCGCGATAGAGCGAGTGAAGCCACTCAACGTTTGATGACTTGATGTGCTTTCGAGGCATCGTCGGTATTTGCAAGCGCAACTATGTTGACGATGCCTTGACGCGCCATCTTCGTATAAGGGCAAAAGCGTTCCGTGCTGCGCACGAGTTCCTCAGCTACGCTGCGTTCGATGCCGGGCATCTGCACGCGTGTGTGGGCGGTCAACACGAAGAGCCCGTTCATCGGATCGCGGCTGAATTCGACCGTGACGTACACGCTTGCAGCCGCGACAACGATGCCGGCGCGCGCCGCAAGCAGGACCATCGCGCCATGAAAACATGCAGCGTAGGCCGCGGCGAACAGTTGCTCGGGGTTCGTGCCGCCGCCGGGACCGCCGAGCGCCTCGGGCATACGCAGGTCAAGAGCGAGATTGCCGTCGTCGGATCGTGCCTCGCCCGTCGCGCGGCCATGTCCCGCATCGCCACCCGTCACCGCGACGGTCGTCGAATACAGGGGTTGCACGTCGCGTCCTTGATACCTGTCGAGCAGGCTGACGGGCGGCGGATCGATATGCTCCATGGCGGTCATCCATTCTTCGCGCGAACGTTGCACGATCGCTCAAGGCGCCGCGACCTCGCGCGCGTCCTGCAACCCTTCTTGCAGGCCCTTTCCTGTCATCGTGTCGACGCCTGATGCCGGCGATGCCGCGATTACTTCGTGCCCGCGCGCACGCAGACGCTCCACGACCTTGCTGCCGATGAGTCCGCTTCCGCCGATGACTACGGTGTTCATGATTTCCTCCTCGAAACGATGCGCGAATGCGCGAATGCGCGATGATGACGCATCGTAGGCGTGCAGGCGTGCATCCGGTAGCGCCTCGCACGGATGCGCAGTGTTGCCTTCGATGCATCAATCGGTTGAGATGAGCTGCTGCACGCCCGCACGTGGGTTCGTGATGAACGTCGTCAGGCAATGCAGATCAAGCGCCCGCGTCTGCTCGGTCATGTAATCGACGAATACACGCACGCGCGCGGGCAAATGCTTGCGGCTGAGATAGCAAAGATAGTGGCCGCCATCGTCGGGCGCGTATTGCGCGAGACAGGTGACGAGGCGCCCCGCCTTGAGCGAATCGCAGACGAGATACGCAGGCAGTTGTGCGATGCCCTGCCCGTCGAGCACTGCTTGCAGCATCAGGTCGATATCGTTGAAGGTTTGCCGGGCCGCAGGCGAGCGCTTTCGCGCAAGGCCGTCGACCTTGAATTCCCATTCAGCGATGCGCCCCGCCGGCGCGCGGAAATTGATGCAGCGATGGTCGTCGAGATCGTCGACATGACGCGGCAGGCCGTGCTCGCGCGCATACGCCGGCGATGCGCAGACGATCATCTGCATCGGAATCAATTGCTTTGCAACGACTTCGCTATCTTCCATGTGACCATCGCGAAACGCGACATCCACCCGATCTGCCGTGAAATCGCACGGACGATCGTTCAGCAGCAGTTCGAGTGCGATGTCCGGATAGCGTGCATTAAAGCCGGCTAGAAGCGGCGCGACGACCTTGCGGCCGAAGCCCGGTGCCGACGCGATGCGCAAGTGACCGCGTGGCGCCCCGTTGCGCAACTCGCGCATGTCCTCCAGCGCCTGCACGATGCGCTCCACGCCTGGCTGACAATTCTTGTAGAAGAGCTCGCCTTCGCGTGTGAGCGACGTGCTGCGCGTCGTGCGCAGGAAGAGACGCGCATCGAGCTGTGCTTCCAGCTTCTGTACGTTGCGGCTGACGGCGGAACGGCCGATGCCCAGGCGGTCGCTCGCTTTCGCGAAGCTGCCTTCGTTGGCGACGGCAAGAAAAGAAACGACGCCCGCATAACTCGCTACGAAGCTATACGCGAGAGAATCGTCGGAATGACACACAAGGTCTGATGGCATGGCGGCACGAAACGTAGTGGCTCTGTCCAACAAGACGTTTGCGCCACACGGTTTGTGACGCGCCATGCCGAATTTTTTATTTAACGGGCGTCAGAACGGGCTTGTCCTTGTCTTTGAGAAGCAGCACGATGAATTTCGCGCGCTTCGTGTTGCTCGCGTTGCGTCCCACAGTGTGAATGTCGTCAGGGCCTTCATAAAAGGTATCGCCGGCTTTGAGCGTCACGGCCTTGCCGCCGCGAACCTGCATGACGATCGTACCTTCCAGGACATATACGTAGGCATGAGCGTCGTGACGATGCACGGGATCGACCGCGCCCGGAGGATACTCCACGCTGATCATCAGCGCCTCCTTGCCGGGATATTCCGGAAGCGGCTTCGTCATGAGTTCCTTGACGATGGCCTCCGGCGCCGCGTGCGCCGTGCTCGCCGCGAGCGCCGTGCATCCGAAGACGAGTGCAAGTCCCACGCGTTTGATGCTGTGCATGATCCGTTCTCCCATGATCGAACGACGGCGCGAACGCACTACGACAGGTTTGCCTTGTCCAGGCCGAAAGCTTTATCCGACGAACCCGGAACCGTCTGAAACGCGACATTCGCACGGTTCCACCCATTGATCTCGATGATGATGTACGTCAGATCCGACAACTCCTTCTCCGAAAACTGCTCACGCACGCGTGCAAAGAGATCGTCGGACACGCCATGCTCGGGAATGCGCGTCAGCACTTCGGTCCACGCGAGCGCGGCACGTTCGCGCGGCGAAAACAGCGGCGATTCACGCCAGATCGCAACGTGATGCGTGCGCAGTTCGCGCTCGCCATGAATCTTCGCTTCCTTCACATGCATATCGACGCAAAACGCACAGCCATTCATTTGCGATGCGCGAAGCGTCACGAGATCGCGGGTCGTCTGCTCGATCGAGCATTCACGCACCGCCTGACTGAACTCATAGAACTTCCGGAAAAGCTCGGGAGATTGTTGAATGTAGTTGATTCGCTGCGTCATGATGACTCCATGTCTGGTTGAAGATGGATGTCATCCTAGGTTTGCGCGGCTTGTCGCGGTAGACACGCGAACGTGCCCACGCTGTTGCCTCGCACGCATCAATCGAATCGCGAGCGTTCATGCATTGCCATGGCGAGCCGCAATGCGTTCGAGCTTATCCGGATTGCGCTGCACCTGTATGCGTACGATGCGTTCATCTTCGATATCGAAAGTCTGCGCGGATTCGAGCTTGCCGTCGATGAAACGCAGCAGCGCCCATTGCTCATTCAGCATGACGAGTTCGAGACACACGCCGTTTCCATACCGCAGAAAGGCCGCATAAAAAAGCTGCGCGATGCGTTTGCCGCCCAAAAGCGGTTTGGGGAAACTCTGCACGCGCCCGCCGCCATCGCCGATCAGCATGGCGTCCTCCGCGAGCATCGCGTGAATCGCTGCGAAATCGCCGAGCTCCATCGCGTGCGCGAATGCATGCAGCAAGCGCCTTTGAATCTCTCGCGACACCGAACGTCGCGGACGCTCTTCGCGTAGTTGTGCCTTGGCTCGGCTCACGAGCTGGCGGCATGCGGCCTCCGTCTTGCCGATGATGTTCGCGACCTCCGCATAGTCGGCGTCGAAGACCTCGCGCAACAGAAACGCCGCGCGCGCTTCGGGCGTGAGGCGTTCGAGCAGCATGAGGAACGCGACGGATACGTCGTCCGCGCGCTCCGTGACTTCCTCCGGCGTTGCCGGCGGCTCGGTGATCTGCGGCTCGGGCAGCCAGATGCCGGTGTAGTGTTCGCGCTGCAACTTCGCGGCGCGCAACCGGTCGATCGAATGGCGCGTCGTCACTGCGACGAGCCACGCCTCGGCATTCTCGATCGCTTCGCGAGCCGCCGCATGCCAGCGCAGCCATACGTCCTGCACGATATCCTCGGCTTCGGCGACCGAACCGAGCATGCGATACGCAATGCCCTGCAGACGAGGGCGCAAGCGGTCGAATTCGCGCGTGGCGTCATCCATGAAGGCGATTCCTCGTTACTGAACGTCTGTAAAGTCATCGGCTTGAAAGGAGATCGTATATTACGCGTGCGCGATATTCCTTTAAAGATATGAATAATACGGCCGTTAATATCGATGGCCAGAATCGAACGCGCCAATCTCATTCATGACTGAAATCGAACGTCCACAAGCGCCCGCGAGTCTGACCCGCATCATCGTAGCGACGGTGATCAGCAATGGCTTCGTCGCATACGACTTCACTGTGTACGGCTTCTCCGCGGCGATCATCGGGCGGCTGTTCTTTCCCGCGCATGATCCCGCCTCGTCTCTGCTGCTATCGCTCGCGACATTCGGCGCCGGCTTCGTGATGCGTCCGCTCGGCGCAGTGCTCATCGGACGATACGCGGATCGATGCGGACGCGAAGCCGGCATGCGGCTGTCGATCGCCGTGATGGCGCTGGGTACGTGGCTGATCGCATGCTTGCCGACGCACGCGGCGATCGGCGCGAGCGCGACCGTGCTGATCGTGGTCGCGCGGCTTTTGCAAGGACTCGCGGCGGGCGGCGAGATCGGACCGGCATCGGCGCTGCTGATGGAAGCCGTGCCTTATGAACGGCGCTGCTTCATCGTCAGCTGGCGTGGTGCGAGTCAGGGCGCGGCCGCGTGCGTGGCGGCGCTCGTCGGCGCGTGCACATCGGCGCTTCTGTCGCCGGAGCAACTCTTGCAATGGGGATGGCGCGTGCCCTTCTTCATCGGCGGACTGATCGCGCCGCTCGGATGGTTTCTGCGCCGCATGCCGGGCGACGCATCCACGTCGAAGCCCCGACCCGCGCGCACGCCGCTCGCAACTGTACTGCGCGAGCACGCGCGCCCGCTCGCATGCGGCATCCTGATGATGGCCGCGCCATCGTCGAGCATCTACATCGCCGTGCTGTACATGCCGAGCTATCTGACGCATACGCTGCAGCGGCCGCCTGTCATCAGCTTTCTGATCGCGTCGCTCTCCGGCCTCGTTATTCTGATCGTCACGCCGCTCGTCGCGCTTGCGGCCGATCGGCTGATGAGCCGCAAGACGCTGCAATATGCCTCGCTCTTCGCCGCGCTCGCGACGGCTTATCCCGCGTTTTATGCGCTCACGCGAGGCGCACCGGATGCGCTCGCGCTCGTCATCATCCTGCTCTATGTCGCAGTCGCGCTGAACAACGCGGGCGCCGCTTCGGTGCTCATGCTCGAAGCCTTCCCGAAGCATCGGCGCGCGGCGAGCCTCGCCGTGATCTATACCTTCGGCGTCGTCATCTTCGGGGGATTCTCGCCGTTGACGGTCGCATGGCTCGTCGGCGCGACGGGCAACGTAATGACGCCCGCGTGGTATCTGCTCGCCGCGAACTGCCTGACGCTTCTTGCGCTCAGCCGCTTTCCGGAAGGCCGCGCGAGTGCGCGGCGCGCATCCGCATGACGGGATCGCCACTCGTCGCGCGCAACAGTTCGAGCGCGCGCAGGCGCATCTCGAGCGGACTGACGTCGAACGCGCGGCGAAACGCGCGCGTGAAATCCGATGCGCTCTTGAAGCCGAGACCGAATGCGATATCCGCAATCTGCAGATTGGGAAACAGCGCGAGTTCGTCGGCCGCTTCGCGCAAGCGGCGAAGTCGAATATATGCGGCGAGCCCGCCCTCCTGCTCGAACCACCGATAGACTGTCGCGCGCTTGAGCCCGAGTGCCTCGACGATCGCGGTCGGCGTGAGATCGGCCTCATGCAGGCGCGTTTCGATGTAACGCTTCACCTGGCTCTTCACGGCCGTTTGCAGTGCGGCGCGTGAATCGCTCGCGGCATTCGGCTTGTCGGCGAATGCCCCGAGCAGGAGCCGCGCGCCGGCATCGAGCGCGTCAGCGGCGTCGGGCCGGTCGAGCACGGGCAATTCTCGCGCGGTGGCCTCGAAATGTTCGAACACGAAATGCACGAGCGGCGCTTGGTCGGGCAGCACGCGACCGTGCAACGCGTCGCAGTCGCCGATATGCGCGGCGACGATTGCACGCGGTACGAATATCGTCAGCACGCGGCACGCCGGACGTTCGACGCGAAAGCGCTGATTCAGATCGAGTGCGATGATGCCGCGCACAGAGCCAGGCGCGCTGCGCTTGACGCTCAGCCCGCTGACGTGACCGGTCTCGCCTTCCACATAGACGTGAAATGCGAAATCGCGACGCGTGTCAGTGGAGACGCGCGCGATAGATCGCTCGAGCACGAGCGCGTCGGTGCGCGCTTCCGTGAACACGAGGCCGCCCGCCGCATGCAAATCGATGCTGCCCGAGAAGCCGCGTGCAATCTGATCCTTGTCCGGCACGACATCGACCACATGCCCGACCCGATCGCGCCATGCGAGCAATTGACGCTCACGCGGACAGGCGCGCGTCGAAAAGTGCGTGGAAGTCTTCGGCGGATCGGAATCTGCGGGCATGTGCGGCAGTCGATGTTGTCGGGTCGTCCTTCGCGCTGTGGCGCGCACGATACGGGCCAGCAAATGAGACGCATGGTAAAGCGTATTTTGAATGCCGGTATATCGTGCTGGACGAGGAGCAGCGTGTGCGGCGTCGTGGGCGGCCAGGTCGGCGATTCCTTGCCTTCATCCCGCCGTCACATTGCTGACTCCCCATCCTAGGGTTTACGGCTAGTCAAGATAAAAAATTCAGCCGCACATAAGAGAGAAAAGACGTTTCGGGGCGTCACAAATGGAAAAGTCGAAAATTGTGCAAGTCGGGCGCGCCGCGCAGGCCACGCGAGCGATGCTCAAGCCCGCGCGTCTCGCGGACACCCAGCTCGATCATCTCGAGCACATGATCCGTTCGCTCGCGCTATCGGGAAATTCAAAGGCGGTCGACCAGTTCGATCATGCCTACTGGAAAAGGCGGCTCGCCGCGGTCGGCGACGAAAGCGATCTCGTCTCGACGCAACGCGCCCGCGTGCTGCGGCTCCTCGATCTTCTCGAACAGAACCGGGCAGCAGACTCCGACAAGGCGGCCGCCTAGCGCTCCGCCAGCAACGCATGCGAAATGCAAAACACGACAAGGCATTTCGAATGCAAAACGCAAAATTCCGTTTGCGCCGAACGAATTCCGAGGGCCAGCCTGAGAGAGAGCACTCGACGCGGGGGCCGATTCCGACCACCGCGTCGAAAAGTGCCTCTACGTGTGGCTTCGCGTCCCGGGGTACGATTCGCACCCGACTCATGCGCTAACGCACACCGATCTTCCAGACGGTGACTTCGTGATACTCGTCGCCGGGCTTGAGTTCGGTCGATGGGAACGTGGGGCGGTTCGGCGAGTCCGGGAAATGCTGGGTTTCTAGCGCGAAGCCATCCGTTTGTCGATACGCCACGCCCGACGTGCCGATCGCGCTGCCATCGAGACCGTTGCCCGTGTAGAACTGCAAGCCGGGCTGCGTCGTATAGACATCGAGCACGCGGCCGCTCGACGGATCGTAGGCGCGCGCGGCAAAGCCGGGTTCTCCATTGCGCTGTCCGTTCTTGTTGAGCTTCCAGTTGTGGTCGTAGCCGCGCGCATAACGCATCTGCTGATTCGACGAACGCAAACGCGCGCCGATCGGCGTCAGCGCTCGCAGATCCAGCGGTGTGTTCTCGACGCTCGCCATCTCGCCGGTCGGAATCGAATCGGCGCGCGTCGGCGTATAGCTCGATCCCGCGATCATGACGAGCTGCCCTTCGACATTGCCGCTGCCCTCGCCCGCGAGGTTGAAGTAGCTATGGTTCGTGAGGTTCAGGACGGTCGGCTTGTCCGTCTTCGCACGATAGTCGATACGCACTTCGTTATCGTCGGTGAGCGTGTAGGTTACGTCGACAGTAAGCGTGCCGGGAAAGCCGTTCTCGCCATCGGGACTCACATAGCGAAGCTGCACGCCCGCGCCTTGCGCGCCCTGAAACGTCTTCACCACGGTCCAGACTTTCTCGTCGAATCCATGCGGACCGCCATGCAGTGTATTCGGTGGCTCGTTGACGGGCAGCTTGTAGTCGCGGCCATCAAGTTCGAACTTTCCATCGGCGATGCGATTCGCATAACGCCCGATCAGACCGCCGAAATGGATCTTGCCGTTGTACTTCTCATAGTCGTTGAGCGAGCCAAAGCCGAGCACGATATCCGCGCGACGCCCGCGCCGGTCCGGCACATCGAGACGCGTGACGATGCCGCCATACGTGATGCAGTTCATCGACACGCCGCGCGCATTGGACAACGTGAATTGCGTCACCGCCTGGCCTTGTTGGGTCGCGCCATAGGGCGCGGAGGCAATCGAAGCAGCGAAGCCGCGCGGCGATAACAAAATCATGCATGCGATAGCGGCAAAACGAATGAGCGTGTTTTTCGCGAACTGCATAAGAGCAATGAGAGAAGAACGTTCGATCGATACATCGGAGTGTGAATTGAGCATCGGCTGTACCCGGTACGGCGGGCACGTCGGATGCGACCTCTTCATGTCATCCGACGAACACGACAAGGAGCCGCTCATGAATCAGCAAACCGATCGACCGACGCCGCCCACCCAAACGCCAGAAGATCCGAACATGGCCGACCGCCGCTTGTCCGACGAGCAAAAGCGCACGATGAGAAATGAGCCCGAGCCGCCGAAGCGCACCGATGAAAGCAAGGAAGAAAAGCTGCCGAATCCGAAAGACGTAGGTGAAGCCGGCTGATCTTGCGCGCTTGTTATCGTCCAATGAATCAATAAGGCGACGCGCTGATTCATAAGACGAAACATTCTTTGATACGTATAAATTACATATAACCTTTCGGAGCGGTGATGGCTGCATCGCCGTATCGCGATGAGGCCCATCGCTTTTGTTGTATGGTATCCCTAAGCTATCAAAGCCTCGGATGGCGTGCGCGGCGACGCTTTTCGCCGGAGTAAGGAAGCAAGGACGCCATGCACGATCCTGCTCATTTCCTGCCGTCGTTTGTGTGGCGCGCGGCACGAGACGGGGTAATCCAGTACGCCAATCCGTGGGCTTGCCGGTATCTCGGCATTCCGTTTCCCGAACTCGTCGGGCAGCATTGGAAAGCTTTTGTTCACCCCGACGACATCCCGCCGGTTCTCGAAGCACTGCGTCAGATGCGCGACGGCACGCTGCTTCGCAACGTCGATGTGCGCCTGTTACGCAACGATGCCGCGTTCCGCTGGCATACGCTCCATCTTCAGGCGCGGCGCGATGAGGAAGGGCAGATCGGCGAGACGGTCGGTGTGGCCATCGACATTCATGAGTGTCGTCACGCATGGGCAATGTATGAAGCCAGCGAGCGGCGCTTGCAGGCCGCTTTCGCGGGCGCACGCATGGGCGCGTGGGAATGGGACATGAAGACGCGCGTCGTACGCATGACCGCACAGCTCGCCGCGCTCTATTCTTTTCCGCCCGGAACCGAAGCGGTTCTTCTTTCGGAAGTGTGGGACCGGGTCGCGCCCGAACATCGCGAGCCGTTTCAGCGCAAGTTGACCGAAGCATTGCGCGATGGCGGACCATTCGAATTCGACTTCGTTCTCGAAAGCGAACAAGGACAACGTCGATGGCTGCGCATGCGCGGGCATCCCGAGTTCGACCGTCATGGCGTGCTCACGCGCGTCTATGGCGTGAGCTTCGATATCAGCACGCAACGCGCCGATGAAGATCGCCTGAGCCTTTCCGAACGACGCTATCGGGCGCTCGTCGAAACGACGGGCGCGCTCGTCTGGTCCGCCGATGCAAACGGCGAAATCCGTCCTTCTGGCGGCGAATGGGAACAGTTCACGGGCACATCGCCGGACGTGTTGTCCGGCTGGGGCTGGCTCGATTACATCCATCCCGACGATCGCGAGCGCACGCATCAGGCATGGCTCGATGCATTGCGCGACGGCGTCGCTTGCACGCTCACCTTTCGCATGTACCGTCGCGACGGCGTTTATCGCATGGTGCAGGCGCACGCCGCGCCACTCTACGACGACAAGGGCAGCTTGCAGGAATGGTTCGGCACGACAACCGACGTCACGCCGCGCTTCGAAGCGCAAGCCGCAATCGAGGCGCGCAGCTTGCGCCTCACGGTGGCGATGCAGGCCGCGAACATTCATATCGCGTCGCTGGAACTCGCGACGTGGACGTTGTCGCTCGAAACCGGCGGCGAGCGTCAGACCACCGAAACGCTCAGCTATGAGGCAGCGCTCGCACGCGTGCATCCCGATGACAGCGCCATGCTCGATCGCTATGTGCGCAGCATCGCGGCCGGTGAAGACGCCGAGGGACATTTCGAGTTTCGCGTGCGCAACATGCACGGAGAACAGTGGATGCAAGGCAGCGCCCTGCTCCAGCGCAGCAAGGACGGCGAGCCGCTGCGCATCATCGGCAGCGTGATAGACATCACCGAACGCAAGCATATGGAGCTGATGTTGCGCGAAGCGGGACGACGCAAGGACGAGTTCCTCGCGATGCTCGCGCATGAACTGCGCAATCCGCTTGCGCCGCTGCGAACGGCCATAGCGCTCCTGCAAAAGGATCAGGATGGCGACACGCATCCGCGCGATCTTATCGATCTCATGCGCCGGCAAGTGGAGCACATGACGCGCATCGTCGACGACTTGCTGGAGGTTTCGCGCATTACGCAGGGACGCATCGCCTTGCAACTCGAACCGATTCTCGTCGGCACGGCGGTATATCACGCAGTCGAAGCCATTGCGGGCATGGTCGAGTCGCGTTCGCAAAACATTCAAGTCGATGTTTCCGATGCGACGACATGGGTCTGCGGCGATCCCACGCGTCTTTCGCAGATCCTTGTCAACGTGCTGAACAATGCGAGCAAGTACACACCGGAGCAAGGCCGTATCAGCGTCAGTGTGCAGGCTGCCGACGATTCGGTGTCTATCGTCATCGCCGATACGGGCACGGGCATTTCCGCCGACCTTCTGCCGAAAGTATTCGAGCTATTCTCGCAAGGCGAGCGCACGCTCGACCGCTCGAACGGCGGCCTCGGCATCGGGCTTTCTCTCGTGAAGAAGCTCGTGGAAATGCATAAAGGCACGATCACCGTGCAAAGCCCGGGACCGGGCCTCGGCACGACGGTGACCGTGCGGCTGCCGCGTTTGCATCATCACGAAAGGCATTCCGCGCTCGCACTTTCGGAGACGAGCATGCGCGAGACGCGCACGGCGCTGCGCATTCTCGTCGTGGACGATAACCGCGATGCCGCCGATTCGCTCGCGATGCTGTGCGAGTCGGAGGAACATGTCGCGCGCGTCGCGTATTCATCGGCGGAAGCGCTGGAAGCCGCGCCGCTCTTGCAGCCCGATGTGGCGCTGCTCGATATCGGCCTGCCAGATATCGACGGCTACGAACTCGCGCGTCGTTTGCGTCGCAAGGGAGACACGACGCCTTTGCTGATCGCGATCACGGGTTATGGCCAGGCCGAAGACCGATTGCGCGCGCAATCGGCAGGCTTCGACTATCACTTCGTGAAGCCCGTGAATGTCGAGAGCCTCTTGAAGCTATTGTCGTCGCTCACAGTCACGCGTTGACGAACTCTCGCTCTACAATGGGCGTTCGATCAAGCCTTCGAGGACGTCATGACGCCAAAGCCCATCAGCCGCTATCCCGTTCCCGATCCGAAAGAATGGCCCGACGATATCCGCGCACGCATTCTCGAAGTGCAGGACAAGGCGGGGTTCGTGCCGAACGTGTTTCTCACGCTTGCGCACCGGCCCGATGAATTCCGCGCGTTCTTCGCTTATCACGATGCGCTGATGCTCAAGGAAGGCGGCCTGAGCAAGGGCGAGCGCGAGATGATCGTCGTCGCGACGAGCGCGGTGAACGATTGCCTTTATTGCGTCGTCGCGCACGGAGCGATTCTGCGCATCTATGAAAAGAACGCGCTCGTGGCGGATCAGGTGGCGGTGAATCATCGCAAGGCGGATATCACGCCGCGTCAGAAGGCGATGCTCGATTTTGCGCTTAAGGTATGCCGCGCATCGGGCACGGTGAATGATGCCGACTTCGCGGCATTGCACGCGCATGACTTCAGCGATGAAGATATCTGGGATATCGCCGCGATCACCGCATTTTTCGGGTTATCGAATCGCATGGCAAATGTCATTTCAATGCGGCCCAACGACGAGTTCTTTTTGATGGGGCGCGTGCCGAAGGAGCCGAAGTAAGCTTCCATGCGCCTTCCTCCTCTCAAATCCATCATCGCGTTCGAGAGCGTCGCGCGCACGAAGAGCGTCAACCGCGCCGCCGACGAACTCGGCCTCACGCCTTCGGCCGTCAGTCATCAACTGGCGAATCTGGAGAGCATCGTCGGGCGGCCGTTGTTCACGCGGTTCGGCCGCGGTCTCGTCCTCACGCCGACCGGCACGCAATATCTTGCCGACGTCACCGGCGCGCTCGCCGAATTGAATCGCGCGACGGAACGCGCATCGAGCGAAACATCCGTCGAGATACTGCGCATTCATTCGAGTCCGAGCTTCGGCCTGATGTGGCTATTGCCGCGTCTCGCCGCGTTTCAGGAAGCCAATGGCGATATTCAAATGAACCTCGCGTGCTCGTATGAAGACGTGTCGTTCACATCGGGTTACTACGATATCGCCGTGCGTCATGGCTATGCTCATTGGACCGATGTCGAAGTGAAGACGCTGCGGCATGAAAGCATTGCGCCGCTCGCTTCGCGCGCCTATCTCGAACGCTTTCCAGTCGCTACGCCAGATGATCTGCTCGACCGTCGTCTGATTCTCTCCGAATCGCCGCTCGTTCAATGGCAGCAGTGGTTCGGCAAGTTCGGCGTCGCGGTGAAGCGCAAGGCATTCGACTTTTCATTCGACCGCTCGTACATGTCGCTCGAAGCGGCCGCGCTCGGTCACGGCATCGCGCTCGAAAGCACGATGCTCGCGTCCGGGCATCTGGAACGCGGTTCGCTCGTGCCTGTATTCGGCAAGGAATACGCGGTCGAAGTCGGCGCGCATCATCTCGTTTACCCGAGTCAAAACGCCGGATTGCCACGCGTCGCAAAGTTTCTGGCGTGGATGGATCAGCAAATCGAGCGTCGCGGCGATACCTGAAAATTTCTCAGCAATAGTTGAGCCAAACTGCGTTGATCGTCAGGTCGAAGGCGGAGAAACTGCGCCTACACCAGACAACCAACGGAGACAACGATGTTGCTCGAGAACCAGGTAGTGATCGTCACGGGCGCGGCTTCGGCGCGCGGTATCGGCAAGGCAACGGCGAAGGCGCTTGCGGCGCAAGGCGCGCGCATCGTCGTGCTGGATCTGAAGGAAGCAGACGCGCAAAGCGCCGCGAACGATCTGGGCGATGGCCATCTCGGTCTCGCTTGCGACGTCACCGATAAGAACGCGTGCATCGCGGCCGCGAATGCCACCATCGATAAGTACGGACGCATCGACGCGCTCATCAACAACGCGGGCATCACGCAGCCGATCAAGACGCTGGAGATAGGCGCCGATAACTTCGATGCCGTCATCGACGTGAATCTGCGCGGCACGCTGTATATGTCGCAAGCCGTGATTCCGCAGATGAAAAAGCAGAAGAGCGGCAGCATCGTATGCATGTCGTCGGTGTCGGCGCAACGTGGCGGCGGCATCTTCGGCGGGCCGCATTACAGCGCGGCGAAGGCCGGCGTGCTGGGCCTCGCGAAGGCAATGGCGCGTGAATTCGGCGCCGACGGCATCCGTGTGAATTCGATCACGCCGGGCCTCATTCAAACCGACATCACCGGTGACAAGCTCACGCCCGAAATGCGCGCGGACATCATCAAGGGCATTCCGCTCGCGCGTCTCGGCGATGCAGCGGATATCGCCAACGCGTGCCTGTATCTCGCGAGCGATCTTTCTTCCTATCTCACCGGTGTCACACTCGATGTCAACGGCGGCATGCTGATTCATTGATTGCACGTACGGGCGCACCTGGAAACCAGGGCGCCGAACATGGATGGAGACACACATGAAACCAAAGTTATCCGCGGCGGCGGTAAGCGCTGAGTTCACATCGTCCGACGATGCCGCCAGCTTCGAAGCAAAGACCTATGCCAAGGTCGGACGCCGCCTGATTCCCTTTCTGATGCTGTGCTATCTCGGCGCGTATCTGGATCGCGTGAACGTCGGCTTCGCCAAGCTGCAGATGCTCAACGATTTGCGCTTCTCCGAAACCATCTACGGCATCGGCGCGGGCATCTTCTTTCTCGGCTACTTCCTGTTCGAAGTGCCCAGTAACGTTATCCTTCATAAAGTGGGCGCGCGCAACTGGCTCGCACGCATCATGCTGACGTGGGCCGTGATATCCGCGAGCTTCGTGTTCGTGAAGTCACCGACAGTCTTCTATGTCCTGCGATTTTTGCTGGGCGTCGCAGAAGCGGGTTTCGCGCCGGGCGTCATTCTCTATTTGACGTACTGGTTTCCCGCCGCGCGCCGCGCCAAGGCGCTCTCGCTGTTCTTCATGGCGATTCCGCTCGCGGGCATCGTCGGCGGACCGCTCTCGGGCTACATCATGCATGCGTTCCAGGGCGTGCAGGGGCTCGCCGGATGGAAGTGGCTCTTCATGCTCGAAGCGCTGCCTTCGCTCTTCCTGGGTGTCGCGATCCTGTTCTACCTCGACAACGGCATCGCCGGCGCGAAGTGGCTCAGCGACGAAGAGAAAGCATTGCTTCGGCGCAATGTCGAGAAGGACAACGCGCAGACGGTGAAGCACGTATCGATCCGCGCGTTCATCGGCGATCGTCGTCTTTGGCTGATGGCCGCGATCTACTTCTGCGTCGTGATGGGTCAATACGGACTCACGTTCTGGCTGCCGACCATCGTGCGCCGCACCGGCGTAGCGGACCCGCTGTGGGTCGGCATTCTCACCGCGATTCCGTATCTCTGCGCCATCGTCGCGCTGCCGCTGATCGGTGCAAGTGCCGACAAGCGTCGCGAACGCCGCCTGCATCTCGCGATTCCGATGCTTGTGTCCGCAGCCGGCTTCGCCACCTTGCCGATGCTCGGCAGCGTGGGCGCATCGATCGTCTGCGTGAGCATCGCGGCAGCAGGCATCCTCGCGTCATCGTCGCAATTCTGGTCCTTGCCTACGGCTGTGCTGGGCGGCATGTCGGCGGCGGCGGGCATTGCCGCGGTCAACTGCTTCGCCAATCTCGCGGGCTTCTTCTCGCCTGCCATCGTCGGATGGCTCAACGACTTCACCGGCAAATCGACCGCGGGCCTGATCTTCATTTCCATAGCCATCGTGATCGGCGCGGCGCTCGTGTTCTTCGTGCCCGCGAAAACGGTCAATCGCTAATTTTATTAATCAAGGAGACAACGCATGAATGCTCCCGTTATCGAAGAGGTGACGCTCGCCGAGCGCGCCTATCGTATCCGCCGCAATGCCCTTCTGATGGGCGAAGTGCAAGGTCAAGGTTATATCGGCCAGGCGCTCGATATCGCCGATGTGCTGGCCGTCGCCTACTTCGGCGCGATGAACTACCGCCCCGACGATCCCGAATGGGAAGGCCGCGACCGCTTCCTTCTGTCGAACGGTCACTATGCAATTGCGCTGTATGCCGCGCTCTTCGAAGCAGGCATCCTGCCGCAAGAGGAACTCGAAACGTATGGCAGCGACGATAGCCGTCTGCCGATGTCCGGCATGGCAAGCTACACGCCCGGCATGGAAATGTCCGGCGGGTCGCTCGGGCAAGGTCTCACGATCGCTGTGGGCCGCTGCCTCGGTCTGAAGCGCAAGGGCTCGAAGTCTTTCGTGTACACGCTCTTCTCCGATGGCGAGCTCGATGAAGGCTCGATCTGGGAAGGTTTGATGTCGGCGGCGCACTGGAAGCTCGACAATCTCATCGCAATGGTCGATGTGAACAATCAGCAGGCGGATGGCCCGTCGACGCAGATCATGTCGTTCGAGCCGCTCGTCGACAAGCTCGAAGCATTCGGCTGGTACGTGCAGCGCGTGAACGGCAACGACATCGATGCGGTGAAGAACGCTTTCGACAACGCGCGCAATCTTGAGGACGCGAAGCCGCGCATCATCGTATGCGATACGCAGATGGGCCGTGGCGTGCCCTTTCTCGAACAACGCGAGAAAAACCACTTCATCCGCGTCGATGCCCATGAATGGCAACTGGCGCTGCAAGCACTCGAAGCAGGGAGACAAGCATGAGCACTCGTTTGAAGACATCCGCGATGATCGCGTCGATCGCAAGCGAAGGACAGGTCACGCGTTCGGCCCCCTTCGGCCATGCGCTCGTGGAAGAAGCGCGCACGAAGACGAATATCATCGGCATGACGGCCGATCTCGGCAAGTACACGGACCTGCATATCTTCGCGAAGACATTCCCCGAGCGTTACTACCAGATGGGTATGGCCGAGCAATTGCTGATGGGCGCGGCTGCGGGCTTCGCACACGAAGGCGCGCAGCCGTTCGTCACGACGTACGCGGTATTCGCGACGCGCCGTGCGTATGACTTCATCCATCAAACGATCGCGGAAGACAATCTCGATGTAAAGATCGTCGCCGCGCTGCCGGGACTCACGACGGGTTACGGCCCGAGCCATCAAGCCGCGGAGGACCTCGCACTGATGCGCGCGATGCCGAACATGACCGTGATCGATCCGTGCGATGCGCTCGATATCGAACAGATGGTGCCCGCGATCGCCGCGCACAAAGGTCCGGTGTATGCGCGTCTCTTGCGCGGCAACGTGCCCGCCGTGCTCGACGAATACGACTATCGCTTTGAACTCGGCAAGGCGAAGCTGCTGCGCGATGGCCGGGACGTGCTCATCATTTCGTCGGGCATTCTGACGATGCGCGCGCTCGAAACCGCGAAGGCATTGCAAGCCGATAACGTCGATGTCGCCGTGCTGCATGTGCCGACGATCAAGCCGCTCGACACGGAGACGATCGTCCGCGAAGCGAAGCGCTCGGGACGTCTCGTCGTGGTGGCGGAAAACCATACGGTGATCGGCGGGCTCGGCGAAGCGGTGGCAACCGCACTGCTGACGGCGGGGGTCGCGCCGGCTTATCGTCAGATCGCATTGCCCGATGCGTTCCTCGATGCAGGCGCGTTGCCTACGCTGCACGATCGCTACGGCATTTCGACGAACGTGATGTCGAGCACGATCAAAGGCTGGCTCGCGTAACAGACTGCACGCCGCGCGATCGATGAATCGCGCGGCGCTTCATCACTTCTTCTTGCGTCCGCCCTTCTTCGCACCCGACGCTTCTTTCGCGACGGTCACAGTCGGCCCGTTTAACTCTTCCATCCACGAAAGCGCATCGACGTAGGCAAGAAATTGCTGGAGATAACCCGGCGATACTTCGCGCATCAGCGACAACGAACGATGCACGAGACTGCTCGAATTGAGCGGTCCTGCGTTTCGGGGCACCTGTGCGAGCGAATCGCGCAACTGCTTTTCCGCACTGACTTTCGACCATACCGCGCGAAAGTAATCGAGCAACTCCGCATGAGATGTTCCATGCATCGAAGATGCTTTGGCGATGTCAGCGATCAGCGTTGCCAGCGGACCGCGCACATCGGCATCGCTTATCGGTGCATCCGAAGATGCAGCACGTTCCATATCGCTTCGATACGCATCGAGCAATTGCGCGACACGTTCATCGAGCAGGCGACGCGCCTCGCCTTCATACGCGGCCGCGCGCTTGTCCAGCGCATCGATCAGATGGAAGCGCACGGGATTCGCGCGATCGTCGCCATTCGCGCGCCATGCTTCGAGTATCGCGCGTGCAGAGGCCACGTTACTCATGCGCCTTCACCGCGCCATCCGACGAACGCGGCACAGCTGAAATCTCCACGCGACGATTCTTCGCGCGCCCGCTTTCATCGGCATTGGAACTCACCGGCTGTTCCGAGCCGAACGCCGCCGCGAACACCGACGACGAAGGCACGCCCGCATCGATCAACGCGCGCATGACCGTCAGTGCGCGTTTCGCTGAAAGCTCCCAGTTGTCCGCGAATCGGCGGTTGCCTTCGTGGACTTGCTGATCGTCGGCGAAACCGCTCACCATGAGAATCTCTTCATGCGCACGCAGATACGTCGAAAGCGGCGCTGCGAGACTCTTCAGCACATCGCGGCCCTGCGGCTGCAATTGATCGGAATTGAGCGCGAAAAGCACGCTGCCGCTGATGCCGATGCGACCGTTCACGAGCGTCACGCGTCCCGATGCGAGCGGTCCCGCGAGCGCCTGTTCCAGCGTCTTGCGGCGCTGCGTCTCTTCCTGACGATGCTTCACCTCTTCGTCGAGCTTGTTCTCCAGCTGCAACTGCACGCCGATCACGCCGACGAGTATCAGCACGAACGCGCCCAGCAGCACCGACATCAGATCGGCGAACGCGGCCCAGATCGGCGCGGCGTGTTCCGCGCCGCCGTCGATTTCCTCGTTCATGCCGCGCGCGCTCCGGCCACGCGTTGCCCGGCGATATGCTGCAAGTCCTCGACGATCTGCTTCTGCGACATCATGCTCAGGTCGATCACTTCCTTCGCCTGCGCAACGTAATACGCGAGCTGTTCATCGCTGCGCGCAAGCGATTTGTCGAGCGCGCTTTCGATGCGTTCGAGATGCGCGACGAGCTTGTCGTTCGATTCGCCGAAAGACTGCACGGCCGCGCCGAACGCATCCGAGAGGCTCGCCATTTCGACGGCGCTCGTCGTCACTTGCGCGGCCATCGAAACGAGTTTGCCGGCCTCGGCTTCGACCGTGCCGGTGAACTGCGCGCCGACGCGTTCGAGCAGCGTCGCCGATGTGTCGACGAGCGCATCGATCGCGGCGCGTTGCTCGTTCGATGCCAGGTTCACCGCGCCGAGCAATGTCTCGACGGTGGCGAGCAAGCGGCTGCGTTCATCGAGCATCGCGGTATCGCGGACCATCGAATCGGACAGCTTCTGACGCATTTCGGCGACGACTTCGGCGGCTGCCTTCGGTGCTTCCGATGCAGCCTGCACGAGCCGCTCGATCTCCGCGATGGTCGCGCTCGCGTGTGTCTGCGATTGCGCGGACATGTCGCGCGCGGTTTGCGCGAGGGCATCGCAGATGTCCTTCTGACGATTCGCCGCGACGTCGCTCGTTTGCTGCCATTGCTCGCGCAACGAGCCGGTCATCGAGTCGAGCGCGCTGCTCCATGCGGCGAGGCGCTCTTCCCCGCTTTGCGCGAGTTCGGCGCGTAAATCCGCATGCGAACGATCGACCGATTGCACGAGCGCCGCTGCATGTTGCTCGAAGCTGGCCGCCGCGGTCGTCAACGCGTTCCGGTTCTGCGCGGCTGCCTGCTCGCTCGCGCGCGCGTGCTGTGCGAGCGCATCGGTCCACGCTTGCGACATGTTGCCCGTCGCGGTTTCGAGGCGCGCGGACACATCGTCGATCAAGCCGGACGAACGCGTATCGAAAGTCTGTGCGAAGCGTTCCAGCGATGCATCCATGCGTGCGACGAGCGCATCGCGCGATTGCTCGTGCTTCGCAACCGACGACGCCAGCGCGCCCGACACGCGATCCATTTGCGCGGACACGCCATCGACGAGATGCGTCGAACGTTGCTCGAATGCTTGCGCGAAGCGATCGAGCGACGCGCTCATCTCGCCGACGAGCGTTGCGTTCGACTGCGCGTGCTTCGCGAGCGATGCGTTCCAGATGTCCGCGACCTTCGCCGACGATGCCTCGAAGCCGCTCGACAAGCCTTCCAGTTGACGCGCCACCGCCTGCTCGACATTGCCGTGCAACGCGGTGACTTCGCGCGCGATGCCATCCATCGTCGCCTGCATGACGGGCTGCAACGCGGCGCTCGCGGCGCGCGCGCTATCGGCAACGCTTTGCTTCAACGACAGTTCGACCGATGTTGCGAGCCGCCGATACGACGTCTCCGCTTTCGCATGAAACGCATCCTGACTCGCGATCTGACGCTCGCTCGCGGCGAGGCTTTGCTGTTCGATTGCGATCGTCATCGACTGAAGGCGATCGACGAGCTTCGGCATCAGTTCGGTCTGAAGCTGCAGCAGCTTGAACGTTTCGTCGCGTTGATGCGCCTGCGTGAAGACGCGAAGTGTCGTCGCGATCTTCACGTCGAGTTGCTGCGTGACATGAAGACGCTCGCGACGGCACAGCGCCGACAGCAGGCCGAGCATCGCGGATGTCGCGACACCCGCGATCGACGTGCCGAACGCGAAGCCCAGCCCAGTCACGGGTGCGGAAAGCGATGCGCGGATCGCCGTCAGATCGGATGCGCTTTGCAGCGCCGTGCCGGTGCCGCGCAAGGTCGCGACCATGCCGAGCAGCGTACCGAGCATGCCGAGCAACACGAGCAGACCGACTAGATACGGCGCGAGCACCGGACCGGGCAACGGCGCGCGCTCGCCTTCGACACGCAGACGCACCGCATTGCGCAGGCTCGGATCGAGGCTGTCGAGCCACACGGCGAGGCTGCGCGGCGCGGTCGAGAGTTGTGCGACGGCCTGTTCGAGCGAGCCGGTGATCTGTTGATAGCGGCGCAATTCCGCCGCGCCCGCGAGATAGCATGCGGCGATCACGAGCGTGACGGCGAACGCGATCGCATTCGACGTGACGTATGCAATGCCGATGCCGAGCACCGCGGCGAGGCCAATCGAAAATACAGCGATGTTCAAAAGATTTCGGGGCATAGCGAGCCAGTTAGCGGGGCCGAAGAGCCGCGAGCAAGCCTTCGATCGGTTGAAAACGAACATCCAGTTCGGCGAGCAGCACGCTCTGCAGATCCTTGCGAAACACGTCGAGCCATGCATTCGGCGCCGATGTCTCGACAGCGGCTTGAGCGCGCTTCAGACGCTCGAAATGCTTGCCGAGCAGCGCGGGCACGTTGCCGAGCAGACTGCGTTCGCGCGCGCTCAACGCCTGTTCCATCACGGCATCGACGACGGCGAGACGCGCCATGTCCGGCGATTTCGTCGCGAGTGTCGATCGCAGACGCGTGCGCAGCGCACCGATGTCGGATTCCATCGCTTGCTGCAAGGACACATAGCGCTGACGAAAGTCCGCGTAGTCGATGGGCGCATCGTCGGACGACGGCTTCACCGGCGTACGATTCCTGCGGCGCGCGGCCGCTTCCTCGCGTGCGAATGCGCCTGCGAGCGAGTTGCGCACGCGCGCGCACTCTTCTTCCACCTCGCGCGCAACGGATCGCGCGCCCGACGCGGCGGGCGGATCGGATGCGAGCGCAGTGGACAGCGCAATCGCATCGGTCCAGCCGAGCCATTGGCTCAGGCGGTCCGCGAGCGATTGAGCGGGTTCGTGAACGTCGAGATCGGCAAAATGTGCCAGCAGGCGAACGAGCGCCGGGCCGCTGAATGCCGTGCGCTTCATGCCTTGCACAGGATCACCGGGGGCAAAAGGACACTATTTTACCTGCGCGGGCGAAATCGATGCCCCGTTTCGTGCGGAGCCGCGACAACGTCGAGGCAAATGCTGGCTCATGGCGCCTTCGCGGGCATGAACGCGAAAGGCTGCGTCGCGACGAAGCTGCCCGCCGTCTCGCCGGAGAAGACCTGTCCCGAATCGATCGTCAGCTTCATCACCGGCGCGCCTGGATTCAGGTTGAGCTTCTTGAGCGACACCCAGAACGTATCGGGCCGCGTCGCTGAATCGAAGTAATAGATCAGGTTCTGCTGATCCGAGACCGTGCGCCATATCGTCGACGACAGATTCGGCTGCTCCGGCGTGCTGATGCCGAGCGGCACGCTCACCGAACGCATGAGACTCATCACGCTCGCGACGGCCTGGAACGCGTACGACTGCTGCGGCACGCCCGCCATGTAATTCGCATCGGCCTGCTTCGGAATCGCATCGAGCAGAAACGACGCGCGCACGAAGCGGTCCGCCGCGCGATTCGTGCCCGGCAAGAAGCCCATGCCGCCGACGCTTCTCCAGTAAGTATCGATAGCAAGCTGTTCATCGTAGATCGGCGAGTTGGTCATCACCTTGTACTTCTTGCCTTGATGAATGATGAGCTTGCCGTTGATGTACTCGAAGATCGCAGAGTCGCCGCGCGCATCGGAAAGAGAAAGATGGATCGTCAGCGGCTTGCCGTTGGGCAGGGGCGGCGCGATGATCTGGAACGGTTCGCGCGACATCACATACACGGCTTGCCCGACGGTCGCGAAGTTATCGAGCGCATATTGCGCCCACAGACTGATAGACATCGGATCGCGCTTCGGGTCGGGCTTGCCGTAATCGGTCTCCGCGAGATAGAGCGCATTGGCGACGAGCCCGCGCTCGTTCATGCCGTCCACCGTGCCAATTTCATAACCCGACACCACCACGCTGCCGTACTTCGATTTCCATTTGATCGAGCGCGGCCCCGCGTTGCCATCGCGTTCGATGCCCGCGGGCATCACCCAGAGATTGGAACGCATGTCCTCGGACCAGTCCATCGAACGGCCGGTGACGACGAGGCCTTTGTCGCCGACATAGAGCGTGCGCGTGCAGGCAAGCGCGAGCGACGTGGAGAGCAATGCCAGCGCGAAGAGGAAAGCGAACGTTCGAATCAGACGGGTCATGGCCGTGTTCCCTTTTCGTTGGTTCGTGAAGCCGCCTTCAGAAATATTGGATTCGCCCTGCTTTGTAAAGCGCACCGGTGGCAACATGGGCGTCGTCTTTATGATTACCCGATGGTGACAATTACCTGAAGACATTCGATCGGCGCATGGGCTAAGGATTTATTTCCGATTCGTCCGTCTGCGAAGAGGAGATGTGAGGCGCCCGGCTATCATGGATGTCCCCCCATTTGTTCATTGCATGCGTTATGCAGAATGCCATCATCCCGCCGATCAGACGCCTGACGCCCGCCGACGCACAAGCGTTCCGCGATATTCGTCTCGAAGGCCTGCAGCGTTATCCAACGTCGTTCGGCGCTTCGTATGACGACGAGCGCATGCAGACGCCCGACTGGTTCGGCGCGCGCATCGCGGATCACGCGGTGTTCGGTGGCGACGGCCGCGATGGCATGTTAGCCGGGGTAGCCGGGCTGCTCGTGCCGACGGGCGCAAAGCTCCGGCACAAAGGCGTTCTCTGGGGCATGTACGTGCGCGAGAGTGCGCGCGGCACGGGACTTGCCGCTGCGCTCGTCGATGCCGTGCTTGCGTACGCGCGGGGCATCGTCGACGAAATCAAGCTCGAAGTCGCGCCGGAGAATCTCGCTGCAATGAGGCTGTATCGCGCGGCGGGATTCGTCGAATACGCGCGCGAGCCGCGTGCGCTGAAGATCGACGGCACGTATCACGATTCGGTCCTCATGACGCTCGACTTCGCGCGCGGTGCATAGCGCGTCGATCAGGAAATCACGAAGAAGGGAATCCCAGCGCAGTTGCCTTGGCGCGCAAGTCGGCGAAGCGCCCGCCGGGCGTCGGCGTCTGCGATGCGCCCTCCGCTGCTTTCTCCGTCCGCGACTTGTCGATGGTCTCGAGACCCGATCCTGTCGACGCCGTGTTCGAGCATTCGAGTCCGAACGGCCCTTGCGCCACCGTAATCGCGGGCGCATCGGTGCGTGGCGCATCGCTCAGATCGAGCGCGTAAGCCATGTTGAACGTGGTCGGATCGCTCGCGCGCACGCCCAGCGGATCGAGCCCGAAGCGCCAGACAAGCAGTTGATGGATCGAACTCGGATCGAACGGATAGCGCGCCACGTTGTTCGCGCGCACGCGCGGTCCGAGCAATACGCATGGCACACGAAAACCCAAGCGGCCGTCGTTGCCGAGCTTCTGTTCCGCCTCCGACAGCGACTTGACCGGCGGCGCGACATGCTCGAAGAATCCGCCCCACTCGTCGTAGACGACGATCATGAGCGTCTTGCTCCAGTTCGGGCTCGTGCGCAGCGCTTGGTAGATTTGCGCGAGCAGGACCTGGCCGTTGCGGACATCGGCATGAGGATGATCGTCGTTGGACGTGCCGTTCGCCTCGCCGGCAAAGCTCGGATCGACCATGCAGAACGACGGCAGATTGCCGCCCGCCGCATCGGACAGGAAATCGGAAAAGAGCTTCGAGCGGCCGACGTAACGCGTGCCGTAAAGCGCCGTGAACGGCACGTCATGAAAGTAATACTTCGACGACACGTTCTTCGCATCGAGCCGGTCCCAGATCGTCGATAGCGACGACGTATCGAGCGTATCGCTCAAGCGATCCGTTTCGCCGCTATGCAGATAGACGCGGTTCGGAAACGTGTCGGCGAGAATGCCGCTCATGTAGTAATCGCAGACGGTGTATTGCGTCGCCGCCTGTCGATAGAACTCGAGATCGCTGCCCGTGAAGTAACCGATCGGCAGCAGATCGCCGCGCGTCTTGTTCGTATCCGGCGTGAGCAGGAAGCCGTTCATCGCGCCGTTCGCGAGATGCGTGCGGCCTGCGTCGTAGGCGTGATCGGGATCGGCAAACTGGCAGCCTTGATAACCAAACGCAGCGTTGGCCGACAGCGCGAATGTCGATTGCACCGTGCCGAACGCATCGGTGAACTGCTTGCCCGCCTGCACGCCCTCCGCGCCCGGCACCCAGCCGAGCATGTGATCGAAGGAGCGGTTTTCCATCGTCACGAGCACGATATGATCGATGCCCGAAGTCTCCGGCGCGGGCAACGCCGGACGCGGCAGATTCGCGCGATCGGACGGAATCGTGCCGATGGGACTCGTGGGCGTGACGGTGCCCGAGTCATCGTCGCTGCCGCCGCCACCGCAGGCCGACAGCATCGCCGTGCTGACGAACGCGGCAAGCAGACGCCGGCGTACCGCGTCGGGTTCGTTGGAAGGCTTGTGTGCCATGACGGCGCTCCATGTCAGTGTTGTTATCGAACGCCGTTCTCGGAAACGCGGTTGCGCCTTGAACATCGAACGCGAACGGCTTGTGGGTGCCGGGTTGTAGCACGCGGCGTTCCCGGCACCCTTCACTCACATGGCGACGCTGCTATGCGCGCCCCACTACCGAACTGCTCGCGCCGTCCTTGACGGGTGCATCGAGCGAATACGCATCCACGCCATCGACACAGCCGAGGTTCACGCGCCATTCAGCAGGATTCGAACGCGTTTGATGGAACGTGTAAATTCCACAGCGCTTGCAAAAGTAATGCTTCGCGACCTGCGTGTTGAATTGATAAAGCGTGAGTTCGTCCTCGCCCGACAGGATGCGCAACTTCTCTTTGACAAAGGGCGGCGACATGACCGCGCCGCGCCTTCGGCAGAAACTGCAATTGCAGCGCGCGGCGGGTTCCGGCGAAGTTTCGACTTCGAAGGTGATCGCGCCGCAGTGACACGCGCCTTTCAGGGTCGTCGGGTTCATCGTGGATACGGCTCCTTTGCGGTTTTCGGTCAGGCCGCGTCCTCCACGTACTGCGCGAGTCCGCGTCCGAACGACCAGTCTTCGCGGCGATTCGGCGCGAGCGCGATCATCACGTCGTCGGGCCGCAGTCCGGGCGATGCCGCGAGCTTCGCCACCAGTGCCTTGTAGAACGCTTTCTTCGTCGCCGTGTCGCGCCAGTCGCTCGCGGTGATGTGGATGAACACGACGTCGTCGCTGCGTTCGACACCGAGATAACCGGGATCGTAAATGAAGTGGTCGCGCTCGTGTTCGTCGATCAATTGAAAGCGGTCGTCGGCGGGGACCTTGAACGCTTCGACGAGCGCTTCGTGCACGCCGTTCGAGATCGCGCGGATATGCTCGCGCGGCTTGCCTTTCATGAGCGATATTCTGACGAGCGGCATGATGAAACTCCTTCGAGATCGAGTTCGGGTGATCTCGACTCTACGCCGCACAATGCATGTTGAATATTGAATACTTTCGGAGCGACCGTTCGACTAAACGGGATCATCGCGCGCGCAGCGCGTCCACGATATTCATCCGCGACGCCCGCATCGCCGGCAGGAATCCGCCGACGAGTCCCATCGCGAGCGAGAACCCGAGTGTCTTTGCGATCACCGAAGGCGTCAGGATGAAGCGGAACGACAAGTCCGCGAAGGTCTGAAAATTGGTCGTGGAAAACGAAGCGAATTGCATCAGCGCGGCGCACGAAAGTCCGGCCACGCCGCCGACCAGCCCGAGCAACAACGCTTCGAGCAGGAACGCCCCGAGCACGTCGAAGCGCTTGAAGCCGAGCGCGCGCAACGTTCCGATCTCCGCGACACGATTGGCCACCGACGCGTACATCGTGATCATCGCCCCGATCATCGCCGCGATCGAAAAGATGATCGACAGCGTGAAGCCGAGGATATTGATGAACGTCGACAGCGCCTTCGACTGATCGCCGTAGAACACCTGTTCGCGCTTCGCTTCGTCGGCGAGGCGCGGGTCCACGTCGATATCGCCGCGAAAGCGCTCGAATGCATCGCTGCGGGCGAGCCGCACGACCATCGACGAATAACTCGTGCGCCGGAACGATTGCATCAACTGATCGACGTCGCCCCATATTTCCGAATCGAAGCCGCTGCCGCCCGCATCGAAATGGCCGACCACGGTCCAGTCGCGCTGCGCGAAACGCAGGGAGTCGCCGATGCGCGTGCCGCCGAACCCCTTCGCGATGCTGCTGCCCACGATGATCTCCGACGAGCCGCGCCTGAACATGCGCCCCGCCGTGAGCTTCACTTGCGGACGCAATTGCACGCCCATCGGCGAGACGCCGCGAATCACGACGTTGGCGGGCGTGTTGGTGCCGAGCTTGGTGAGCGAGATCAGCACGACGGTTTCCTTCGATGCGAGCGGCTCGCCGTCGCCGTTCATCGCGACCGACGGATGCATCTCCATCGCGTTCGCCTGATTGCGGTCGATCGCGCTTTGTATCTCCGTCTCCGCGCCCTTTCGGATCACGACGACGTTGTCCGCTTCGCCCGTCGATACGAGCGTTTTCTTCAGTCCCGCGTCGAGCATCAGCACGGTCGCGAACACGAACACCACGAGCGCGAGACCGCCTGCCGTCAGCATGGTCGTGAGACGGCGCGCCCAGAGATTGCGTGCGACGTAGGAAACGGGAATGGCCATCGCGCGTCCTCAGCCGATCGCCCGCAGGCCTTCGACGATGCGCACGCGGCTCGCCTGCACCGCCGGCACGATCGCCGCTGCCATCGCGACGGCGAACGCGCATGCCGCCTGCAGAAGCATCGTCTCGTGCGACACCATGAAGACCGGGAACACGCCGCCTGTGGCGTGCTTGAAGACTTCGGCCATCGGCGGCGTCGCCAGGATGCCGATGCCACCGCCGATCGCGCAGATTGCCATCGATTCGCCGAACACGAGCACCGATAGAAATGCGGAGCCGAAGCCGAGCGCCTTCAATGTCGCGTATTCGGTGATGCGCTCGCGCGCGCTCATTGCCATCGCGTTCGCCATCACCGCCATGATGATCAGGATCACTACATATGACACGACGCGTATCGCCGCGATGATCTGATTCGACATTGCGACGAAGCCGAGCTGAAACGCCTGCTCCGTTTCCGTCAGCGTTTCGGCGAGCGAGTTCTTGAAGACATTGTCGATCTTGCGCGACACGACAGCCGCTTCGTCCGGATACTTGATGCCGACCACGTACACGCCGACCTGATCGACATTGCGCTTGGCCGTCTTGCGGATCGTCTCGTTCAGATAGTCGTAGTGAAAAATCAGTTGCCGCGTGATGGTCGATTCGTCGCGCCCTTCCATGATGCCGCGCACGACGAAGTCCCATGTTCCCGGATAGATCGTGCCCTTGAGCGGAATGACGTCGCCGACCTTGAAGCCGTATTGATCCGCGAGCTGCCGGCCGATGAGCGCGCCTTTGCGATCGCGTCGATAATCGGCGCGTTGCTGCTCGGGCACGATGAACTCGGGATAGAGATCGAGATAGTTGTCGGACACGGCGAACTGCGCGAAGAAGTTCTTCGGATCGCGATACACGCCGCCGAACCAGTTCGAGCGCGCAACGAGCGTCACGCCCTCGACGCCGCGTATGCGGTTCTCATAGGCGAGCGGCAACGGAAACACGAGCGAGATTGCATTGCGCGTGACGAGCCGCGCGTTCGATGCAGCCGCGGCGCCTGCATACCACGCATCGACGACGGTATGCAAAAGACCATATGCGAGCACCGCGATGGTCAGCCCGAGCACCGTCAGCGTGGTGCGCAGCTTGTGCCGCAGCGCGTTGCGCAGGATCAGCTTGAACACGAACATGATGGCTTAGCCCACGGTTCCATCGATCAGCTCGCCTTTCTCCAGATGCACGAGCGCCTTCGCCGCGCCGGCCGCGTGCGCGTCATGCGTCACCATGATGATGGTCTTGCCGAGCTTGTCGTTGAGACGTTGCAGCATCGCGAGGACATCGGCGGCGGAGCTGCGGTCGAGATCGCCGGTCGGTTCGTCGGCGACGATCAGCTTCGGGTCCGTGATCAGCGCACGCGCGATCGCGACGCGCTGCTGCTGCCCGCCCGACAGCTCCGACGGATAGTGACTCATGCGATCGGCCATGTTGACCATGTCGAGCACCATCGCGACGCGTTCCTTGCGCTCGTGGCGCGTGAGGCGCGTGAGCATCAGCGGCAACTCGACGTTCTCAAACGCGGACAGCACCGGCATCAGGTTATAGAACTGGAAGATGAAGCCGACGTTCGCCGCGCGCCAGTCGGCAAGCGCGGCTTCGGGCAGGCGCGTGATATCGAGTCCGCCGACGAGCAACTCGCCGCTATCGGGCCGGTCGATGCCCGCGATCAGGTTGAGCAGCGTGCTCTTGCCCGAACCCGACGGCCCCATCAACGCGACGAAATTGCCTTCCGCGATGGACAACGTGATGTCGGTGAGCACCGGCACGGTCTGCACACCGCGCCGATACGACTTCGCGACGTGGCTGATTTGAACGAGAGGCGTCGTGCTCACGTTATTTCTTCGCCAGCGTGACTTTGGCGCCGTCCTTGATCTTGTCGCCGGGCGCGAGCACGAGCACGTCGCCGGGCTTCACGCCCTGCACGGCCAGCAGATCGCCGATGCGCTCGCCCGTCGTCACCGGCACTTCGCGCGCGGCGTCGTGATCGACCACGTAGACCACTTTCCTGCCATCGCGCGTGACGACCGCCGATGGCTGCACAGCGACAACCGCCTTCTTCTCCTCGGGCGGCACCGGCTTCGACAGGAACGCGACTTTCGCGGACATATCGGGCAGCACGCGCGAATCGCGTTCGACGAAACGCACTTTCACGAGCACGGTGGCTTTGGATCGATCGACCGTCGGCACGATGCGCGACACGCGGCCCGCAAAGCGCGCGTCGGGCAGCGCATCGAGTTGAATCTCGCACGGCTGATCGACAGCGATGCGCGCGATGTTCGACTCGGCGACATCGGCTTCGACTTCGAGCGTCTTCATGTCAGCGATGGTGACAACCGCGCCCTTGCTGTCCGACGCCGATGAGAACGGCGTGATGTTGTCGCCGACATTCGCGTGCTTCTCGATCACGACGCCGTCGAAGGGCGCGCGAATCACGGTTTGATCGACGGCTACTTGCGCTGCCTGCGCGTTGGCTTGCGCGGAGACGATCGCGGCTTCGTCGCTGTTGATCGACGCCTTGGCCTTGTCGAAGCGGGCGAGCGCGGCATCGTACTGTGTCGCCGGAATCGCGCCTTGCGGTGCGAGGATCTTGTAGCGCTTGAGATCGACTTCCGCGTTCTTCAGTTCGGCGCGCTGCAACTCGAGATTCGCCCGCGCGACCTTGACCTGCGCCTGGGCCTGCGCGAGCGACGCAGCCACGTCATTGCTCTCCAGCCGCGCGATGATCTGCCCTTCCTTCACCGGCGTGCCTTCGAGCACGCCGAGCCATTCGACGCGCCCTTGTCCTTTCGATGCGACTGCGGCCTTGCGTTGCGGCACGACATAGCCCGTGGCGTTCAGAAGCGTATAGCTCTGCGACGGATACACCGACGTGACCGTGGCGGTTTCGACGGCCTGCGGGCCGGTGAGACGAAACGCCACGCCGATGAGCGCGAGCGGAATCGCAACGATGATGGCGTAACGAAGCCAGTTGCGCCGGCGCCGCGGCATCGCGGCAGACGGACCCCGGTCGATCTTGAGTTTTTCTAAGTTGTGTTCAGCCAATTTTGGACGTGCGCCGCGGAATGGGCCCGCGGATCGGCATGCGGTGAAAGGATGGTCAGTATAGCGCTGTCCTTTCAATCAGCTTCCCAAGGCCACCCGCTCCGGCTCGTCGGGCTCGAACCAATCGGGATTGCGTTCCGCGATCGGATGCAACGACACCAGAATCTCGCGCAGATGCGCGCGCATCGCTTCCTCGGCGCCATCGGGATCATGCGCCTTCAACGCGCTCACGATGCGCGCATGCTGCTTGATGAGCAGATCGAGCGGCGATACATCCGGCAAGCTCAGATAACGCACGCGATCCATCTGCGCCTTGATGTCCTGGATCGTGTCCCATGCAGCGACGCAGTCGATCGATTGCGCGATCTGCATGTGGAACTGTTCATCGAGTGCGAGAAAGGCAGTGGTGTCGTTCACTTTCGATGCGCTCTTCTGCTCGCGAAGATTCGCGGCGAGATCGTCGAGTTGCGAATTGGTGATGGCGACCGCGGCCTTGCGCGCGACCGCCGTTTCGATCGCCTCGCGAATGAAACGCCCTTCGCGCACCTGACGCGGCGAGATTTTTTTCACGAAGGTGCCGCGCTGAGGCAACACTTGCAGCACGCCCGCCTCGACGAGCTTGATGAAGGTCTCGCGCACCGGCTGCCGCGAAACCTGGAACATCTCCGCGACTTCCTTTTCGGAAAGCGGCGTGCCGGGCACGAGTTGTCCCGCGAAGATAGCCTGACGCAGCGCCCGAAAAATCTGCTTGCCGATGGGCTCATGCGAGTCGTGCGATATCGCCGAAGTCAGATCGGGCAATTCGAACTTCTGCGATGCGAGCGGCCTGCGTACGCGCGCACGCCGCACTGCAGCCGAGCCATTCGACACGATACCGTCTTGCATGATTGAACCTGAACGCTAATGAGGAGAAAGCGAGCCACGTTCGCGCGCCTCGCTTCCCGATACTATCACGCAGCACTCGCCGCGCTTTCACGCTTCGCGCGCGCTTTTGGCTCGCGAATCCATACGAGCGAACACAGCGCGCCGAGCACCGCGATCGCGCCGGCCAGAACGAAGGCGCTGCCATACGCCCCGTGCGTCGCCTCGACGATGAAGCCCGTCACCGCCGGTCCGATCACGCCCGCGAGATTCGCGAGCAGATGCACGAAACCGCCCACGCCGCCGACGTTCTCGCGCCGCACCGTGTCCTGAATCACGGCCCAGTACACGGACCCGGTTACATAGAGGAAGAAGATCGTCACGGACATCAACGCCACCGCGCCCTGCGTGCTCTCCACACGCCCCGCGAACGCGACGCACAGCGCCGCCATGCCGAGGCACACGGTCAGCACGACGCGGCGCGACATGAGCGGCTTGCCTGTGATACGCAGAATCGCATCGGTGATGAAGCCGCCCGCCGCGAGCCCGATGCTGCCGAGCAGCCACGGAATCACCGTCGCGAAGCTCATATCGCGCAGGGACATGTGATGCGCTTCGGTCAGATACGTCGGGAACCACGAGAGAAAGAAGAACAGCACATAGTTGTATGCAAAAAACGCGAATGCCGTGGCGAGGATGATCGGCTGACGCAGATAAAAGCCGAGATTCGCCTGCTTGCCGTGCGTGCCGTGCTCCATCGACGCGGCGTCCTGCTGGCCCGCGACGATCAGATCGAGTTCGGCCTGAGTGACGCGCTTGTTCTGTTGCGGATGCTCGGTCGTCGAAAGCGCCCAAAGCACGAGCCACGCGAAGCCGATCATCATGATGATGACGAACGCCCAGCGCCAGCCGAACTGGATCGCCATGTAACCGACGACCGGGCCGGCGAGCGCGCCGCCCAGCGGCGTCCCCGAACTGATGACCCCGATCGCGCTCGCCACTTCACGACGCGGAAACCAGTTGTTCACCATCTTGCTGTTCGACGAGCTGAACGGTCCCTCTCCCATGCCGAAGAGCACGCGCAGCACGATCAGCGACACGAGACTGCTCGCCAGCGCACTCGCACCGCAAAACAGCGACCAGATGCCCATTGCGCCGCCGAAGACTTTCTTCGCGCCGATCCTGTCCGACAGCACGCCGCCGACAAAATTGAATAATGCATACCCGATGAAAAAGCTGCTGAACACGATGCCTATCTGTGCATGCGTGAAATGCAGGTCTTTCTGGATGAGCGGAGCGGCGATGGAAAGCGCCGCGCGGTCGAGATAGTTGACGACGCCCGCGAGGAACAGCAGGCCGACGACGAACCACCGCTGACTTTTGATCATGTCGAGTCTCCGATGCACCGCTTCTTGTGGCCTTCCGGTCCGGCGGTTTCATGAATGATGAATTTTGAATGCCAATGCCAAGTGGCGCCCGTCAGTCGAACTGGAGATGCACCTTCATCGATTGAGAGCGATCCAGCGCGACTTCGAATGCACGATTCGCTTCGGCGAGCGGAAATGCGTGCGTCATCAGCGGACGAAGGTCGATGCGCTGCGAGGCGATTTCATCCGCGGCGATCGCGTATTCATCGGTGAAGCGGAACGAGCCCTGATAACGCAGCTCTTTCGCCATCACGAGGTTCGCCGCGACCGGCGACTGACCGGCCGGCAGATTTCCGAGCTGGATCACCGTGCCGCCCGCACGCACCGAGCGCAACGCGGTGTCGAGACCGGCGGGGCTGCCCGATGCCTCGATCACGACGTCGAAGGTGCCGCGTTCGCGCGACCAGGCATCGATGCGCGCCTGATCGTTCGCGAGCACGGTCTCGTCGGCGCCGAGCGACGCCGCCATCGCGAGCGCCTTGTCAGCAAGATCGAGCGCGACGATGCGATGCGCGCCCGCGCGCCGCGCGGCGGCCAACACGATGCAGCCGATCGGCCCGCAACCCACGAGCAGCATCTTCGCGCCGACGAGCGGGCCGGCGAGCTTCAACGCGTGCAGCGCGACAGCAAGCGGCTCGGCCATCGACGCCTGCGCGAAATCGAGGGTATCCGGCACCGGAACGCATTGCCGCGCGGCTGCCGTGATGTATTGCCGGAACATGCCCTGCATATGCGGGAACGTCGACGCGCTGCCCATGAAGCGCATGTTCAAGCAATGGTTCGGCATGCCTTTCACGCAAAAGCGGCACGTTCCGCAATTCAGGCCCGGATTCACCGCGACCCGCTGGCCGACTGCAAGGCCCGTCACGCCCTCGCCCAGCGCGGCAATCTCGCCCGCGACTTCGTGACCGAGCACGAACGGCTCGCGCACGGCGAAGTCGCCGCTTTTGCCCTTGAAGTAATACGAAAGATCCGACCCGCAGATGCCGCCCGCGCGCACGCGAATCTGCACCTGTCCGGGTTCTGGTTCGGGCGTGTCGATCTCGTCGATGACGAGCTTCTTCGGTTCGTGTAGAACGGCTGCGAGCATGATCTATGTCCTGGAATCTGCAGTTTGTACTTTGTATAAAGCGTTTCGCATGCAATCAACGGCGGGCGGCGAGCGCCGGTTCTGCGTTCGATCCGGCGATCGCGGCATCGTGTTGCGGCGCGCCCCAGTCGTACAGATCACGGCCGACGCGCGCCGGCGCGGTCTCGGGCAGAAGCAGAAGCGAGATCGTCGAGACGATGCCGAGCGCGGCAACGTACAAGATGAGACCGATCGAGCTTCCGCCCGTCGCCTGAATCAGCTTCACCGCGACGAGACCTAGCACGCCGCTGCCGATCAGCGAACCGATCTGCCAGATGAGCGCAATGCCGCTGCATCGCACGCGTGCCGGAAAGAGCTCGGGAAAGAGCGATGCTTGCGGTGCATAACAAAGGCTGTGGCCGACGGTGATCGCGAGAATCATCACGGTCTGGATCGCGAGGCGGCTGCCGCTATCGATAGCGTGAAAGAGCGGCATGACGAGCAGCACATGCAGCACTGCGCCCGCGATGAATGTCGCGCGCCGACCGATGCGATCCGACAGTGCGCCCGCGAGCGGGATCGCAATCAGTTCGAGCACGACCGCGACGATGATCGTCTGCAGAAGCAGCGAGTCGGCGATGCCGTGCGCGCGGCCGTAGGCGAGCACGATCATCGTGTACATCGCGAACGTGCAAGCCTCGATCAGCTTCGCGCCGACACCCTTCACGATCGTCGCGCCGTGCTGCTTCACCACTTCCACGACGGGCCGCGATTCGACCGCCTTGGTCTCGCGGATCGCCGCGAACACCGGCGATTCCTCGGTGCGCAGTCGAATATAAAGCCCGACGACGACAAGCACGATGCTGCCGAGAAATGGCAGACGCCAGCCCCAGTCCATCAGTTGTTCGTGCGTGAGCATCGCGGTCAGAACGGCGAAGATGCCCGATGGGATCAGAAAGCCCGCGGGCGCGCCGAGCTGCACGAGGCTCGCGAAGAAGCCGCGTTCGCGCGGCGGCGCATATTCGGCGGTGAGCAAGACCGCGCCGGCCTGCTCGCCGCCGACGCCGAAGCCTTGCAGCACGCGGATCAGCACAAGCGCCGCCGGCGCCCAGATGCCGATCTGCGAGTAATCCGGCAACAAGCCGATGGCGAACGTGCCCAGACCCACGATCAGAATGGTGACAATCAGCGCTTTCTTGCGGCCGATCTTGTCGCCGAAATGCCCGAACACGATACCGCCCACAGGCCGCGCGACGAACCCGACCGCATACGTGGCGAACGCGGCCAGCGTGCCGATCAGCGGATCGTGGCTCGGAAAGAATTTTGCGCCGAACACGAGCACCGCTGCCGTGCCGTATACGAAGAAGTCGTAATACTCCGCCGCCGTGCCGATGGTCGATGCCGCTGCCACCCGGCGCAGCATCGCGCTGGTTTCCCTGTGTGCCATGTCTGTCTCCGGTATCTTGTGTTTTGAATGCCTTAAACCAAACGCGATTACCAGTTCCAGAGCGTGCCGTCTTCGAGGCGCGCCACCGGCAAGTACGCCGGATCGTACGGATACCTTGCGGCGAGCTTTTCGTCGATGTCTACACCGTGCCCCGGCGCTTCGCCCGGGTGCATCATCCCGCGATCGAACGACCATGCATGCGGGAACACATCGAGCGCTTCCTTCGGAAAGCCCATGTACTCCTGCACGCCGAAGTTGGGCACCCACAAGTCGAAGTGCAGCGCTGCGCCCATGCAGACCGGCGACAGATCCGAAGGACCGTGGCAGCCCGTGCGGACCTGATACAGCGATGCGAAATCGGCGATGCGCTTCAGATGCGTGATGCCGCCCGCATGCGTGAGCGTCGCGCGGATGTAGTCGATCAGTTGCTCTTCGATCAGCTGCTTGCAGTCCCAGATGCTGTTGAACACCTCGCCCACCGCAATCGGGGTCACGGTGTGCTCGCGGATCAGACGGAAGCCGGCCTGATTCTCGGCGGGCGTCGGATCCTCCATCCAGAACAGGCGATACGGCTCGACCGATTTGCCGAACCGCGCCGCTTCGATCGGCGTAAGCCGGTGATGCACATCGTGCAGCAGATGCGTGTCGAAACCGAACTTGTCGCGCACGGCTTCAAAGAGTTTCGGCACGAAATCCAGGTACTTTTCGGAGGACCAGCTCTGCTCCTCGACCGCACCCTTCGTCGCCGGCTCATACATGCCGTCGCCCTTCGCGACGCCATAAACCGAACGCATGTTCGGCACGCCGCACTGGATGCGAATCGCCCTGTAGCCCTCTTCGATATGCTCCGCGTAGCGGTCGAGCGCTTCGGGGATGTCGCGGCCGGTTGCGTGTCCGTAGACCATCACGCCGTCGCGCGACGCACCGCCGAGCAGCTTGTAGAGCGGCATGTTCGCGGCCTTGCCGAGGATGTCCCAGAGCGCCATGTCGACGGCGGCGATTGCGGTCATCGTGACGGGGCCGCGTCGCCAGTACGCGCCCTTGTAGAGAAACTGCCACGTGTCTTCGATGCGGCCCGCTTCGCGCCCGATCAACAGCGGACATACGTGATCCTTCAGATACGACGCGACAGCGAGTTCGCGGCCATTGAGCGTCGCATCGCCGATACCGTAGATGCCCTCGTCCGTTTCCACTTTCAGCGTGACGAAGTTGCGGCCGGGGCAAGTCACGATCACGTCGGCGCGGATGATCTTCATAGGTATTTCCTTGAATGGGCATTCGATGTGGCGGATACTACCATACCAGTATGTTACGACGTCAATAACGGGTTTTCCCCATTCCTAATTCAAAATGCCATCGAAAATGCCTGAGAAATCAATGCTCTCCCGTACATCGCTCAATGCACTCGAAGGCCATTGCCTGTCGCGCGAGTGGCACGAGCCAGCTATCGGCATCGTGCATCTGGGCATCGGCAACTTTCATCGCGCGCATGAAGCGCTCTATACCGAAGAGGCGATGCTCGCCGAGCCGGGCGATTGGGGCATTTGCGGCGTCACGCTGCAGGGCGACGTCACCAAGCGCGATGCGTTGATGGCACAGGACGGCCTCTACAGCGTCGTGGAACGCGGGCCGGACGGCGTGCGCGTGACGGTCGTGCGTGCATTGCGCGAAGTGCTGGCGATGCCCTTCGATCGCGCACGTCTCGTCGAGCTTTTCGCCGACGAACGCGTCCGCATCGTGTCGCTGACGGTTACGGAAAAAGGCTACTGTCGCGATCCGCGAACCGGCGATGCCGACTTTGCGCACGCGGGCGTCGCGCACGATCTCGCGCATCCGGACGAGCCGTCCACCGTGCCGGGCATACTCTGCGCCGCGTTGCGAGCGCGACGCGACGCGGACGCCACGCCCTTCACCGTGCTTTCCTGCGACAACCTCTCGCACAACGGCGATGCATTGCGTCAGGCGGTGTGTTCGTTCGCACGCAGGCTGGACCCGGCGCTCGCGACGTGGATCGAGACGCGCGTCGCGTTTCCGTCGACGATGGTCGATCGCATCGTCCCCGCCACGACCGACGCGGATCGCGAAGCCGCCCAAGCGGCGCTGGGCGTGGGCGATGAAGTGCCCGTGCCGTGCGAGCCGTTCAGGCAATGGGTCATCGAAGATCGCTTCCCCGCCGGGCGTCCTGCGTGGGAAACGGCAGGCGCGCAACTTGTCGACGACGTCGCGCCCTTCGAGATCGCGAAACTGCGCATGCTCAACGCGACACACTCGACGCTCGCGTATCTGTCCATGCTCGCCGGTTTCGACACGATCAGCGACGCCGTCGGCCACCCGCCGCTGAAGTCACTGATCCACGCGATGATGACGCGCGAGATAGCGCCGACGCTCGCGGTACCGGCATCGTTCGATCTCGCCGCGTACCGCGACGCGCTCCTCGACCGCTACGCGAATCCCGCGCTGAAACACCGTTGCAGCCAGATTGCGATGGACGGTAGCCAGAAGATGCCGCCGCGAATTTTGTCGACCATTCAGGCAAGGCTCGACGCGGGTCAGCCGTTCGAACGGCTCGCGCTTGCGGTGGCGGCATGGTTTACGTTTCTGCGCGGGCGAGCGGACGACGGCACCCGTTACGCGATCAGCGATCCGCTGGCCGAGCGTCTCACGAAAGCGGCGGAGGATGCGACCACGCCGGCAGGCCTCGTCGATGCGCTCGTCGGCGCAAGCGATGTTTTCCCCGCATCGCTGGCACGCGATCCGGTTCTCCGGGAAGCGCTTCTGCGCGCCGCGACAAGGCTCGCGAACGGCGCGCTCACGGCGATCGACGAATATGTGCGGTTGGATTGAATTCATTATCACGCATGCAAAATGCCGAACAGTCCGCTTCGTTTTAAGATAGCCACTTCCATCATGAGCGGCCCTGACGCGCCAGGAGTGGCAGGTGTATTTATTGAAACGTGGACGTAGCTCTGCTCTGTGCATCGCATGCGCGCTGTCGTGGGTATCGGTATCCGCTCTGGCGGCCGCGCCGCAGCCTGGCCGTGCAGCGAGCGCTGCCGACATCGCGAGCGGCGCCAAGGCGCAAGGCATCATGTCGGCCGACGCGCTTGCACCGAACTTTACCGGCGACGATCCGGAACACGTCCGCGATGCGCTGGCAGGTCATTCCGCACCGGGACAGCCTGCATCGATAACCGGCCGCGTACGGGCGTTTCTTTCGCGGCCTTTCACCAAGGCGCAGCATGCCGCGAGCCAACCCGGCGCGCAGACAGATCGCACCTTCACGTTCGTCATTCCGGTTTCATACGGCGTGCGCTATCTGTCGAAGAAGAAGGTGCTGACGGTGAACGTCTCCCTGGCGGCGTCTCACGATCCGGATGCCATCCTGCTGAAGGAAACGGTGAAGGGGCAAAGCGGCCGCAAGCTCGTTGTTGCGCCCGAAGCGAAGGAAAAGGGTTTCGTTCAGACCTTCGACAGCATTGAACTGAAGCAGGAAGGCAGCGCGAGAACCACGGTCAGAGGCAGCATCGTGCTTCCGAACTTCGACCGCGCGCATGGCAGCGATGACTTCGCGATCGTGCTCATCTGCACGCTCGCGCCACCCTACGTGACGGACGACATCGAGCATAACGCGCCCACCGATGAAGAACCCACGGATATCACGCGCAGAACATCGATATTGATGGGCCATGTCGATGCAGCGTGGCTCATCGATCGCAAGGAAGGCACGATCATTACGAAGCGGCTGCGCCTCGTGAAGTGAAAGGCGCGCCGCTCTTCTGTTCGATCAATATTCGACGTTCGAATCCAGCGGATAGACGGGCCGCTTCAGGTTCTCGAATGCGAAGAGTCCATAGTCCGAACTCGTGACACCGCGGCTATCGCATTCGACGAGGCCACCCGATATCGGCACGAAGACGGGGCGGCAATACATGCGCGACTTGAGAATCAGAAAGCGCGCGCCGCGTGGATCGATGCCGACACTCTCGAACACGCCCAGGTCCCACGGCTCGTGCGTGCGTTCCGTTACAAGGATGCGCGCCGCGGCGGTCTCGATCACGGCCGCGCGGCCCATGAACGCGCGCTGCCCCGTATACGTCGGTCCGCTGATGATGTATTCGCCATCGGTCAACGCCCGCACTATGCCGGTAACCTCGAGCGGCGGCTTTGCTCGCGACGCCACGCTCGCTAGCTTGTTGCCGACGCCGATCGTGACCGTTGCGCCCTCGCCGGCTGCGAAGAGTTGCGCGACAGCTTCGGGATCGCATAAAGGTCCGACGACGATGCCATCGAGTCCTTGCTTCAACGCTTCTTCGAATGCGTCGGTCGTGTCGCACGTTCCGCCCGACATGCAGTTGTCGCCGTGGTCGAGCAGCAGCACGGGCTTGTCCGTTTCGCGTGCGAGCGCAGCGCCCTCGCTGATCGATTGCGTGAGCGGCACGCTGCGATAAACGAACGCGTCACGCTCGTTCCAGATTTGCCGCGCGATGCGGTCCGCCACGCTCTGCGCCTTCGCGCGCTCGCCATCCGCCACCACGACCACGCTGATGCAAGGGGCGGCGATATCCGCCAGCGAGAAACCGGATAGCACCGACACGGCCAGCACGCCATCTTCAGCTTCGGCTGCGCGCGCGGCATCGACTGCACGTTTCATTGCACCGTCCGCTGTCGAACTCCTCAGCGTATGCGTTAGCAGCGGCGGCTGCGCCCAAGCGATCACGGGCTTCGCCTTGTCATGAATCAGATCGAGCAGCAGTCGCGCCGCATGCTCACCGCTCTCGTACATATCGACGTGAGGATAGGTCTTGAAGCTCGTGATCACGTCCGCGTTGTCGATCATCTTCTGCGTGACGTTCGCATGCAGATCGAGGGATACGGCAATAGGCGCATGTGGCAGCGCGCGTCGCACGCGTTCCAGCAAATCGCCTTCGCCATCGGGCGAATTCTCCGCGACCATCGCGCCGTGGAGGTCGAGCATCACGGCATCGCAGCCTTCTGTTGCATCGACGATCGACTGGCAGATCGCGTCATAAGCGGCGGCAGCGACGGGACCGCTCGGATTTGCCGAAGCGGATATCGGCGTCACGATGTCCGCATGTTCGCGCTTCGCAGCATCGATGAATGCGGACATCGCCGTACGCATGCCGGCATTTTCGTTATACGCTTCGGCGCCATGACACGGACCGTCGCGCCCGAATGCTTCGAGCGGCGTCGCAACGGGCGAGAACGTGTTGGTCTCGTGGTTCATGCGGGCGATGAGTATCTTCATGCTGCGTCTCCTTCGGACGCGTTGGCTGCGCGCAGCATCGCTTGCAGAAGCACATTGCAGCCTGCTTCGAGATGATCGGCGCGCGCATCCTCGATCTCGTTGTGGCTGATGCCGTCCTTGCACGGCACGAAGATCATCGCTGCCGGCGCCACGCGTGCGAGATAGACGGCGTCATGACCCGCGCCGCTCACAACATCCATCGACGTGAAGCCGAGCGCATCGGCGCTCTCGCGCACCGACGCAACCAGCGATGCGTCGAACGGTTGCGGCGCGAAGTAGACAACTTCGTCTACCTTGACCGGCAGATCCGCTTGCTCGCATGCGTCGCGCATTGCACGGTCCATTGCGAGAAGCGTCGCGTCGTCTGGCGCGCGCAGATCAACGGTCAGCTTGACGCGCCCCGGAATGACATTGCGCGAGTTCGGATGCACGTCGACCCAGCCGACCGTTCCGCGTCCATGCGGCGCATGATCGATTGCGATGCGATTGACGGCGCGAATGAGATCTGCCGCGACGAGCAAGGCGTCGCGGCGCAGTTCCATCGGCGTCGGACCCGCGTGCGCTTCCATGCCTTCGATCGTCACGTCGTACCAGCGTTGACCGAGCGCGCCTTGCACGACGCCGATCACCTTGTCCTTCGCCTCCAGCACCGGACCCTGCTCAATGTGCGCTTCGAAATACGCACCCACGTCATGCGCCTCGACGCGATCTCCCGCATAACCTATCGATGCCAGCGCGTCCCGCACGAACACGCCGTCGCGATCCTTCTGCGCGAGTGCATGATCCAGCGTGAACGCGCCCGCGAATACACCGGAACCCATCATCACCGGCACGAAGCGCGAGCCTTCCTCGTTAGTCCAGACGGCAACTTCGAGCGGCGCAACCGTACGCACGTTATTGTCATTCAGCGTGCGCAACACTTCGAGGCCCGCCAGCACGCCATAGTTGCCATCGAACTTGCCGCCCGTCGGTTGCGTATCGATATGGCTGCCCGTCATCACAGGCGGAAGATCGTCACGCGTGCCCGCACGGCGCGCGAAGATGTTGCCGATCGCATCCACGCGCACGGTGCAGCCGATTTCCTTTGCCCACGCGATAAAAAGATCGCGGCCTTGCTTGTCGAGTTGCGTCAATGCGAGACGGCACACGCCGCCCTTCTCCGTCGCGCCGATGCGCGCGAGTTCCATCAGACTATTCCAGAGACGCGCACCGTCGATGCGCAGAGCGGCCTGCGCCGGCATATCATGAGCTTGCATTCGAGGTTCCTGAGCTGAGTGATGCAGATATGAGGTTCAGACGACGCCCACGCCGAGATAGCGATCCTTGATCGATTCATCGGCGATGAACGCATCGTTCGTTCCTTCGTACACGATGCGCCCTTGCTCGATGATGTAATGGCGATCCGCGAGTTGCGTGCAGACTTCCAGATTCTGTTCGACGAGCAGAATCGTCACGCCCGCTTGGCGAATCAGCTTCAGTTGCGCGACGATTTCCTCGACGATCACAGGCGCGAGTCCTTCCACCGGTTCATCGAGCATCAGCAAGCGCGGATGATTCATCAATGCGCGGCCGATCGCGAGCATCTGCTGCTCGCCGCCCGAGAGTTGGCCACCGCCGTTCGTCCGGCGCTCCTTGAGACGCGGAAAGATGCGATAGATATCCGCGAGTTGCCATGGAGAATCTTTGCGCGCGCCGAGCCGCAGATTCTCTTCGACGGACAAGAGCTTGAAGATACCGCGATGTTCCGGCACGAAGCACACGCCGCGCGCAGCGATCTTGTGCGGCGGCATCTTCGCGAGCTCGACGCCCTTGAACTTCACGCTGCCGCGCTGCGGCGCCACGACGCCGGCGATGCTTTTCAGCGTGGTCGATTTTCCCGCGCCGTTACGGCCGAGCAGCGTGACGGTTTCGCCTTCGTCCATCGTGAGCGAGACGCCTTGAAGAATATGGCTCTTGCCGTAATAGCCGTGAATGTTATCGACATCGAGCATCATGCGCGTCCTCCGGTGATCATGTTGCCGAGATAGGCGCTGCGCACACGTTCGTCCCCGCGGATATCGGCGGGCTTGCCTTCGACAAGCACGCGGCCTTGCTGCATCACCGTGATGATGTCGGAGATGTCCATCACGATATCCATGTTGTGCTCGATCAGCACGACCGTGTAGTCATCGCGCAGACTGCGGATCAGATGCTTCATGTCGTCGAGATCGTCGATGCCCATACCCGAGGTCGGCTCGTCGAGAAAGATCGCCTTGGGCCGGGCGGCGAGCGCCATGCCCACTTCGAGACGCCGCTGCTGGCCATGCGATAACGCGCTCGCCTGCGTCGACGCCAGGCGTTGCAGCGCGAGACGTTCGAGAATGCCATCGACCGTATCGCGATGTTCCAGCGCGCCGCGCGGCGGCGTCCATGCGTTGAGTGCGCGCTTCGAGTCCACGCCTTGCGCGGCGAGCCGCAGATTCTCACGCACCGACAGATTCGTGAAGAGGCTCGTCACCTGAAACGATCGTGCGATGCCACGCTTCACGCGACGATGATCGGGTTCCTGTGTCACGTCGTGACCATCGAACACGATATTGCCCGCGGTGATCGGCACGGTCCCGGTCAACACATGAAACAGTGTGGTCTTGCCCGCACCGTTCGGTCCGATCACGGAATGCACCGTGTTCCTTGCGATGCGCAGATTCACATCGGTTAGCGCGGCGAACTTGCCATAGCGCTTCACGACGCCCTTTGCTTCCAGTATCGACGCGCTCATGCCGGCTCTCCTCGATCGCGCTTCATCGCGCGCCAGATGCGTTCACCCAGACCCCACAAACCGCGCTGCATGAAGAGACTTACCGCGATCAGCACGAGCCCGAGCAACAGCAGCCAGCGCGGCCATAGCGTTGAAAGCCAGTCGGCGAATAGCACATAGAACGCTGCGCCCAGTACGGAAGAAAAGAGATTGCCCGTACCGCCGATAACGGTCATCACGAGAATCATCTCGCTCGTGTGGTAGTCGATGTTCGATAACGGCGCGATGCCCGTCATCATCGCGTGCAATGCCCCGGCCAGGCCGGTGACCGCACCCGATACGACGAACGCGGCCAGCTTGAAACGCTTTACGTCATAACCTACGGCAGCGGCGCGCGCCTCATTATCGCGGATTGCGAGCAGCGTGCGGCCGAAGACCGAATGCGACACGCGCAACATGAACCAGAATGCGATCAAGAACAATACGGCGACGAACGCGTAGTACTGCCACGGCGACACGAGCGAAACGAGTGGCTGCCCGAAGAATGACAACGCGGGCCGCGGAATATCGAGCAAGCCGTTGTCGCCGCCGGTGAGATCGGGTGTCGTATAGGCAAGGAAGTAGAACATCTGCCCGAATGCGAGCGTGAGCATCACGAAGTACGCGCCGCGCTGACGAATGGAGAACCATCCGACGAGAGCCGCGGCGAGCGCACCCGCGATGATGGCGCCGAGCAATGCCGCAGGAATCTGAAGCCCTGACTTCGTGAGGATCAGACCCGCGGCATAGCTTCCTAGACCGAAGAATATGCCTTGTCCGAACGACAGCAGGCCCGTATGCCCGAGCAGCAGATTACAGCCGAGCGCGGCGAGCGCATAGACTAGCACTTCGGTTGCGAGCGATCCGGAGCGAATCGTCAGGGGAAGAACGCAGACGACGATGGCCGCGAGCAACAGAAAGCGATAGCGATGAAGCGACTGCCTGAGGGATCGCGGTGGCGCGCTCATGTCCAGCGTCTTCGAATCCAGTTTGGAATTCACGCGGTCCTCCCGAGTAATCCGTTCGGACGCAGCAGCAGCACCGCGGCCATCGCCACATAGATCATGAGACGCGCGCCTTCCGGCCACAGCGTACTCATCACGCTCTGCACGATGCCGACGAGCAGTCCGCCGACGAGCGCACCCAGAAAATTGCCCATGCCGCCCACGACCACGACGACAAATGCGACGCCGAGTGCTTCGATCCCCATGAACGGATCGACGCCGCGTATCGGCGCGGCGAGCACGCCCGCGAGTGCCGCTGTTCCCGCACCGAGCGCGAATACAAGACTGAAGATGCGCGTCACGTTGATGCCGAGCAGCGATACCATCTCGCTCGATTCGCTGCCCGCTCGCACAGCGCTGCCCAGCCGCGTGCCTTCGAGCACCCACCATAGAATGCCCGCCAGCACCGCCGTGAACGCGATGACGAAGAGGCGATACTTCGGGTAGATGAAGCTGCCCCACATCACAACGCCGTTGAGAACGTCCGGCACCGGGACGTTATCGCCGAGCGGTCCCCACGCGATGATCGCGCACTCCTGAATCACGAGCGCAAGGCCGACTGTCGCGAGAATATGGAACTCGTGTTGCTGTGCATAGACGTGGCGCAGCACGACTTTCTCGACGATCCATGCGATCACGCCGACGACGATGGGCACGACGGCGAGCGCACTCCAGAAGTTCATCGACCACTGCATCGCCTGATAACAGAAGTACGCGCCCAGCAGATAGAAAGCGCCGTGCGCGAAGTTCACGAAGCGCAGCAACCCGAACACGATCGACAACCCGACCGCGAGCAGAAAATACAGCATGCCCACGCCGATGCCGTTCACGACCTGCAACAGATAAACGTTCATGGCCTTGCATCAGAAGAGTGGCAACGCGAATGCAGAACTCGCCCGCATTCGCATGAAAACAACGCGCGTCACAAGATCAGGCGATCACGCAAGCTTGCATTGCGTCTTGTCGAGCGGCAGGAACGACTGGCCCGAACTCACGATGTCGGCGTAATCGTCTTTATCCTTCATCTTGCTCTTGGGCTTGCCTTTGAGAAGATAGTAGTTCTTCAACACCTGATGATCGCCCGCGCGAATTTCCTCCGGCCCGGTCAGGCCCGCGTACTTCATGCCTTGCAGCGCAGCGACGACTTTTTTCGGGTCGGCGGTGCCCGCTTTTACGATGCCGTCGAGCAAAATCTTCGTGCAGATGTACGAACCCGCGAGGCTATAGTTAGGGTTCGACTTATAAGCCGCATTCACGCGCTTGACGAGGTCCTGATTGAGCGGCGTATCGACCGCATGCCAGTATTGCGCGCCGAAATAGACGCCCTCGCAGATTTCCGGTCCGAGTGCTTCGAATTGCTCCAGCCCCGACGCCCATGCCATCAGGATCGTGCAGTTGTTCTTCATGCCAAAGCTCACGGCCTGACGCAACGTGTCCGATGATTGCGAGCCGAAGTTGAGGATAAGAAGAACATCGGGCTTCGCCGCGACAGCATTCGTCAAATAACCGCTGAACTCTTTTTCATTGAGCGAGTGATAGCTGTTGCCCACATGCTCGATACCCTTCTCTTTGAAGATGTTCTTCGCCGCCGATAAAAGCCCGTCTCCGAACACGTATTGCGGCGTGATCGTGTACCAGCGCTTTGCATTGGGCATCGACTGAATGAGCGGCCGCACCGTTTGCTCGATCGCGCCGAAAGTGGGCACCGACCAGCGAAACGTCGCGCTGTTGCAATCCTTGCCGGTGAGTTCGTCGGCGCCCGCAGTCGTGATGAAGATGCCGCCGGCCTTCTCCGCTTCCTTGCCCATCGCGAGTGCTTCCGACGAAAGAATGCCGCCCGCGAAATAACGTGCGTTCTTCTGCTGCGCGATTTCCTGCACGCGGCGCACGGCCGTTGCGGGTTTTCCCTCGGTGTCGAGCGTCGCATAGGCGAGCGGTTGACCCAGCACCTTGCCGTATTGTTCGATAGCCAGCTTCATGCCGAGATCGGCGTACTTGCCATTGGCCGCGAACGGACCGGACATCGGCACAGGGCATGCGAACTGGATCGGCGAGCCCTGCGCAAAGGCGCTTCTTGCGACGAGCGCTTCGAACGATCCTGGAATGGCCGACAGCGCGGCCAGCTTCAACATGTTTCGGCGATTCAAAATTGACGCTCCTTGAGAAGATGACCCGCGCAGCCGCCCCGCTTTTTTTCGTGGTAGGTTCAAGCCTCGGCTCGGTTCATTCTATTTATCATGATAAATACAATGAACCTGATGCTAGGAACAATAAATTCGGGTGTCAATAAGGCAATATTCCAGTCTGCGAATTCGCGACACGCGCGCGTATAAAGCAGACAAAGACAGGGAGCATCGACATGGTGATGGAGCGTGCAAAACGCACCGGGGCGGCAATCGAAATCGCGCAACAGCCGATCAAACAGCCCAAGCGCGCGGATCTCGTCGCCGAAGAAATCAAGCGGCTGATCACGGAAAAGAACCTGAAGCCCGGCGACAGGCTGCCGCGTGAAGTGGAATTGCAGCAGCTCTTCTCCGTCAGCAAGAGCACGACGCGCGAGGCGCTCAAATCGCTGGAAGTGCAAGGGCTGATCAAAGTGACGACGGGACCTTCGGGTGGAGGCACGATCGTCGAGGTGCCGCTCGATCGCACCTTGCAACTCTTGCAGAACTATCTGTTCTTCAAGGACGTGACCATCGACGATATCTATACGGTGCGTCAGTTGCTCGAACCGGAGCTCGCTGCGGGCGCAGTGCCGCATCTCACCGACGATGACTTCAACGCGCTGGAAGCGAACATCGCTTGTTGCGACGAGCCGGCCTCGGCGCACGCGAATCGCGACATCGTCCGGCAACGACAGGAGGACGTGAACTTCCACGATATTCTGGCCGCTGCGAATCCCAATCCGTTTTTGCGCTTCACCTGCGAGTTGATCAACGAAATGATCCGGCAACTCATCGAGTTCAGGAACGACACGCCGCAAGCCGAACATGAACGCTTCGGCCGCGCGAACGTGAAGATTCACAAGGCGATCACCGAAGCGGCGCGCGCGCGGGACGCGGACAAGGTTCGAGAACTGATGGTGATTCACATGACCGAGGCGCCGCGCTATGTGAAGCGCATGAAGGGCAAGCTGCGCGGGCGGCTCATTCTCGACTCGGAGATTCGCAAGCGCATGGGCGGGCGCGGCGGGTGATTCGAGCATGGCCGTGCAGAAAGGATTGAGCCTGAGCGACTACAATCGGGGTGCAAATACGCGCGGCGCTGTTCACCACATAGCGCATAAGATGCAAACCAATCCATAAGATACGGAGTTTCTCGACGCATAGCGCAGTCGCGCCGCACATCATGTCTTGCCCGGATGTGCGGAAATCGCGCCGCGCGGAGAACCTGAATGCCCGCCAGATTAAAAGCCGTTCGTAAGACCGGACGCATGGTCAGTCGCCGGTTGATGCGACGCAACAGCAGCGCCGCAATCCGCTTCGCCGAAGTGTTTTCGCACTTTCCGGCGCTCGCTGGTCTTATCGGCACCGCCATCGCCATTTGTATGGCCGTGTTGTCGTTTGCCGCGCTGTGGCAGGGACGCGCGCAAGCGCTGCAAAACGCGCATCAGGCTGCGGCCAACCTCGTCGCCACCTTGAGCGCCGATATCGCGCGCAATATCGAATCGAGCGACCTGTCGCTGCGCACCATCGTCAATGGCGTTAGAAACCCTGCCGTAATGGGGCTTCCGCCTGATCTGCGCAAGCTTGTTCTATTCGATGGCGCCACCGGCATGAACTCCGTCGGCGGCGCATTCGTGATGAATCGCGAGGGACGCATCGTCATCGAACGCGATCCTTCCGATCATGCCGACTTGCTCTTCAACGATCGCGACTACTTCAAGGTCCACGCCGAGCACCCCGACGCCGGTCTCTACATTTCCGGACCCTATGCGTCGCGATTGCGCAAGGGCGCGGCTTCGCTCGCATTGAGCCGGCGCATCGATGCATCGGATGGCTCGTTTGCGGGCGTCGCCGTGATCGCCTTGAACGTCTCCTACTTCAAGGACCTGCTGTCGCGCGTGAAGCTCGGCACTTCGGGCGCGGTGTTCATCGTACAGCAGGATGGCGTGATGATCGCGCGCAAGCCTGCGCTGCCAGGCGATAGCGACGGCTACGTCGCGAAATCGCCGACCTTCTCCGCGATGCGCGACGCGGCTTCAGGCTCATACATCTCACGGTCTCCGCTCGATGGCGTCAGGCGGCTCTATACATTCCAGCACGTACCCGGCACCCGATTGATCGCGGCGGTCGCGCCCGCCGAGGATGACGTCCTCGCGGCGTGGCGCGAACGCAGCCTCGTCATCGGCGGATTGACGATGGCGTTCGGAGGCGGCTTCATCGTCATCTCATGGCTGCTCGCAATTTCACTGCGCTCGCGAGCAATTGCGCAAGAGAAGCTGCAACGGCTCGCGGGTACCGATGCGCTCACCGGACTATGCAACCGCCGCGCGCTGGACCGGCAGCTCGACGAAGAATGGCGGCGAGCGCGCCGCGTCGATCAGCCCCTGTCCGCGCTATTCATCGACGTGGACCACTTCAAGCTCTATAACGACACCTACGGTCACGCGATGGGCGACGACGCGCTCATCGCCGTGGCCGACTGCATACAAAATGCCGCGAAGCGCCCCGGCGACATCGTCGCGCGCTATGGCGGCGAAGAATTCGTCGTGGTTTTGCCGGGCGCCGCGGCGAGCGGCGCGCTCACATTTGCCGAGCGTCTGCGCGAGAACGTGGAACAACTCGCCATTCCTCACAGCGCGGCGCCAAGGAGCGTGCTGACGATCAGCATCGGCATTGCCACGGCCTCGCCACGCCATAACGACGACGCGCTCAAGTTGCTGAACAATGCCGACGCCGCGCTCTATCTCGCCAAACGCAGCGGGCGCAATCGCGCCATCCACGAAGACAGCGTCGCCGGCAGCGGCGCCTGACGCGATGCACGTGAAGTCGGACGTATCATGCGTCGTGAATGCAATCCGGCGTTTTGCATGCCGCATTCAAACTGCACATCCGAAGGAGTTATTCCGATGACCGCTTCGACCGCCGTACTCGCGATTCTCTTTTCACTGTTGCTGGGCGCGATGATTCCGGGCCCGAGCTTCGTAATCGTGGCGCGCAATGCCATCGGCATATCACGCGCCGATGGCCTCGCGACCGCGCTCGGCATGGGCGTGGGCGGCATCTTCTTCGGCGGCGTCGCCCTCGCGGGACTGTACACGCTGCTCGTTGCCGTCGAGTGGCTCTATCTCGCGCTGAAGGTCGCCGGTGGCCTGTATCTGATTTATGTGGCGTCGAAGATTTGGCGGGGCGCCGCGCAGCCGATGGAGATGCCGGCAACGGACGGCGCGTCCCGGCTCACCGGGCGCGCTCGAAAGTCCTTTTGGCTTGGCCTCTCGACGCAACTGAGCAATCCCAAGACAGCCATCTGGTACGGCAGCATTTTCGCGGCGCTCTTGCCGCAGCATCCTCCGCTGTGGTGCTACTTCGTATTGCCGCCTATGGTCTTCGTGATCGAGACGGGCTGGTACACCATCGTCGCGCTTGGCTTCTCAAGCAAGCGTCCGCGCGAGATGTATCTGCGGGCGAGGAAGTGGATCGACCGTTTCGCAGCGAGCGTCATCGCGATGCTCGGCCTGCGCCTCGTGCTGACGGCGGGTCGAACCGGCCTTTGATTTCGCATGCAAAACGCGTAACTCAAAAAGCCTTCGGAAACTCTGAATGCAAAAGGCAAAAGGCAAAAGGCAAAAGACAAAAGGCCGGCCGCGCCGCGAGGCTCGTCCGGCCTTCCTGCAAGCAGCATCGATGTGCGCGAATCACAGCGGATGCAGCTTGCCGTCAAGATCCATCGTCCACTTCGAGCCGTCCTTGAACGTCAGCACGCCGCTCTGAGCGTCGATATGGATGGGTCTGCCGGCTGGCTCCTTTTTGTCTCCGCCGATGATGCGCTTCATCTCGGAAGCGGAAAGCTCCTGACTATGTTGCAGATCGTCGAGCTTCAGGTTCGTCATGGTGTTTCTCCTTACGGTGCGTGAGCAAGCGTTCGTTTGAGTCGAATCGAGCGTGTGTCGGCGCTCGCCTGGTCTTTTGCATTGGATATGCCAACGCGCGGGCGCAACGCTCGGATGCCCGGCAGCGCCTTGCGCGGCGCGCTCGCAGGGTGCAGACACACGTGCTCCGTCAGCGCGTCGAGTCATACGCAGCCCAACACAACGTCCGCGGAGCTGTCGGCGTCACGATGACATCCCGCATCCTTTCGATTAGCCAACAACAGCCGTCGACGGCGCTCATTGGCGCAGGACTTGCTTTCCTCCTCGCTCAAATATCCGGCGACATGACCGGCACTTGCACAACGGAGGAGACGATGCAAGACAACATCCACGAGATCGCGGCTACCCACGATGAACGACAGAGCGCCTGGCTGATTCCCGCGATACGCAAGGCGCACGAACGCTCCGAGACATTCGGTCTGAACGCCTCGACACGACCCGACTACGACGTGCTTACCGAAGGCGAGTTGCTCCTCAAGCTCGAGCAGAACCGCGTGCTATGCGCGCACGCGACGCCGGTGATGGAAACGCTGCGTGAACAGATCGTCAACACGCAAAGCATGATCGTACTGACCGACGCACAAGGGCTCATCCTCCACTCCACAGGCGATGACGACTTCCTCGCACGCGCAGAAAAGGTCGCGCTCAGGGCGGGGGCGAACTGGGCCGAGGAACGGCAAGGGACCAACGCCATCGGCACGGCCATCGCAGAACGCTCGCCGACGGTCGTGCACGGCGATCAACACTATCTTGCGGCCAATCGTTTTCTGACCTGCTCCAGCGTGCCGATTCTCGATCCGTACGGCGATCTGATCGGCGTGCTCGACGTCACCGGCGATCATCGCAGCTACCATCGACACACGATGGCCCTCGCGCGCATGTCTGTCCAGATGATCGAAAACCACCTGTTTTCCAGCACTTTTCAGGGGATGTTGCAGATCGCATTTCACAGCCGCCCCGAGTTTCTCGGCACGCTGATGGAAGGGATCATGGCCTTCACCTGCGATGGACGTTTTCTCTCCGCCAATCGCAGCGCGCAGTTTCAGTTCGGCTTGCCGCTCTCGGCGCTGCGCGCGCATACGCTGTCGTCGCTCTTCGGACTGACGAGCGCGCAACTGATCGATCGTTCGCAAGCGAGCCGCGCGCCGCACATGTCGCTCGATCTCAACAATGGCGCAGTCGTATGCGCCCGCGTGCGCCTCAACCGCGCGCCTTTCGTCGAAACGGCGTCCATGTCCTTGCCGATGAGATCCGCGCCGCGCGCATCGGCTGCGATCGATTCATCGTCGAAGCTCGCATCGCTCGACACGGGCGACCCGAAAGTGGCCGCGGTCATCGGCAAGGTACGCAAGGTCATCGGCAAGGACATACCGATACTCATCACCGGCGAGACCGGCACCGGCAAGGAACTGCTCGCACAAGCCATTCACAGCGATTCGCCGCGTCGCGCGGGGCCGTTCGTCGCGGTGAACTGCGCATCGATCCCGGAGAACCTGATCGAATCGGAACTCTTCGGTTATGAGGAAGGCGCGTTCACGGGCGCACGGCGCAAGGGCGCGGCGGGCAAGCTGCTACAGGCCAATGGCGGCACGCTCTTTCTCGATGAAATCGGCGACATGCCCTACCCGCTGCAAGTGCGCCTCTTGCGCGTGCTGCAAGAGCGCGTCGTCGATCCGCTCGGCTCCAGCAAGTCGATTCCTGTCGATGTCGCCATCATCTGCGCGACGCACCGTAACCTGCGCGAGATGATCGAGCAGAGTCGCTTCCGTGAGGACTTGTACTACCGTCTGAACGGGCTCGTCGTCAAACTACCGCCATTGCGCGAACGCACCGATCTCGCAGCCGTGATAACGAAGATGCTCCACGCCGTAAGCGCCGATGATGGGAGCGGCATGCGCCTGTCCATCGACGATGACGTAATGGCGCTCTTCGAGCGCTATGCGTGGCCCGGCAACTTCAGGCAACTGTGCAACCTGCTACGCACTGCTGCAGCGATGGTCGACGACGACGGCTGCATTCGCCGGCAACATCTACCGGAAGACTTCTTCGATGAACCTCGCGCCAACGTGCATCGCGTGTCCGAAGCATGCGCTCCATCGGCGCTCGCTTCGGGACGCCTGCAGGAAGTCACGGCATCCGTGATCGCGGCGGCGCTCGCGCAACATCGTGGCAATGTCTCCGCCGCCGCGCGCGCCTTGGGCATATCGCGCAACACCATCTATCGAAAGATGCCCGCATGTTCATCGATGGAGCAATGAGTTGTTCAGTGCAGTGTTTCACTTCGGTACACCCTTGTTGCGAAGCGGAACAACATCGTCACATCCATTGCGCGTCATCGAAATCGAATTGAAAGGCAAAGAGCGTGCACATGCACTGTCGATGATCGAAGGCATGGACCTTGCATTTCGAGGACCGGTCGCGAAACGGCTCGCGATCCAACTCGAACATCATCAAGGAGATGAACATGCAATGGACGACACCCGCCTTCACCGACCTGCGCTTCGGCTTCGAGATCACGATGTACATCGCTACACGTTGATCCTTCGATGACGGCAAGCCTGGGGCGAATCTGCCCCGGGCCTGCACCCTTCCCTTTCCGTCCCACATGAACTCTACGACCGCGCATGCGGACGCATGCACGCGCCCGCGCCTGCGTGCGTCATTCAAGCTGCATTGGCATGCGGACATGCAAACGTGCGAGATCGTTCATCGGCACGGCAGCGTCGAACTGAACCGCAGCGCGGGCGAGATACTCGCACGCTGCGATGGCACGCGCGCGCTCGACGAGATCATCGGCGAACTGGAGACGCGCTTCGGCATCGCAGGTCTCGCCGCGGATGTCTATCGCTTCGTCGATGCAGCGCGTCGACTAGGTTGGCTCGACTGAGCTCGCGTTGTCACATCGGGCAACACGTCAAACGTCCCACTGCTCCACGATGCAACACCTCTTCAATAACGCCTCAATGCGCCCGCATTGAGCGCTTTGGACGCGACAACCGCGTACAGCAAGGCGATTGCGCGTATCGGTCGTCGATGGCACATGACTTGCCTTGATGACGTCGCAACTGTTTCGCATCGCTATCGAGTTTCAATAAGACGTTGCATCGACAATATCCAGGAGACAACGATGAACATTCGCTTCAGTCCGGCCCTGCGCGTCGCGGCCCTTGCAGCAGGTGCCGTCGCTGCGTTCAGCGTGGCGCAGCATCTTGCCATCGCGGCGGAAGGCACACCGGCGCAGTACCCGGACGTCAGCTATGAACGCCTCGCGAACGCGCAAGACGACCCCGGCTGGCTCACGTATTACCGCACGTATAACGGTCATGGGCATTCGCCGCTCAAGCAGATCGATACGAGCAACGTGAAGAACCTGAAGCAGGTGTGGAGCTACAAGTTTCCAAAGGACTTGCAGCAAGGCTTCGAGGCCACGCCCATCGTCAACGGTCGCTTTCTCTTCGTGACGACGCCCAAGGACAACGTCTATGCATTCGATGCCGCAACGGGCAAACAACTCTGGAAATACGAGCCGAATCTCGATGCGAAATCGTTCAAGACCGCATGTTGCGATGTGGTCAATCGCGGAGTAGCGTTATACGGCAAGAACGTTTATGTCGCGATGTTGAACGGCGAAGTGGCCGCGCTCGATGCGCAAACGGGCTCGCTCGTGTGGAAGAAGGCGATGTTCGATCCGGGCGTCGGATATGCGTTCTCGCTCGCACCGCTCGCACTCGATGGCGCGCTCGTCGTCGGCAGCTCGGGCGGCGAGTATGGCGCGCGCGGCTTCATCGCAGCACTCGATCCCAACGACGGCAAGGTGCTGTGGAAACGCTATACGGTGCCCGGCGCGAAGGAGCCCGGCGGCAACACATGGCCCGATGGCATGCAGGAGCATGGCGGCGCCCCCGCGTGGCTCACCGGCACCTATGATGCGGCGAGCAAGACGCTTTATTGGGGCGTCGGAAATCCGGGACCGTGGCTCGCCGATCTTCGTCCTGGCGACAACCTCTATTCCGACTCGTTGCTCGCGCTCGATCCGAAGACGGGCGACCTCAAGTGGCACTATCAATACACGACGAATGACACGTGGGACTATGACGGCGTCAATACGCCGGTACTCGCGAACATCAAGTATCAGGGCAAGGACTACGACGCGATCATTCACGCAGACCGCAATGGCTTTTTCCATGCGATCGATCGCAGCAACGGCAAGCTAATCTATGCGCGGCCCTTCGTCACCGCGACATCGGTCACAGGCTATACGGACGATGGCAAGCCGATTCAGGATCCCGCCAAGTATCCGAAGACCGGCACGACCATCGAAACGTGTCCGAGCTTCCTCGGAGGCAAGAACTGGTGGTCCGTTTCATACGATCCGCAGAAACATATAGCCTTCGTGCCGGCGCTGCATGCGTGCATGTCCTTGTCCGGCAAATCGGTGAACTACATGGAAGGCCTGCCCTATCTCGGCGAAGGCTTCGAGATCAAGCCGGAACCGAACAGCAAGGGCTACGGCGAACTGCAGGCGATCGATGTCGACACCGGCAAGAAGATCTGGAGCCACTGGACCAAGCTGCCTTGGAACGGCGGCGTCGCGACGACGGCGGGCGGCCTCGCATTCAGCGGCTCGCTCGACGGCCATCTCTACGCGTTCGATGAAAAGACCGGCAAGGTCTTGTGGCAAAGCCCCAAACTCGCGAGCGGCATCATCGCCCAGCCTTCGGTGTACGAGATCGACGGCAAGGAATACGTTGCCATTCTCGCGGGATACGGTGGCGCCAATCCGATCTGGGGCGGACCGATGGCGAAGGCCGCGGACAAGGTGCCGCGCGGCGGCACGCTCTATGTGTTCGCGCTCAATCGCGCCTGACCCATGCTGATCGAACCGCGAGCGCGCATCGCCGCGCGCTTGCGGTGCTCACCGACATCACCGGACGCTTCGACATGAATCATTCGCTCAACTCCATTCGCGCAGCAGGCATGCTGGCCGCATGCATCGCGCTCGCACCATCGGCTTCCGACGCGGCCGTGAAGATCTGCACGTTTCCCGGCAGTCCTTCGGCCGCGCTGGACCGCAGCGTCGCGCAAGCGGTCTTCGCCCGCGCCAACATCGCAGCAACGTTCGTATCGCACGGTATCGGCGAAGGCGACGACGACGGCGTGTCGCTTCACGAACTCGACAAGACGCTCGCGCGCGATTGCGATGTGATCGCTGGCTTTCCCCGTTCCACCGTCGCCGATGCATCGGGTGGCAAGATGCAATTCTCGCGCGGCTATCTGCGTGCGGGCTACGTCAGCATCGAAGCGCCTGACGTGCTTCTGAACGATGCCGCAAAGCGCACGGTCGCCGCGACCTATGCAAGCCCCGCACAACTGATCGCCGTGCAGCAGCGCGACGTGACGCTCGATCTAGAGAACACGTCGGCATCGACCGTCGATGCAGTCGCGAACGGACGCGCTTATCGTGCGATCGTGTGGTATCCGGCTGTCGTGGCTTATCGCATTGCGCATCCGCAACAGAGCTTCACCGTCGCAGCCGCGAATTCGCCCTACGCGGACTGGCATCTGGCATTCGCATTCGGCGACAGGAGCGCTGCGTTGCGTCCGCGCATCGACGATGCGCTCAAATCGATGATCGACGATGGCCGCCTTCAGGCGCTCACGAAACAGTGGGCGTTGCCCGTGCAAACTGCATCGTCTTCTGCAGCACCGTCGAAGCACTCCGGCATCATGCTCGCCGACATGAATGGCGCGCGCGCCGGCCGCTTCATCAAGGTCGCGAATGAGGGAACCGTCGAGCCGCCGACGTTCGAACAAGCGCAAACGACGCACGGCAAGGCGCTTTATTCGAGCTCGTGCGCGAAGTGCCATGGGGCACAGTTGCAAGGCATCACAGCGCCCGCGTTGCAAGGTCCGTCGTTCGCACCGCCGTCGAATTCGCATCTCACCGTGGGCGGCATCTTCACCTACATGGCCACCAACATGCCCGCGGACCGTCCAGGCAAGATGAAGGACCAGGACTATGCCGACATCATGGCCTTCCTGCTGATGTCGAACGGCTACAAGCCCGGCGGTGCAAAGATGACAGCCGACAGTGCCCGCGCGTCGAAACTCCCGCTCAACGCCGGGCCGGCCCGATAAGGTCGCCATGCCAGCACCGGCCACTCAGGCTCATATAGCGACGCTGGTGGAAGCCGTGCCGATGCTTACGTCGCGACACGAGGGCGGCACATGTGCCCCGGAAACATCGGGCATATGTGCCGCCTTGTCTTTCCCTTCCTGAACAGCTTCATTTTTTCGCACCGTGCACATTGGCATAATGCAGCACGGGCGCGCATGCTTCGCGTCTCCTTCGCTTGTCCCGTTTCGTCAACGACCGAGACCGCATGACTTCGATCACTCGTACTCGAGTTCAGGTGCGCGCCTTCTTCGGCGCACCCGAAGCAAGACGCCTTCTTCGCACACTGATGAGTTGCGCGATCAGCTATGCCGCCGCACGACTGGCCGCACTGCCCGAAGGTTACTGGGCACTTATCACGACGCTCGTCATCGTGACGCAACCGAGCCTCTCGCAGGCGGTCGATATTGCTCGCGACCAGATCATCGGCGCATTCATCGGCGCGATCGCGGGCGTGCTCGGCATTGTCGCGATGAACCGCGGCGCGCCGCCGCTCGCGGTGTTTTCGGTCGCGCTCGTGCCGCTTGCCGCGTTGAGCGCGAAGCGGCCTGCGTTCAGGCTTGCGTGCGTGACGCTCGTGATCGTCGTGCTGATTCCGGCGGGACCGGGATCGCCTTTCGAGCGGCCGATGCATCGCGTGCTCGAGATTCTGATCGGCGCGGCTTCGTCGTTCGTCGTGTCGGCGCTCTGGCCCAATCGTGCGCTTACGGCCGCGCATCGCAGCGTCGCCGATACGTTGAAGAGCCTCGGCCAGTTGATCGCGCTCCATCTTTCGGGCGAGCGGGATGATGCTCGCGCGACGCGCCTCGAAACGCAAAGCACCGAGGCGCAAAAAGCCTTCGACGATGCGTTGAAGGAAGCCGAACGCGAACACATCATCGTGCTCGTGCAGAACCGCCGCTCGGATGCCATCGACAAGGCCGCACCGTTTCTGCGGCGTCTCCATAGCGATGCGCTCTTTCTCGCGAAAGCTGTATCGCGCCTCGATCGCGATACTTGCGCGGCTCGGCTCGGCGCGGCCGGTCGCGAATTGCAGGCTTTGTTCGAGACGCTCGCGAGCGTGCTTGCAGCGAATCGTCAGGACGATGAGAAGCTCGCGCGCGCACGTTCCGCCGTGAACGAACTCAAGGCCATGCTCGAGCAACAGGAAGCGACGCACGGCGCGCAGGAAGTGGCGCAGTTCGTGATCGGACTGATCGTTGCCGACGTCGATGCGCTGATCGCCACGATCTATCCGCCGAAGGAGTCACGGGCTTAGCGCGAAAGACCGCGCGCGTCGATCGGCCATATGTCGGTCACGCGTTCGTCCCGATAGCAGACGTATTCATCGTAGAGATTCACGGTCGGATCGCAATGACCCGGCGGCAACAGCACACGCTTGCCGACGAGATCTGCGAAATCGCCTTCAGCATCGTGCTGGGCTTGCAGCATGCCGTGCTCATCGTTCGCGGAGATATAACTGAACGTGGGCTTGGCGCCCGCACCGAGCCAGTTCACGCTGCGCGGCAAGCCCGAATCGACCGCGAGCCCTTTCAGGCCGACATCGCATACGGCCATGCCGGGGCGCGTGGCGCTCATGACCGTCGACAGCACGAGGAGACTGTGACGCCAGCGCAATTCGCCGCCCCAACCGATGCCGCCATAGTCGCCGTCCATGAACAGATACGAGCCCGGCTGCAATTCGGTGAAGACGCCACTCGCAGCATCGAACTCGACAGTGCCTGTGCCGCCGCCCGTCACGATGCCGCAACGCACGCCGCGAACATCGAGCGCGCGGACGTAGCGTGCGGCGATATCGGCGGCGCGGCTTGCTTCGGCCTTGCGTGCAATCCAATCCGCGACGTGCTGGATGCCGCCGTGATACGCCTGCAGTCCTGCGAAGCGCAGCGCGCTCTGCGCTGCGATGCCGTCGACGAGCGCGAGCAGCCCATCTTCGCTCGTCACGCCGCAGCGATGCTGACCTGCATCGACTTCCGGCAGCACGTCGATCGTGACGCCCGCGCGTGCCGCTGCGTCGCCGAGGGCCCGAACTTGCGGCAACGCATCCACGCATACCGAAAGATGCACATGCGATGCGAGTTCGACGGCCATCGCGAGTTTGTCCGCGCCGACGAACTCATTGCTGACATGAATGCTCGCGATGCCCGCCGCCGCGAACGGATACGCCTCCGACAGCTTCTGACAACACACGCCGACCGCACCCGCGCCGACCTGACGCTTCGCGATCTCGCTGCACTTGTGCGCCTTCGCATGCGGACGCAACGCGACGCCATGACGCGCGGCGAACGCCGACATCGCCGCGAGATTGGCGTCGAAGGCATCGAGATCGATCATCAGGGAAGGCGTGGCGACCGAAGCGAGCGAATCGCCCGCGCGAGCGGCGGGAGGAGGTGCGAGCGTCATGGCAGAGGGTGTCGATGAAGTTGGATCAGACATCGATCATAGCGCTGCATACTGCATGATGAATGCATAAAACCATTTGCTCGCCCGTCGCTTTCACGCGGGAACCTCCGTTTCCAGAATCGCGCCTTCGTCCTTGAGCGCCTGAATGCGCGCCTCGTCGAAACCGTATTCGTCGAGCACTTCGCCGGTGTGCTGACCGAGCAGCGGCGCGGGACGCGAAGCCTTCGTGCAGCCTTCGGAGAAGTGAATCGGCAAGCCGATGCCGCGCATCGGGCCGGCAAGCGGATGCTCCGTTTCGACGATCATCCCGCGCGCCATGGCCTGCTCGTGCGACGACGCTTCCGGCACGCCCAACACCGCGCCGCTCGGCAATCCGATGGCATCGAAGGAAACGAGCCACTCGTCGGTCGTGCGTTCGATGAGACGCGCCGTCAGGATATCGACGAGCGCCTCGCGATGCTTCAGACGTCCCGCGTTGGTCTGGAAGCGCTCGTCCTCAGCGAGTCCCGGAATATTCAACACGCCGACGAGACGCTCGTAGTTGCTCTGATTCGCCGCGCCGATGTTCACCCAGCCGTCCCGCGTGCGAAACGCCTGATACGGCGCGCTCGTGGGGTTGGCCGAGCCGGCTTTAGGCAGGACGGTGCCATCGGCGAAGTAGTTGGCGAAGGCCCAGTACATCTGCTGCAGGCCGGCTTCGAAGAGCGACGTATCGACCATCTGCCCGAGACCGGTCGCCTGCTTGCGCGCATAAGCCGCACTGATGCCGAGCGCCGCAAGGATGCCCGCGTTGATGTCGGTGACGGGCGAGCCCGCCTTGATCGGCGCCTGCCCCGGCTCGCCCGTCATGCTCATCAAACCGCTCAGCCCTTGCGCGATGAGATCGAAGCCGCCCTTGTCGGCCATCGGCCCGCTGCGGCCATAGCCCGATATCGCGCAGTAGATGAGTCCCGGATTCACGGCCTTCAGCGTTTCGTAGCCCATGCCGAGCTTTTCCATCGTGCCGCGCCGATAGTTCTCCGTCACGACGTCCGCGCTCGCGAGCATCTTCCTCAGCACTTCCTTGCCGCCCTCGGTCTTGAGATTGAGGGCGATGCCGCGCTTGTTGCGGTTCACGATCATGAACGACGCGGATTCGCCGCTCGCAAGAATGGGTGCGAAACGACGGCAATCGTCGCCGCCGGGGATCTTCTCCACTTTGATGACATCGGCGCCCATGTCCGCGAGCATCATCCCGCAGATGGGCCCCGACATGATGTGCGCGAGTTCGATCACGCGCATCCCCGCAAGCGGTCCCGAGCCGGGCGCTGCTGTCGATTTCGTGTCTGCCATGTCAACGTCCCTTGAATTGCGGTTTGATCTTGTCGAGGAAGGCCTGATAGCCGATGCGAAAATCCTCAGTGCCGAAGCATGCGAAGCCTTCATCGCGCTCTTCGTCGGTAAGCGGCTGAGGCTCCATCACGCGGCGCACGAACTGCTTGTGCCAGCGCGCGACGAGCGGTGCGCCGTCCGCGATGCGCCGCGCGGTTTCATACGCGTGCGCCGTCACTTCCCCATCCGCGACGACACGCGTGACGAGTCCTTTTGCAAGCGCTTCCTTTGCATCGAAGATGCGTCCTTCGAGAAGAATCTCGAGCGCGACGGCAGGCCCCGCAAGACGCACGAGCCCTTCCATTTCCGCATGCGCCATCACGAGGCCGAGATTCTTGATGGGGACGCCGAAGCGGCTCGATTCGCCGCAAATGCGCAGATCGGACATCGCCGCGATCTCGAGACCGCCGCCGACGCAGATGCCATGAATCATCGCGACGATAGGATGCCGGCACTCGCGTAATGCATGCAAAGTGCGATGCATGATCGCGCCGTACGTACGCGCCTGTTCGACGTTCGAGCGATCCGTGCGGAACTCCGCGATGTCGTTGCCCGGCGAGAACGCTTTCTCGCCCGCGCCGCGCAGCACGATGCAGCGCAGCGTGTCGTCGCCGGAAAGCGTCTCGATGGTCTCTCCGAGCAAGCGCCACAAGTGCTTGGTCATTGCGTTGAGCTTCTCGGGCCGGTCGATCACGACTGTCGCGATATCGCCGTCACGCTCGATCAGGATGGATGGTTCCGCCACGTCGCCTCCAAGAATTGAATGCTGCATGCTGAATGCTTTATTCGATGCGGTTCAATGCATGCAAAATGCACCGAACCGCCGCGTGCGCAGAGTCAGACGAACTTGCGGGTGTCTGCCGCGTCGCTCTTTTCCTCTTCGACTTCCAGAGCACGGTCCGGGCGCATCATGAACGAAAGGACGATGCCGGCCGCCATCAGGATCATCGACACGGTGAACGGCAGGTTCCAGTTGCCTGTGCGGTCGATCAGCCAGCCGCCCACGACCGGGCTGATGATCGCCGCAAGCGCCGAACCGGAATTCATGATGCCGGCCGCGGTGCCCGAATGCTTGGGCGCGATATCCATGGGCACGGACCACATCGGGCCGATCGTCATTTCGTTGAAGAAGAAGCCGGCCGAGAGGCACACCGCCGCGAGCGTGATGGAGATATTGGAGATCAGCATGATCGGCGCGAGCGAGAGCAGCGTCAGCAGCATGCACACGCCGACCATCACGTTGCGCGCAAGCCGCACGTTGCCGCTCTTTCTCAGGATGCGATCGGTGAGCGAGCCGCCGAGCCAGTCGCCGAGTACGCCAGCGAAGAACACGCCCGAGGCGAACAGCGCCGATTTGCCGAGCCGCATGTGATAGCTGTGCAGAAAGTATTGCGGAATCCAGCCGAGAAAGAGCCACAGGACCCAGCCATAGCAGAAATACACGGCCGTGACGGGCGCCATGCGGCCGAGCAGCGTGCGCCACGGCACAGGCGTGCGTTGCTTCACACCCGAATACGTCGCGAGCGTCGCGCATTCTGTTTCCGTGATGCGCGGATGATCGCGTGGGTTATCGCGGAAATAGAAGACCCATGCGAGCGCCCAAAGGAAACTGATGACGCCGGTGATGATGAACGCGCCGCGCCAGCTCGTCGCGACCATCAGCCAGACGATGAGCGGCGGCGCCACTGCATTGCCGATGCGTGATGCTGCATGCGTAATGCCTTGTGCAAAACCACGCTGATCGGCGGGCATCCAGTTCGACATTGCGCGCGTCGCGGTCGGAAAGGTCGCGCCCTCACCGAGGCCGAGCAGCACGCGAGCCACGATCAGCGACACGAAGCCGCCCGCGAGACCGGAGAGGACGGTGGCGCCCGCCCAGATGATTGCGCATAGCGTGAGCGTTCGCCGCGGTCCGAACCGGTCGCCGACCCATCCGCCGATGATCTGAAACACGAGATACGGATACGCAAAGGCGGAAAACACGAAACCGACTTGCGTGTGCGAGAGGCCAAGCTCCGCGCCGAACTGGGCCGCCGCCGTGCTGACATTGACCCGGTCGATATAGGTGATGAAATACATCGCGCATAGCAATAGTAGAACGCGCGTCGTGGCTCGACGGAACATCATCGTCTCCTTGTTGGCCGCGTGCGTGCGCGAGCCACCTTCGAATGTCGAAAGGCGCCCGATGTCACGGCATGCGGAACTTCACGTGAATACGTCGGATGAGGACTGCAGCTCGGTATGAGCCTGCCTATTGCGTTCTGCGGCGCAGTTTGCGAATGCGTGGTTTGCGCGGTGATGTCATGGTTCGTCTCCTGATCGCGGCTCGTCGATGTCCGCTTTTTTTGCTTCGGTGAATGAAACGCTTGTCCTGCTCTTTTCAATCCATCGCATCGAGCGCCATGGCGAGAACTCGCGCGACATGAAGCGCCTCACGTTGTGCACCATCCGCGATCTGGTGACGGCAACTCGTGCCGTCCGCCACGATCAGCGCATCGTGTGCGGCGCGAACAGCCGGCAGCAGCGACAACTCCGCCATCGCCTGCGATGCGTCGTAATGTTCCGCTTCATATCCGAAGCTGCCCGCCATGCCGCAGCACGATGATTCGATCGTTCTCGCATCGAGCCCCGGAATCCAGCCGAGCACTTTCTCGATGGGACGCACGGCATCGAATGCCTTCTGGTGACAATGTCCGTGCAACAGAGCCTTGGATCGACCGAGCGGTTTGAGCTTCAGTTGCAATCGCCCTTCCGCTTCTTCGCGCACGAGAAATTCCTCGAACAGAAACGACGCTTGCGACAGCTTGCGCGCGGCATCGCCATAGCCGTACCCGAGAAACTCGTCACGCAGCGAGAGCAGACATGAAGGCTCCAGGCCGACGATCATCACGCCGCGCTCGACATAAGGCATGAGTGCGTCGAGCGCGCGGCGTGCTTCGACCTTCGCTTCATCGACGAGACCGGCGGAAAGAAACGTGCGCCCGCAACAGAGCGGCCGCTCGGCCGCCTTCACGTTCAGATGAACCGCATAGCCTGCCGCTTCGAGCACGCGCTTGGCTGCGCGCGCGTTCTCGGGTTCGATGTAGTTGTTGAACGTGTCGACGAAGAGCAGGACTTCGTTAGTTGCAGACGCAACCGGTTTGTCCGTGGCATTCGCGAGAAACGGCTTTTCGAAACGTGGAAACGCACGTTGCCGCGCGAGACCGAGTTTCGACTTCAGCCAGCGCGCCACGCCCGGCATGTTCGATTCGAAAACATGCGACAGCGCAGGCATGCGGCTCGCATACGGCGCATAGCGCGGCAGGAACGCAATCAGGCGCTCACGCAATCGAACGCCATGACGCTGCGTCCATGCGGCGCGTGCCTCGATCTTGATACGCGCCATGTCGACACCGGTCGGGCAATCGCGCTTGCAACCCTTGCACGAGACGCATAGATCGAGGACGTCCTTCACATCCTGACTCGCGAGGCCGTCATCGCCCAATTGTCCCGACAATGCGAGCCGCAACGTGTTCGCACGGCCGCGCGTGAGATGCTGCTCGTCCTTCGTGATGCGATAGCTCGGGCACATCGTGCCTGCATCGAACTTGCGGCAATGGCCGTTGTTGTTGCACATCTCGACCGCTTTCGCGAGCCCGCCCGACAGATCGCCGCCCGATCCCGGCACGCCGTGCTCGCCCGTCAATGGATCGCGGGTGACGTTCCATGCCGACCAGTCGAGACGAGGGGTCAATCCACGCTCGCGATAAGAAGGCGGAAAGCGGAAGTTGCGCGCATCATCCATCTTCGGCGGCGCCACGATGCGATCAGGGCTCAGCCGGTTCTCCGGATCGAAGAGCCGCTTGATCTCGCGAAATGCCTCGTTGATGCGCGGGCCGTATTGCCACGCCACCCATTCGCCGCGGCACAGACCATCGCCGTGCTCACCCGAGAACGCGCCCTTGTATTCGCGCACCATCGCCGCGGCTTCTTCGGCGATCGCGCGCATCTTGATGGCCCCGTCGCGGCGCATGTCGAGGATCGGCCTCACATGCAGCGTGCCGACGCTCGCATGCGCGTACCACGTTCCTTCGGTTCCGTGCTTCCTGAATACATCGGTCAATCGGCTGGTGTATTCGGCGAGATGTTCGAGCGGCACCGCGCAGTCTTCGATGAAGGACACCGGCTTGCCATCGCCCTTCATGCTCATCATGATGTTGAGACCGGCCTTGCGCACTTCCCACAGGGCCTTCTGCGGCCCCGCATCGGGCATTTGCACGACCGATCCCGGCAAGCCGAGATCGCTCATCAACGCGACGAGCTGCGCAAGCTTTGCTACTTGCGTATCGCGATCCGCGCCCGCGAACTCGACGAGCAGAATCGCTTCCGGCTCGCCGACCAGAGCCTTTGCGATGACGGGACGAAACGCCGGATTCGACATCGCGAGGTTGATCATCGTGCGATCGACCAACTCGACCGCCACCGGCCCCAGCTTCACGATGTGCTGCGTCATGTCCATCGCATCGTAGAAGCTCGGGAAGTTCACGACGCCGAGCGTTTTGTGCGCGGGCAACGGCGCGAGCGTCAATGTCAGTTGACGGCTGAACGCGAGCGTGCCTTCGGAGCCGACCAGAAGGTTTGCAAGATTCGGCTCGCCGTCGTTGGTGAATGCAAGCGGGCTCTGACAATCGAAGAGATCGAGGTTGTAACCCGCGACGCGTCGCAGCACCTTCGGGATGCGTTCGCGCATCTCCTGTTGCTCGCGCATGGCGATGCCCCGCACGCCATCGACGAGATCGCGCGTGCGTGCATCGGTCGTCATCGACGACAGCTTGCCGAAGCGCGCTTCGTGACCGTCGGCGAGGATCGCGTCGATCGCGTCGACGTTATGCACCATGATCCCGTATTCCATCGATCGCGAGCCGCACGAGTTGTTGCCCGCCATGCCGCCGATCGTGCATTGCGCGCTCGTCGATACGTCCACCGGAAACCAGAGGCCATGCGGCCTGAGCCACGCATTCAGGTGATCGAGCACGACGCCCGGTTCGACCGTGACCGTGCGCGCGTCCTTGTCGAAGTGAATGATGTTGTTGAGCCACTTCGTCGTGTCGATGACGAGCGCTTCGCCCACTGTCTGCCCGCATTGGCTCGTGCCTGCGCCGCGCGCCAGCACGCTCGCGCGGCTGTCGCGGGCAATCTGCAGCGCAACGCGCAAGTCGTCCTGATCCTTCGGCACGACGACGCCGAGCGGCACGATCTGATAGATCGACGCATCGGTCGCATAGCGTCCGCGCGATGCGCGATCGAACAACACATCGCCTTTCAGCTCGCGCTGCAATCGCGCCTGCAGCGGTGTCGCCGTTGACGCGACCCGCGCACGCGCGGAAGCGGGCATCAGATGAATCGGCTTGACGAGCCGGTCTGTGGGGGAATTGAGCATCGTCGCTGTCGGTGAGTGCCGGAGTGCCTTGCGGTTCCTGGCCTTATGAATGCGTTATGCGAAATGCAATTCGACGGCGGGCAAGCCTTCGATCGCGCCGATGGCCGTGCCGGGCACATCCGGAAACGCGATGCCGGTGTAAGAACCCGCCGTGAGCACGGTCCCGCGTTCGACCGCGAGCCCGCGCGCCACGCTGTGATTGACCGTCCACGCGAGCAGGCGCCGCGGGTCGCCCGCAGGATTCGCCGGAACGCCGTCGAAAAGCGACGCGCCGTCGAACGTGAACGCCATCGCGGGCGATACGAACGGGAACGCCGCGTCATAAGGCACGCCCTCGCCCACGATCAACGCGCCGTGATTCTGCAAATCGGCGAGTTGCCACGGCTTTTCGACATCGGGCCACGCGGCGAAACGGCTCGCGACCACTTCGATGGCCGCATGCACGGACTCGATCGCAGCGACCACGTCTTCATCGCTATACGGTCCGCTGTTCGGTTCGAAGCGCCGGCCGATCCTGAATGCCACTTCGAGTTCGAGACCGGCCTTGCCGAACGCGAGCATCGAGAGACGCGCACCGGTTTTATGCATGCCATCGGCGGGAAGCGGTGCACCCTGGATCGGCCCGTCGTGCGTCTTCGCGCCGACCTTCCATCCGCCGATGTCTGCGTTCAGCGCACGCAGCGTCGCGTCCTGCGCCGTGTAGGCATCGTCGGCGTCGGACGGACGTGCGCCCAAGGGCAGCGCGTCGAGCTTCGCCCGATGCGCGCGCGCGTCGACGAGAAGCCGCGCGAGCGCATCGGCGTCGAACGCGGCGCTCATGCGGCCGCCTTCAACGCGGGCTTCGCGACGTGGCTCGTCAGATAGTCCATCGCCGCCGCCACGCCGCTGTCCTTCAACGCGATACCCGAGAGCTTCAGTCCCATCTCGCAACCGGTGAGCGCGGCCATCAGCGTGAGGTCGTTGCAATCGCCGAGATGACCGATGCGGAACATGCGGCCCTTCGCCTTGCCGAGCCCCGTACCGAGCGACAGATCGAAATGCTCGTAGATGAGCTTGCGCACCGCATCGGCATCGACGCCTTCGGGTGTCATCACGCCCGTCAGCACCGGCGAATACACGGCGGGATCGGCGCATTGAATCTCCAGTCCCCACGCGTTCACCGCCGCGCGGCACGCGGCCGCGAGCCGTTGATGGCGCGCGAACACGTTGTCGAGCCCTTCGCCAAGGATCATGTCGAGCGCTTCCGAGAGGCCGTAGAGCAGGTTCGTGTTCGGCGTGTAAGGCCAGTAGCCTTGCTTGTTCATCTCGATGATGTCGGTCCAATCCCAGAATGCGCGCGGCAACGTGGCGCGCTTCGACGCCTCGCGCGCCTTCTCCGATACCGCATTGAAGCTGATCCCCGGCGGCAGCATCAAACCTTTCTGCGAACCGGAAACGGTCACGTCGACGCCCCATTCATCGTGACGATAGTCAGCCGATGCCAAACCCGAGATCGTGTCCACCATCAACAGCGCGGGATGCTTCGCGGCGTCGATCGCGCGTCGCACGGCGGCGATATCCGACGTCACGCCCGTCGACGTTTCGTTATGGACGACACAGACGGCCTTGATAGCGTGATTCGTGTCGTCACGCAGACGCTTCTCGATCATGTCGGCCTGTACGCCGCGCCGCCAGCCTTCGATGCCGGGCAGACCGAGAAACTCCGGCTTCAGCCCGAGGCTCTCGGCCATCTTCTTCCATAGCGTTGCGAAGTGGCCCGTCTCATACATCAGCACCGTGTCGCCGGAACTGAGCGTGTTGCAAAGCGCCGCTTCCCATGCGCCCGTGCCCGATGCCGGATAGATCACCACCGGTTGGCTCGTCTTGAAGATCTTCTTGATGCCATCGAGCACCTTGAGACCCAGCGCGCCGAACTCCGGCCCGCGGTGATCGATCGTCGGATAGCTCATCGCGCGCAGGATGCGATCGGGCACAGGGCTCGGCCCCGGGATCTGCAGGAAGTGACGGCCAGCAGGATGGAAATCGAGCTTCAACATGGGTCCGCGTCCTTGTAAATGTAATTTTGCATGCAAAATACAATAACGCAGCGACAACCGCAGGTAAAGGAATACATAGACCGAACGGCCTAGGGATAACCCGCTGGCGGTTTTTTCCGCTGGCACTGCGTTAAAATTGCCGCAAATAGATTGCGAGGTATTGAATGCAAAATCCCGATTTACCAGACGTGCACGTTTCGTCCTCGCTTCCGAAGTTAGAGCGCCTGCGTCTGCACGACACCGTCGTCGATCACTTGCGCGGCTTCATCGTCGAAGGCTTGCTTGCTCCCGGCGTCAAGCTCAACGAGCGCAAGCTGTGTGAGACGCTCGGCATTTCGCGCACGCCGCTGCGCGAGGCGTTGAAGGTGCTCGCGGCCGAAGGGCTGATCGAGATTTCGCCGAACCGGGGCGCGTCGGTATCGCAGATGAGCGAGTTCGAAATTCGCGAGATGTTCGAATTGATGAGCGGGCTGGAGGCGTTCTCAGGCGAACTCGCGTGCGAGCGCATCACGCCGCTGGAGATCGCCGAGATCAAGGCGCTGCATTACGCGATGCTCGCGTGCCGCGCGCAGAACGATCTCTCCGGCTACTACAGCCGCAACCAGGCCATCCACGACAAGATCAACGAAGCGGCGCGCAATACGGCCTTGCGTCAGACTTACGTATCGATCAACCGGCGTCTCATGGCATTGCGCTTTCGTTCGAATTTCCAGACACCGAAGTGGGACAGCGCGATTCGCGATCACGAAGAAATGATCGAAGCGCTCGAAACGCGCGATGGCCGACGCATGGGCGAGATCCTGCGCAAGCATTTGCTCTCCAAGCGCGATGCGGTGCTCGCGGAGCGCACGTTGACGACGGTGAAGCCGGCGCCATCGAGAAAGCGCTCAACGGCCAAGCCGACGCCGGACGGGCGGTAGCGAATAGAACGGTCGCGTGATTTCGCGGAAGGTAAGGTATGGCGCGAAGGGCGTCAGAGCCTACCATCGGGGAAAACGATGAACAAGATTCGAGGGGCATGCATCGCACTCGGCGCGGCGTTCGTCATCACGGGCATTACTTTCTATCACTCGACGGACTTCGACACTGCCCAAGCGGGAATGGACCGCGAGACCGTCGACTGTCTAACACGCGGACTCATGCGTGACGAGAAAGTCCGCATCGCCCGACTCACCACGGCGCACGACCGCGAAGGGCTTGATGCGATCTACGGCGATGTGCTCGCGCGCTGCGTCGTGCGCTCCGATCAGTGGGAGCGTCGCCCGCAACTGCTCACGAGCGCGCGCCAGATTCTTTCCCACGATCCCGAATTCAGACAGATGCTCAACGCGAGCACGATGGAACTGGCGACGCGCCGCTGATCGGCGCATCGATCACGCCGTCAGTCCGGTACCCGAGCCGATTTGGACTTCGGCGCGCGTGTTCGCGGCATGGGCGCTCAGCACGGCGATCTCACGCTGCGTGAAGTGCGTGACCGGCGCGATGGCCGCGAGCGCAGCGGTGATGACGATGGCGACGATGCTGATCGAGATGGCGTTCATGTTCGGCTCCTTCGGTTGGCTGAGATGGACTAGCTGCTGTCGATGTGAGGCATTGTCGTCGCCGAGGGTTAGCGAAGAATGAGCTTGGCGCCGCGACGGGCATCCGGTTCGCCGGAGTAACATTCGCATTCATTCGACCATCGCGCATTCGGCATTCAGCATGCATTCGACCATCAGCACATCGACCGCCACGCTCGAGCTGCCCTTCAAGCGGCCTTTCGACTGGACGCGGATGCTGAAATTTATCGGCGGTCGCGCGTCGGCGGGCGTCGAGTCGGTCGAGGACGGCGTGTATCGGCGCGCGATCGAATGGCAAGGCGCCGAGGGCACCGTCGAAGTCCGGCCGCATGAACGCAGGCATCGGCTCGTCGTGAATGTCGAGGGTGCGGTGGCGCAGCACGCCGGCGACCTCGCCGCGCCGCTCGCGCGCATGTTCGATCTGCACGCCGATCCGCACGAAATCGCTCGCTGTCTCGCCGGCGATCCGGTGCTCGCGCCGCTCGTCGAAGCCGCGCCCGGCCTGCGCGTGCCGGGTGCGTGGTCCGGCTTCGAACTTGTGGTGCGGACCATCGTCGGGCAGCAGGTGAGCGTCAAAGGCGCGTCGACGATCATGAACCGCATCGTGCAGCGCGCGGGCAAAAAGATCGAAGGCCATCCGCATGAGGGCACCGCGTGGCGCTTTCCGACGCCCGCCGAACTTGCCGCAGCGGATCTGGAGAAGATCGGCATGCCGACCAAGCGCATCGAGACCGTGCAGCGTTTCGCGCACGCGGTCGCAACCGGCGCGCTTCCTCTCGATGAACCCGGCGCCGATCCCGAACGCGTGAAACGCGACATGCTCGCCATGCCAGGCATCGGGCCGTGGACCGTCGGCTATGTCGCGATGCGTGCGCTGCGCGATCCCGACGCCTGGCCCGAAGCCGATCTCGTCCTGATGCAGGCGATCGCGCGCCGCGACCCATCGCTTGTGAAGCCCGCCCAGCAGCGCGCGCGTACCGAACGCTGGCGGCCCTGGAGAGCGTATGCGGCGATGCATCTGTGGAACGGCGTGGCAATGGAAACAGGACTTGCACACGGCGGCTGAACTCTCGGGCATGCAATCGACCGCTGTTGCATCCTGCATTCGGCATCACGCATGCAAAGTGCAAACACGGCGTCGATCATTTCGCACTATTGTCTAAAAAATGAACTAATCTGCTTCGAGCGGCCGGGCCGCTGCCGAAGCCGCAAAGCCGTGTACGTGAAAAGCGCTGACGAACCGCCATCGGGAGACGCTCATGGACGCATCATCGCAAACGACGCCCGCGCCCGAACTGCCGACAGCGCCGCGCGTGCAGAAGATCGTCGTCGCGATACACGGCATCGGCAATCAGTTGCACAGTGACACGGTGCGCTCGGTCGCGAGCCAGTTCGGCGCGCGTTATGACCCGCCGCTTCCCGTGATGCCGCTCGGCTACTTCGATATCGCGGGCGTCGGCGAAGTCGACGTGCGCCAGCTCGATCTGCCGCCGGGCGGTCCCTATACCGCGGAACAACGCGACTTCTATTCGGCGCTCGGTTTCGCGGAAGTGTATTGGGCCGACATTCCGCGCGAAGTCGTGAAGCAGGACGACACGCTCGAAGAGAGCAAGGCGTGGGGACTGTCGATCGTGAGTCGCGCGCAAGCGACCTACATGCTCAACGTCGATGAACGCAAGCTCGAACCCGCGGACTTTTCGCTCGCGTCGGGCGTCGTCGAAGAGATCGTCGAAACGGTGGCCGTCATGCAAAGCCTGCTCGCGGTGACGGAGAAAGCCGGCATTTTCAAGTTCGATCTCGCGCCGATGCTGCGCGATTATGTCGGCGACGTGCAGCTCGTCGCGGATTTCAGGCAGCATCGAGAGACCATCGTCTTTCGCTTTCATCGTGTGATGGAGCGGCTTGTCGCGCTCGCCACCGCGCGTTGTCAGTGTGCGCCCGAGGTGTATATCGTCGCGCATAGCGAAGGGACCGTGATCAGTTTTCTCGGCATCCTGCAGGCGCTATCGAGACCGACCGTCACCGACCCGAAGGACGGCAAGCAGATCATCGGTACTGACTGGGTGCAGAGTCTGCGTGGCTTCATGACCATCGGCTCGCCGATCGACAAGCACATCCTTTTATGGCCGAAGCTATGGGAAGGCATGGCGCTAAAGAGCGAACGCAAAGGCGATGCCGTCACGCAGATCGAGCGTCCCGGCGGTCCGATCACGCTGCCTTCACGCATCAGGTGGCGCAACTATTATGACTTCGGCGATCCCGTCGGCTTCGCACTCGATACGGCGCGCGCCTATCTCGGTCGTCATGGTTGTCTCGCATTCGAATTCGAGCCGGTGCATGACATTGGCTTTTCGCGCTACTGGCTGCCGGGGAAAGCGCACACCGATTACTGGACCGACGGCGATGTCTTCGGCCACTTCATCGAGAACGTCGTGCTCGACAGAAGCACCACGAAAACCCCTCAAAACAGGCATTTTCGCGGCATCGTGAGCACGGCAATTCCTTATCTTCTGAGCTTCGCGCTGCATCTGCTCGCGGTGTTCTTCATCTATAAAGCTGTCACCGCAACTTCCGATTCGGGCGCGGGCGGCACGAGCACCGCGCCCGAATTCATCTATCTCACGCGCTCGGTGTTCGCGCTCGCCTGCCTTTTGATGGGAACGACGGTTGCCGCACGCCTTCCGCGTCTCGTCAAGGCGCGAGGCACAAATCGCACGGCCGCATGGCTGCGTTGGCGCATCGTCGCGCTACTGTCGTTCGTCGCGGGTGCGCTGATCTTCTGGTTCGTGCTGTTGAGCGGCGTGGGGGCTTTTCTCGCGAGCCCGTTCGCCGATATGCTGCATCGCGATAGCGCCGATCCTGTCGTCGGCAAGGCGGTCTTCGTACTTGCGGGCCTCGTCTGCGCAATAAGCGGCTGGCTCGCGCCGCGCAAACCGCATTGGGGACGGCGTATTCTCGTCGCGCTCGGCACGCTGATGATGGTGCTGATCGTGGGCGTCAGACTATGGGGCGATCTCGCGGGCAAACCCTTGTGGCCCGTCGTGCTTGGTGGCGCCTTCTTTCTCTATGCGTGGTGGCTCGCGATCCTGATCTTCGATCTCGCATTCGTGTGGCATCGCTATGTGCGCAATTCCGTCGCGCTCGATACGTTGCGCGCGTGGCGCGAAGATCGATGCGACGCGCAGCCCAAGCCCATTATGTCGATGCGATCGAAGCCCTCGAAGCAGTGATGCGATCACCCATGCAGTAGGAGCTTCTGCACGCGCCAATTGAGCAACTCCGCGACGAACAAAGTGCCTTCTGAAGGACACGCCATTTCATGAATCCATCCGAACTGCTTCAATTGCTTGCCGGATCGTCCGAGTACGCCGAGCAATTTTCCGTCGAGCGATAACTTGTAAATCCGGCCGGGAAACGCATCGGCGGAATACAGCACTTGATTCGGCCCCGGCGAAATGCAAATGGCCCAAGGTGAACCCGGCGCAAATGTTCCCGCTGCTATCGCCGCTTCGTCGGGCATGTTGCCGATAGCCGGACGCGCATCGGGCGGCACGGGTACATCGATCGTGAATTGCCGCTGAAAATTGCCTTCGTCGTCGAATACCTGAATGCGCCGGTTGCTTCGATCGGCGACATAGACAAGCCCGTTTCTATCGACAGCAATGCTATGCGGCGTATGGAATTGCCCCGGCTCCTTCCCGCGCTCGCCCCACGACTTGAGCCAGTTGCCGTCCTTGTCGACCTTCGCGACGCGCGAGTTGATGTATCCGTCGCTGATATAGGTATTTCCCGATGCGTCCCACGCGACGTCGGTGACTTGCCGGAAACGCCCCGGCTCCGAAGGCAGCGGCGGATTCGGATGCTTGAGCGGCGCAGTCTCTTCGTCCGACGCTTCCTGCTTGCGACCGAACACCATCGCGACGCGGCCTTCAGGCGTGAACTTGATGATCATGTCCGAGCCCTTGTCCGTTACCCAGACATTGTCTTGCCGATCCACTTTCACAGTATGGGCGAACGACCAGGCATAAAGGTTATGGCCGATTTCGCGCACGAAGCGTCCATTGCGATCGAATTCGAGCAGTTGCGCGGCGGCGGCGCCATAAGCGGGACCCGTGCTATTGCCGCGGGATAACACGAAGATATGCCCGGCCGAATTCAACGCCACGCCCGAGCATTCGCCGAAGTACATATCGCGAGGCAGGCGTACAGGGTCGGGGACCGAATCGTAGGCGATGGACGGTACGTCGTTATCGGCGTATGCGAGATGCGGAAAGAGCGCGAGCGCGGCGGCGCTTTGACCCGCGAGCGCAAGAAAGCGGCGGCGGCTTGCGGCGTTCGGCGCCATGTCGCAACATGGGCAATAGATCGAATGTCGAAGACTCACTGTTACTCTCCTCTTGTTCGATTCGCGATGCGAGAGGAAGTGTAGTGCATGAACTGCATTATTCACACGCGAAGTTATCAATAGCTTTCAACATTAAAAGGGCGTTATGACTGAATCCTTGCAATATCAAGTTCGAATCCATCTCGCGCCCGATCATGCGATGCTGGCGCGTCGAGATCCGGCAAACGAAAAGCTCGCGGCGATCAATGCGCTGCTGATCGAACACGACGCTCAATTGAAATGCCAGTACGACGCCTTCGTGGATTACGTCGCGCAGGCCGAAAGGGATGGCATCGAGCACTATCCGCTTTATCGGTGGACACGCGAAACCATCGAAAACCCGGCTAAAAAAGCGAAATATCTCGAAGCGTTCACGCTCTACGTGAATGGCGACGAAGTCTATGACAAGGCACTCGCCGATGCGCTCGAAGCCGATCTTCGATCGCTCGCGAGCGCTGCGATCACCGATATCCGCAAGTTCGACACAAACCCCGCGCATAATCCGCAACCACCGTCGTATGACAATTCATAAGGTTGACGCCGTGCATCGCCCGCGCTAAGGTTTGGTAATTCAACCAAACGTGGATCGCGCCCTGTGCAGGATCGTCGACAGACCATACTCGAAGCCGCCCTTGCCACCCTGCGCGAAGAAGGTTATTCGGGCTTCACGCAACCGCGCGTCGCTGCACGCGCGGGTCTGCGCCAGAGTCATCTGACTTATTATTTCCCCACGCGCCTCGCGTTGATCGAAGCTGTCGCGCGTACGGCCATCGATGGCCAGCTCGCCGCCGTCGATGCCTTCGCGGACGAAGCATCGCCCAAGATCACAGCTGCATCGATCGCCAATGTCGCGATGCGCCACGAAAACACGCGCGTATTGATGGCGCTCGCGCAAGCCGCCGACGAAGAGCCAACCATTCGCAGCCTCTTTCGCGAGCTCGCGGAAGGCGTCGCGGTACGCATCACGCGCATGCTCGAAGCAATGGGTCTCGCCGTCACGAAAGAACATGTGTCGATGGTGCATGCGCTTGTCGTCGGGCTTGCGGTCATCGATCTCGCGATGGGCCGCGCGGATGGCAAGCGCCGCGCGAGCGCCGCGATCGAAACGTTGTTCTCGCTTCTGCCATCCGACAAATGGGGCGCGTCGTGATTCAACCCTGACGCGCATCGAGCCATTCGACGATATTGCGCACCGTATCGCCATAAAACGTGCGATACAACTCTTCCGCCACATAGCCGATATGCGGCGTCGCGAGCACGTTCGGCAGTGAACGCAGCACGTCGTTCGCAGCGAGCGGCTCTTCATCGTAGACGTCGATTGCCGCGCCCGCGAGCTTGCCCGACTTCAACGCATCGACGAGCGCGGCGCTATCGACGATCGGTCCGCGCGACGTGTTGACGATGCGGCTCGTCGGCTTCATCTGCGCAAATTCCCGCGCACCGACGAGATGATGCGTGCGCTCGCTGAGGCGAACATGAATCGAGAGCACGTCGGAGGTCTTGAAGAGCGTGTCCTTGTCCACTAGTTGCACGCCCTTTTCTTCCGCGCGCTCACGTGTGAGGTTCTGGCTCCACGCGATCACGTTCATGCGAAAGGCGCGGCCGATCACGCCGACGGCCGACCCTACGCGACCGAGACCGAGCAAGCCGAGCGTCTTGCCCGCGAGTTCGGTGCCGAGCGCAATCTGCCAGCCGCCCTCCTTGAGCGAGCGATTCTCGGCGGGGATGTTGCGCATCATCGAGAGAATGAGCGCCCACGTGAATTCGATCGTCGGTGTGGACGTATAGCCCGTATGCCGCACTTCGACGCCGCGTTCGGATGCGGCATCGAGATCGATCGATGCATTCGCCGCGCCCGTCGATGCAATCAGCTTAAGGTTAGGCAGGCTCTCGATGATGTCGCGCGAGAACGGCGTGCGTTCGCGCATCGCGCAGACAACATCGAAGGGGCGCAGACGTTCGAGCAACGCGCCGCGCTCCGCGATGTGATCGTTGAACACCGTAATTTCAGCGCGAGCCTCGAGCGGCGACCAGTCGGCCATCGAGAGCGCGATGTTCTGATAATCGTCGAGAACGGCGACTTTGATCGGAGTAGATGTGGCCATGATGATTTCGATTGTTATGACGATTAAGCCGGACGGCAGCAGCAAGTGTGACGCAATGCGCGAAATCGTGTTGCGCGCGGACTTCGCAAAGTTATTGGAAATGCTGCAAAAGCCCGTGCCATAAGGCATAGCACGATGCCATCAGCCATGACATGGCGTGAAACAAGTTACCGCGGGACTTCGCAAGACCGTTTCTCTATAGTCACTTCCGTCGCCACTCGAAACGCAACGTGGCCTAAAGAACCGAGAAGGACATCCCGTGAAAAACAGATCGACTTTCGCTTCAAACGCCCACGTTGCGTTCGCCTCCGACGCGCCTTCAAGCAAGCGCCGCGTGCGCAAGTTGCTCGTCGTCGCGGCGGCCGCCGCGCTTACGCTGTGCAGCAGCTCCGCCTTCGCGGGCTGGGCGCGTGGCGGCACGGCCTACACCGGTCGCGGCGAATACCAGGGCGCGCACGTCGGCTCGTGCGGCGGCGGCAGTTGCTCGCATGCGGGCGGCGTCGAGAATCCATGGGGCCGCGTCGGCACCAACTCCGGAACCGTTACGCGTACCGCGCCGGGCCAGTTCTCCAACTCCGGCACCGCATACGGCCCGAACGGCCGCTCGGTGCAACATGCGGGCGACACGAGCTGCGCCGGCGGCAGCTGCTCGCACACCGGCAGCGCGACCGGCCCGAACGGCAAGACCGCCACCGGCAGCGATACCGTGACGCGTACTGCGCCCGGCCAATACTCGTCATCGGGATCGGTGACGGGACCGAACGGCAACACGTCGACGCACTCAGCATCGACGAATTGCGCGGGCTACACCTGCAATCGCTCGGGCACGGTCAACACGGCCAACGGCGGCACCGTCACGCATTCAGGCAGCGCGACGAGCGTCGCGCCGGGCGTGGTCACGACGTCGGGCACCGCGACGGTCTCGAACGGGTCGCATAGCACGACGGTAGTCGGCGGCGGCACGGTGACGTCGAGCACGACGGTGGTCGCGACGGCGCCGGTCGTCACCGGAGCGACCGTCGTCGCTGCGCCCGTGATCGTGCCGCCGCCCCCGCCGCCTGCGACGACCGTGGTGGTCGCACCGCCCCCGGCTTCGTCGACGGTCGTCGTCACGCCGCCTCCGCCGCCGCCCGCCAAGACGGTGGTCGTCGCTCCGCCGCCGGCCAAGACCGTGTACGTCGCGCCCGCGCCGGCTCCGGTCAGGACGGTGTATGTCGCGCCGCCCGCGAAGACCGTCTACGTGGTCCCGCATCGCGCGGTCCTGATTCCGGGCCACTGGGTCGGCAGGTTCTGGATTCCCGCACACTGGGCTTGATCGAGGATCGATTGAAAGCGAAGGCCGGCCGCATGCGAGCCGGCCTTGTCGTTTTGACCGCGCCGCGCGTTACACTGCGAAGCAACGCCGCTTCCGACACAGGCACGACATGCTCGATGTCTTTCCAGTCACGCAAGCAGTCACGAACGCACGCTCATGACGAGGCATCGCATGAAACGCCCGCATCTGCCTCGCGATCATGCGAAAGGCGTCCTGCATGACATCACATGGACGGCCGGTCCTGTCTTGCTGGTCATTGCGATCGTCGTCGCGCTCGTCTACTGGCTCGTCGATCCGGCGCCGCCCAAAACCATCACGATGAGCGCGGGTCAACCCGACAGCTCGTTCTACGTCATCTCACAGGAATACGCGAAACTGCTCGCGCGTAACGGCATCACGCTGAACGTGCTGCCTTCGGATGGCTCCGTGCAAAATCTCGAACGCTTGCTCGATCCGAAGCAGCACGTCGACCTCGCGCTCGTGCAAGGCGGGATCGCGACGAAGGAACAGGCATCGCAACTGATGTCGCTCGGCAGCGTGTCGTATGTGCCGCTTGTCGTGTTCTACCGAGGCAAGGGTCTCACCCTCCTCTCGCAACTGGAAGGCAAGCGCATCGCGATAGGCCGCGAAGGCAGCGGCACGCGCACGCTGTCGCTCAAGCTGCTGGAAGCGAACGGCATCTATCCTGGCGGCGACACGCAGCTTCTTCCGAGCGACGGCCTGCAAGCCGCGACGCAACTCGTCAGCAACGAGGCCGACGCAGTGTTTCTCTCCGGCGATTCCGCAACGCGCGGCCTGATGTTGCGCCTCTTGCGCGTGCCCGGCATCTCGGTGATGGACTTCAAGGAATCGGGCGCCTATACGCGTCTTTTTCCCTATCTCGACGATATCGAATTGCCGCCCGGTGTGCTCGATCTCGGCCGCCGCATCCCGCCGGAGACCGTGCATCTGATCAGCCCCACGGTCGAACTCGTCGCGCGGCCAAGCCTGCATCCGGCGCTATCGGACTTGCTCATCGAAGCCGCGCAGGAAGTGCACGGCTCTGCCGGTCTGCTGCAACGCGCGGGGCAATTTCCGAGTCCCGTCGCGCATGAGTATCCGATCAGCGAAGACGCGAGCCGCTATTACCGCTCGGGCAAGAGCTTCCTCTATCGCACGCTGCCGTTCTGGCTCGCGAATATCGCGGACCGCGCCCTTGTGCTCTTGCTCCCGGTCGCCGTGCTCATCTTTCCTGCGCTGCGGCTCGTGCCCGCGCTGTATCGCTGGCGCGTGCGCTCGCGCATCTATCGCTATTACGGTGCGCTGATCGCGGTGGAACGCGGCGCGATGCGCGTCACCAGCGAAGACGAACGGCGGGCGCTCGTCATCGAACTCGATTACATCGAGGAATCGCTCGATACGCTCAAGCTGCCGCTCGCCTACGCCGATGCACTCTATGTGCTGCGCGAGCATGTCAGCTTCGTGCGCGCGCGTTTGAACGAAAATTCGCGGAAGGAAAAGAACATGGCATAGTACGGACTCCGTAATTGAGGTCACGCAATGAAACTTCGTACCTGGATCGCCCTTGCTTTGACACTGTTGATGAGCGCATGCGCGAGCCTTCCGCCGCAGACGGGACGCGTGCAAACGCATGCACTGGCCGACACCGCGAACACGCGCCTCGGCACGACCTTCGCAGCGAGCGAAGCGGCGCATCCCGGCGACAATGCGTTTCATTTGCTAGCGAACGGCATGGACGCGCTCATCGCGCGCGTGATTCTGAGTGAAGCCGCGGAGCGCACGCTCGACCTCCAGTACTACATCTGGCACGACGATCTGACTGGCCGCGAAATGGCCGCATCGATCATGCGCGCCGCCGATCGCGGCGTGCGCGTGCGCCTCCTGCTCGACGACCTCGGCACCAATGCGGACGATCAGTTCCTGCTCGCGCTCGCTTCGCATCCGAACGTGCAGGTGCGGCTTTTCAATCCCGTATCGAATCGCACGTTCAAGAAGCTAGGCTCCGCGATCGAGTTCTTTCGCGTGAATCGGCGGATGCACAACAAGGCGCTCATCGCCGATAACCAGGCCGCGATTCTCGGCGGACGCAATATCGGCGACGAATACTTCGGCGCGTCGAGCACAGTCGCGTTCGGCGATCTCGATGTGCTCGTGCATGGCCCCGTCGTGCGCGACGTATCGAGCGCATTCGACCTGTACTGGAACTCGGATGCAGCCTATCCGATCGATAACCTGATGCGACGTCACGCCGACCCCGGCGCGCTCGCCGGTTATCGCCAGAAGCTCGACACGTATTTGTTGTCGGAACAGAGTTCGCCCTATGTCGCGCAGGTTCGCGAGCGTTACACCAAAGTTATCGAGGCGCACGACACGGCTTTTTCGTGGGGCAAGGCCACGCTTCTGTATGACGATCCCGCAAAGATCACGCGCGCGCCCGGCGACAGCGAAGGCCATCTCATGTCGCAATTCAAGGCGTTGGATTTCGAACCCGCGCAGGAAATGCTGATCGTGTCGCCATACTTCGTCCCGCGCAAGGAAGGCGTGCGATGGCTGCAATCGATGACATCGCGTGGCGTGCGTGTCACCGTGCTCACGAATTCTCTCGCCGCCACCGATGTCGCCGCGGTGCATGCGGGCTATCAGCGCTATCGAAAGGATATGCTCGAAGCCGGCGTGAGGCTATATGAGCTGAAGCCCGTTGCATCGAGCGACGCCGACAAGACCGCGAAGAAAACGACATTCGGATCGTCGAAGGCGTCGCTCCATGCGAAGACATATGTGTTTGATCGCAAGCGCATCTTCATCGGCTCGATGAATCTCGATCCGCGTTCCGTTGAGTTGAACACGGAAATCGGCGTCTATTGCGAAAGCGCGGATGCGGCCGAGTATGTGGCTGACGGCATCGGCACGAACATCGATCACATTGCGTGGCGCGTCGAATTGCACGATGACGGCAACGGCGGCAAACGCATGGTTTGGATCGACACCGACGCAAACGGCAACACGACCGAACTCGATAGCGAGCCGGACGTGTCTGCGCTCAAACGCGCAGGGATCTGGATGCTCGGGATCTTGCCGATCGAATCGCAGTTATGATTCGCGTCATTTGAAACCGGACACGGCATGCGGCACATACGGTGCTTCGAGTTGCGCGATCTCGTCCGCCGTGAGATTCAGCGATAAGGCCGCGACCGCATCGCTCACATGTCCCGGTTTCGATGCACCGATGATCGGCGCGCTCACTGGCGCCTTCTGCGCAACCCACGCGAGCGCCACTTGCGCACGCGGCACGCCGCGCGCCTTCGCGACTGCAGCCACGGCTTCGACGACCGCGCGATCGGCATCGTCGGTGCGATACAGCGTGCTGCCGAAGGTATCCGATTCCTGACGCGCGCTCGTCGCGTCCCATTCGCGCGTGAGACGGCCGCGCGCAAGCGGACTCCAGGGCAACACGCCGATGCCCTGATCCCTGCAAAGCGGCATCATCTCGCGTTCTTCCTCGCGATACAGCAGATTCAAATGATTCTGCATCGTTCTGAACTCGGTCCATCCGTTCGCGCGAGAGGTACAGAGCGCTTTGCTGAACTGCCACGCATACATCGACGATGCGCCGATATAACGCGCCTTGCCCGCCTTCACGACATCATGTAGTGCTTCGAGCGTTTCCTCAATCGGCGTCGTGTAATCCCATCGATGAATCTGATAGAGATCGACGTAATCGGTCCCGAGCCGCTTCAGGCTGTTATCGATTTCGTTGAAGATCGCCTTGCGCGAGAGCCCCGCGCCATTCGGACCGGGACGCATGCGATTGAATACCTTCGTCGCGATGACGATGTCGTCGCGCTTCGTGAAATCGCGCAGCGCACGTCCGACGATTTCCTCCGACGTGCCGTCCGAGTAAGTATTGGCCGTGTCGAAGAAATTGATGCCCGCGTCCAATGCTTCCTTGATGAGCGGACGGCTCTTTTCCTCATCGAGCGTCCAGGGATGCGTGCCACGATCGGGCGCGCCGTAGGTCATGCAACCAAGACAGAGCCGCGACACCTCGAGACCGGTCGAGCCCAGTTTCACGTATTCCATCGTGCGAATCTCCTTGCAAAGCGAAAGGCATGCGCTAAAGCCTGCGCATGGCGACGAAAGCCCTAAACATTAACGCAGTATGGGATCGCGTGCTTTCTTTGCATGGACATGCACCTTATAACGCCAGCACATTCACCGCCACATCCACATGGTGCGCGCCTCCGCCGAGAATCATCCCGCGCAGCAACGACACATCGCTGTAATCGCGCCCCGTCGCGAGCGTCACATGGTCGAGGTCCGCGAGCACATCATTGGTCGGATCGAGGTCGATCCATCCGCTTTGCGGACAATGCACCGACACCCACGCATGCGAAGCATCGGCGCCGATCAACCTCGGGTGCCCCGGCGGCGGATCGTTGCGCAGATAGCCGCTCACATAACGAGCAGGCAATCCAAGCGCACGCAGGCAGCCGATCATCACTTGCGAGAAGTCCTGACACACGCCATGACGCAATTCGAACGCACGCGATGCGGGCGTATCGAACGCAGTCGCAGACGGTTTGTAGTCGAAGTCCGCATGAATGCGATGCATCAGATCGATGGCGCCCGCGACGAGCGGCGTGCCCTTATCGAAGCTCGCTTGCGCATACGCGCGCAATGCATGATCGAGCGAGATATTGGGCGACGCATAACAGAATTCGCTTTCCGGATAGAACGAACCACTCGCGCTGTAGCGCAAGCGATCCGCGACATCTTCCCAAGGCGGCGTCGCTTCGGCATCGAGCGCATCCCAGCGCGGCGTAAGCCGGACCGTGGTTTCGCTCGTCATCGAAAGCCGTTCGTGCGGCGCATCGAGCGAGAAGTACAACACGTCATTGCCGAATGCATCGACGCGGCTATGCACATAAGACGGTACCGGATCGATGCGCTCGGTATGCGAGATAACCTGCTGCCAGGGGCAATGCAGCGGACGGATCGTCGCCAGGTGCTGCGCGATTTCGACGGGCGTCGAGTATCGATAGGTGGTCCGATGCGTGACCGCGAGCACGGTATCGTTCAGGCCAAGGCTCATGACGACACCTGTGCGGCAAGCGTATTCGCGTGACTGAAGTAGCGCGCGCTGACTTCGTTCGATGCCGCGCTGACCGACGCAACGAGCCGGTCGCATACCGCGATCAGCGCATCGTGACGGCCATCGGCCCGCGTTTCGCAAAGCGCGGCGAGATCGGGCAACGCATCGGCGTGAACGAGAAGATCAGCGAAACGTGTCGCTTGTGCGCGGCGTGCGCCACCGGCTGCGGCAGCGATCTCATCGAGCTTCGTACGCAAGCGCGAGTACACCCCATAGAGTCCGCGCGGATTGGTTTGATCGACGACGATGAGATCGATCAACGCCGGCACTTCGAGTCTTCCCGGATAAAGCGAGCGATACGTGAGCGTGCTGTCGAAGAGTTGCAAGAGAAGATCGAAGCCCGCGGGCGACGCGAGCGTGCCCCGCTCGGCGACGACATGCAGGATCGTAGCCATCGTCGATACGCGTTCGATATGTCTTCCGATGAAGAGCAGCCGCCATGCTTCATCACGCGTCATGCGATCGCCTTGCGCGCCGCTGATTGCGGACAATTGCGTCGCAAGATGTTCGAGCGCGCCTGCAAGCATCACGCGATCGTAATCGCGGCCGATGCGAACCGTGCCTTCATCTGCCTTATCGCTCGGCGAGAGACGCGCGAGCGCATCACGAAAGTCGTTGCGCGATGCGAGGATCGTGCGCCAGTGGTCCGTCGAAAGCCGGTCGCGAATTTCGCCACATGCGCGCGCCTGATCCGCGAGATTGTCGCCGATGCTCGTCGCTTTGCTCGATTCCGGCAAGCCCGCGACGAGCACACGTTCGAACGCTTGCGGCGTGCTGCGCGCGAGCGTTTCGCCCGATGGGATGAGTCCGCATTGCGATGCGAGTTCAGTGAGCGTCGGAAAGAGCTCTTCAGCATCGTTGCCATCGAGCATGCCGAGCAGAAGGCGGCACAAGCGCACGTTGTTTTCCGCGCGCTCGCCATAACGACCCGCCCAGAAAAGATTCTCCGCGGCTCGGCTCGACACGATGCGATGCTTGCGCAGCTCGCCCGGCTTCATCGGCGTCGGTTGCAACGACACGGCGCTGCCGGGCTGGCTCGACATCACCCATGTATCGACGCTGCTGCCGCCGAACTGCATGGACACGGTCGCGCGCTTGTCGGCCGCGAGCCGCGTGAAGCCGCCTGGCATCACGCTCCAGCTTCCGTCGATGTTGGCGATCGCATAGGCGCGCAGCACGCATGGACGCGAGCCGAGCGCGCCATCATGAAAGCGCGGCGCCGTGGAGAACGGCAGATTCTCCTGCACCGTGAAGACATCCGGCGCGCGTTCGATGCGTTCGCGCCACGCCGAAAGCGCCTGCACGCCCGCATCGATGCCCGGTGCGTGATCGGCCTGCGCGCCAGGCCATGTCGGCGCGATGAGCGCGTGATCGAGGCGCTCGAATACTTCGGACCGCGCGGCTTCTTCGCCGCACCACCATGTCGGCACCGTCGGCAATTCCAGGGTTTCATCCAGCAAGGCTTGCGCAATGCCCGGCAAAAACGCGTTGAGCGCGGGGGATTCCGTGAAGCCCGCGCCCGGCACGTTCGACACCATCACATTGCCCGCACGCATGACCTGCAGCAAGCCGGGCACGCCGATGGTGGAGTCCGCGCGCAATTCGACGGGATCGCAGAATGCATCGTCAAGACGCCGTATCACTGCGTGCACGCGCGACAGGCCGGCAAGCGTCTTCAGATAGAGCTTGTCGTGCCGCACCGTGAGGTCCTTGCCTTCGACGAGCGTCACGCCCAGATATCGCGCGAGAAACACATGCTCGAAGTAAGTCTCGCTGAATGGGCCGGGACTCAGCAACGCGATATGCGGCGCATCGTTCGATGCATCGCTGCGGCCGTCGTCGTCATCGTGCATCGTCGCGCGAGCCGCTTGCGCGATCGTCGCGATGAGTTGCGAATAGGTCGCCGCGAGACGGCTCACATGCATCGCGCGAAAGGGATCGGCGAAGAGGCTCGATACGATCAATCTGTTTTCGAGCGCATAACCCAAACCGGAAGGCACTTCGGTGCGATGCGCGATGACCGTCCACGAGCCGGATGGCGCGCGCGCGAGATCGACAGCGACGATCTGCAGAAAGCGGCCGCACGGCGGCATGAAACCCTTCACCGCGCGCAAGTAGCCGGGATGCCCGAAGACGAGCGCGCCCGGCAGCAGGCCGCGATGCAGCAATGTCTGCGGACCATAGACATCCGCGACGATCGCTTCCATCAAGCGCGCGCGTTGCGCAACGCCGCGCTCGATCAGCGCCCACTCTTCTTCATCGATGATGAGCGGCAGGAGATCGAGCGACCACGCACGCGGCTTGCCGTTATCGGCATACACGTTGTACGTGATGTCGTTGTCGCGCACCTGCTGCGCGACGGCGGCGACGCCATCGTCGAGCCGCTCGACGCCCTGCTCGCCGAGCAATTCGAAAAACTGACGCCAGGGCTCACGCAACTGGCCTGCCGCGTCGCGCAATTCGTCCCAATGCCCTTCGCGCGCGGGCAGCGTGCGCAGCAGCGCGAGCGCATCGATGCGGGCCGAGGCGATGTCGAAAGGCAAGGTCGATTGATAGGCCAATGTCGTCTCTGTTCTTTATTCGAATGATGATTGCACTTCAACGATAGCGCAGGTCGAGCGTGAACGGGAATTCGAGGCTGCGTTCGCGGGCTTCGACATGCATCGCACCGGGCGTGTGTCCTGTCGCGAAGAAGCGTGCGCGCCTGCGGCTTTCGGCTTCATAGGCGTTGACCGGGAAGGTTTGATAGTTGCGTCCGCCCGGATGCGCGACGTGGTACTGACATCCCCCGATCGCGCGTCCGGTCCATGTATCGACGATATCGAAGGTAAGCGGCGCATGTACGTCGATGGTCGGATGCAGGGATGCGGCTTGCGACCACGCGCGAAAGCGCACGCCGGCCACGTATTCGCTTACGCGCCCTGTAGGTTGCAGCGGCAGCGTCTCGCCATTGACAGTTACGACATGCCGATTGCCATTCAGGCCGAGCACGCGCACTTCGAGACGTTCGACGGATGAATCGACGAAACGCACCGTGCCGCCGATCGCGCCCTCTTCGCCCATGACGTGCCACGGTTCGAGTGCATTGCGGATCGTGAGCGCGATGCCGTTCGTATCGTATGCGCCGACGAGTGGGAAGCGGAACTCGAAATGCGGCGCGAACCAGCTTCGCTCGAATGCGAAGCCCGCTTCGCGCAACTCGCTGAGCACGTCGTCGAAATCCATTTGCACGAAAGTGCCGAGCATGAACCGGTCATGCAGTTCGGTGCCCCAGCGCGTGAGTCGCGCGGTATAGGGGGCGTTCCAAAATCGTGCAACGAGCGCGCGCAACAACAGTTGTTGCACGAGACTCATGCGCGCGTGCGGCGGCATTTCGAAGCCGCGCAGTTCGAGCAGGCCGAGCCGGCCAGTGGGCCCGTCGGGCGAATACAGCTTGTCGATGCAAAACTCCGCGCGGTGCGTGTTGCCCGTTACGTCGATCAGGATGTTGCGCAAAATGCGGTCGATAAGCCACGGCGGCACAGTGGCATTGCCGCGTCCGCCGAGCATGTCGAGTTGTCTTTGCAGTTCGGCGAACGCGATCTCGAGTTCATAGACCTGATCGTTGCGTGCTTCGTCGACGCGCGGCGCCTGACTCGTCGGACCGATAAAAAGCCCTGAAAACAGCATCGACAGCGATGGATGGTTATGCCAGTACGCGATCAGGCTCGCAAGCAGATCGGGGCGACGAAGGAATGGACTGTCGGCGGGTGTCGCACCGCCAAGCACGAAGTGATTGCCGCCGCCGGTGCCGGTGTGCCGGCCATCGAGCATGAATTTCTCGGGGCTTAAATACGACTCGTGCGCCGCGTTGTACAAGAACTCCGTGTGTTCGACAAGATCGTTCCAGTTCGCAGCCGGATGAATGTTCACCTCGATCACGCCCGGATCCGGCGTCACCTGGAGCATCTTGAGACGCGCATCGCGCGGCGGCGGATAGCCTTCGACAATGACCGGAATCTTCAGATCGGAAGCCGTGGCTTCGATGGCCGCAAGCAGATCGAGATAGTCGTCGAGTTCGGTGAGCGGCGGCATGAAGACATGCATCAGCTTGTTGCCGTTGCCGAGCTTTTCGAGGGCGTCGGCTTCCGCTTTCGGACCGGCCGCGCGCGCGGGGTCACGCGCTTCCACGCACACAGCGGTCCGCGCGATCCAGCCAGCCGACTCGCCGCGTTGCGGGACGCGCTCCCGCGACGGACCCGTTGCCATTGCATGCCGCGTTCCGACCACATCGGCATTTTGCATGCGCGATTCACTATCCAAATCCGCATATTGCATGCGTAATTCAGTCGCGGTGCGCAATGGCGTCGACGGCGCGAACGGATCGTGCGCGTGTTGCCACGGATAATCGCCTTCCGAAACCCACGGCAGCGAGTCGAGCGGCAAGCGGTAGCCCATCGGCGAATCGCCCGGAATCAGGTACATGCGCTCGTCGCGGAAGAACCACGGACCGCTGGTCCAGCGGCCCGGCTGCATCGTGGGGGCGTCTTCGCGCGAAATCGGCAGCGCGTAGCCCGTAATCGACGGAAGTCCTGCATCGAACACACGCCGCAGCCGGGCGCGCTCGAGTTCGTCGTCCAGACGCGAGTCGAAAGGATCGACGTTCACCGGCAAGCGGCGTTCGCGCCACAGGTAGTACCACGTATCCTCGTAGGCGGGTTGAATGTATTTTGAATCCAAAGACAACTTGCCAGCGAGATGACGAATGAAGCGCGCGGCGTCATCCGATGTGTAAGACGCGGGCTGCCGCTCGTCCGCAAAAAGCGACGGATCGTGCCAGCACGGTTCGCCATCCGCGCGCCAGAAAAGCGACAGCGCCCAGCGCGGCAATTGCTCGCCCGGATACCACTTGCCCTGTCCGATGTGCAGGAAGCCGCTTGCGCCGTACTGCGCGCGCAGCTTGTCCATCAGCGAAACGGCGTAGGCGCGCTTCGTCGGGCCCAGCGCATCGGTGTTCCATTCCGGTTCATCGCGATCGCGAACCGAAACATAAGTCGGCTCGCCACCCATGGTGAGACGCACATCGGATGCATTCAATCGCGCATCCACCTGCTCGCCCATACGCAGCACCGCGTTCCAGTCTTCCTCGCTATAAGGCTTCGTCACGCGCGGCGTTTCGAGCACGCGCTCGATCGACATCGCATGAACGAATTCGACTTCGCATTTGTCAATCGCGCCAGAGACCGGTGCCGCACTGTCCGGCTCCGGCGTGCACGCGACCGGAATATGTCCTTCGCCGGCGAGCAGGCCGGAAGTAGGATCGAAGCCTATCCAGCCCGCTCCAGGCAGGAACACTTCGCACCACGCGTGCAGGTCGGTGAAGTCCACTTCGGTGCCGCTCGGGCCATCGAGCGATTTGGTATCCGGTGCGAGCTGCAACAGATAGCCCGACACGAAACGCGCCGCCAGCCCGAGATGACGCAGCGTTTCCACGAGCAGCCAGCCGGAATCCCGGCACGAACCCGCCGCGCTTTCAAGCGTTTCCTCGGGCGTCTGCACGCCCGGCTCCATGCGGATCAGATAGCGAATCTCGTGGGATAGCCTTTGATTCAATTCGACGAGAAAATCGATCGTCGCGCGCGGGGAGCGATCGATACTTTCGACAAATGCGGCAAAGCGCGGAGTCGGCTCACCCTTGACCATGTAAGGCGCGAGATCATGCAGCAATTCTGGCGCATAGCTGAATGGAAACTTTTCGGCGGCCGGTTCGAGAAAAAAGTCGAACGGGTTATAGACGGCCATTTCCGCAACGAGATCGACCGTTACCTTGAATTCGCGCGTTTTCTCGGGGAAAACCAGTCGCGCCTGATAGTTCGCGAACGCGTCCTGCTGCCAATTGATGAAATGATCCTCTGGCTCGACACGCATCGAATACGACACGATCGGCGTCCGGCAATGGGGCGCAGGCCGCAAGCGCACGACTTGCGGCGAAAGACCGACGAGCCGGTCATAGCGATAGTGCGTGACATGGTTCAACGCGACACGAATGGACACACCGGACTCCTTTGCTCAATTGACGCCGCGCACGCAAGCCGCGCTGCAACGCGTTTTTCTGCTTGTCATGGAAAAAACGTTCTGACTACGGCACGATGTTTGCGACTGCTTCGCCGATAGCGCGCACACTGAACCTCGCGCAATAACACTTCCGCCGACCACACGATGAAGACCTTTCACTGCAATCGCTGCAACCAGCTCGTGTTCTTCGAGAACACGCATTGCGAAAACTGCGGCGCGCGGCTCGGCTATGTGCCCGAGATCAGTCAGATCAGCGCCTTCGAAGAAAACGGGGACGGTCGCTGGCGCAGCCTGCATCCGCTCGCCAAAGATCTCCTCTATCGGCCGTGCCATAACTACGTGGTCGAAAATGTCTGCAACTGGGTCGTTCCTGCGCCCGACGTCGATCCGGCCGACCCGCTGTGCTGCTCGTGCCAATTGACGAGCACCATTCCCAACCTCTCGAATCCGGAAAACCGCGTCTACTGGTATCGCATCGAAGCCGCGAAGCGCCGCCTGCTGTACACGTTTTCCGAGTTGGGCCTGCCCGTGAAGTCGCGTCAGGAAGATCCCGAGCGCGGCCTCGAATTCCAGTTTCTCGAAGCCGATGCGCAAGGCCATGGCGTAATGACGGGCCATAACAACGGCATCATCACGCTCAACATCGCTGAAGCTGACGATGCTCATCGCGAGAAAACGCGCTCTGCGCTTCACGAGCCGTATCGCACCTTGCTCGGTCATTTCCGTCATGAAGCCGGGCATTACTTCTTTGATCGCCTGATCGCGGACACCGCCCGCATCGCACCGTTTCGCACTGCATTCGGCGACGAACAAGCCGACTACGCCGCCGCACTCGACCGCCATTACCAGGAAGGTCCGCCCGCTCAATGGGAAGACAACTTCATCAGTGCCTACGCCACGATGCATCCGTGGGAAGACTGGGCGGAGACCTGGGCGCATTATCTGCATATCGTCGACACGCTCGATACCGCCGTATCGTGCGGCCTCGTGCTCGTGCCCGATAGTCCGCACGAGCCGACGCTTACCGATCAGACGCCCGTCGACGAAACCACGTTTGATAACCTCATGAAACGCTGGTTTCCACTCACTTATGTCCTGAATAGCCTGAATCGCAGCCTCGGCATGCCCGACGGCTATCCGTTCACGCTCGCGCCGCCTGTCATCGACAAGCTCCGCTTCGTGCATCGTGTCGTCGCGGCGGCGGCCAAGCGCTGAACGCACGCGCTCAGCCTTTGCTTTGCGACTGCGACTGCGTTTGCGATTGCATCGGCGGTTCCGGCGCGATCGGCAACAGAAAGTCGCGGCTCACACGGCCTGCGAGATCGTTCACGCGCGCGAGGAAATCCACGAGATAAGCGTGCAATCCGCCTTTCAGGATGTCGACGATGCGCCCGTTCTTCAGTTCCGAACTCAATTGCGCGGCGAGCCTCGCCGCTTCCGTATCCCGCCCTTTCGTCACGTGGCCGATCAACTGCTCCACTTCTGCGATGCTCGCTGCAAGGGAACGCGGCCAGTCGCCATAAAGAATCAGCAGCCCCGCCACGCGTTCGGGCGTAATGACATCGCGATAAACGCGGCGATACACCTCAAAACCCGATACCGACCCGAGCACCGCCACCCAATGGTGATAATCGAACGGCTGTGCGGAAGTATCCGCGCGCTGTTCCATCATTTCAAACTTGACGTCGAGAATGCGCGCTGTATTGTCCGCCCGTTCGATGAAAGTGCCGAGACGCATGAAATAGAACGCATCGTCCTTTACGAGCGTGCCGAGCTGCACGCCGCGCGAAAGATGCGAGCGGAACTTCACCCATTCGAAGAACGTATAGGGTTCGCGCTCGAGAATGCCGTCGGCAAGCATGCGCTGACAGTCGAGCCACGTCGTGTTGAGCGATTCCCATAACTCGCTGTTGGTCGAACTGCGCACGGCCCGCGCATTTTCGCGTGCAGCACGTAAACAACTGACGATGGACGAAGGATTCGACAGATCGCGCGCCATGAAGTCGATCACGTCGCGGCTTTTCATGCCGTGATGCGCGGCTGAATAAATTCCGCTCAATTCCGATATCGACAACATCGCGCGCCATCCCAGTTCCGCATACTCATCGGACTGCGGCAAAAGCGAGAGCTGATAGTTCGCATCGAGCATCCGGGCGGTGTTTTCGGCGCGTTCGGTATAGCGCGCCATCCAGAAGAGATGATCCGCGGTACGGCTCAGCATGGGTGATCCCGGTTGTTTGTCGTTGTCTTTGGTGACGCAGCGCTTTATTTATGACTGACCTCAGCGCTCGAGTACCCACGTATCTTTTGTGCCACCGCCTTGCGATGAATTCACGACGAGCGAACCTTCCCGCAATGCAACCCGCGTCAGGCCTCCCGGCACCATTCGCACTTCAGTGCCCGATAGCACGAACGGACGCAGATCGATGTGACGCGGCGCGATTCCTGTCTCCACATATGTCGGACAGGTGGAAAGTGCGAGCGTCGGCTGCGCGATGTACTTCTCCGGATGCGCTTCGAGCACAGCACGAAACTCTGCAATCTGCGCCGCGGTCGAAGCCGGGCCGACCAGCATGCCGTAACCGCCCGCGCCATGCGTCTCCTTTACGACGAGTTCGGGAAGATGGTCGAGCACATACTTCAGATCATCCGGCTTGCGGCACATCCACGTCGGCACATTGTTGAGAATCGGCTCTTCGCCGAGATAAAAGCGCACCATGTCCGGCACATACGGATAGATCGATTTATCGTCCGCGATGCCCGTCCCCACCGCGTTGCATAACGAGACGTTACCCGCGCGGTATGCACCGATCAAACCGGGCACGCCGAGCGCGGAATCCGGCCGGAACACGAGCGGGTCGAGAAAGTCATCGTCGATGCGGCGATAGATCACGTCGACGCGCTGCGGCCCTTGTGTCGTACGCATATACAGATAATCGTTCTCGACAAAGAGATCCTGCCCTTCGACGAGTTCGACACCCATCTGCTGCGCCAGAAACGCGTGCTCGAAATAAGCCGAGTTATACATCCCCGGTGTCATCACGACGATGGTCGGATTTTCGACTGCCGCGGGCGCGGCCGCGCGCAAGGTATCGAGCAGCAAGTCCGGATAGTGCGCCACCGGCGCCACGCGATTGCGCGCGAATAGATCGGGAAATAGCCGCATCATCATCTTGCGGTTTTCGAGCATGTACGAAACGCCCGATGGCACGCGCAAGTTATCTTCGAGCACATAAAACTCACCCTGCCCGGCTCGCACGATATCGATGCCCGCGATGTGCGCGTAAATATCGCGCGCAACATCGACGCCACGCATCTCGGGACGATATTGAGCGTTGCCGAGTATCTGCGCCTCGGGAATGATGCCCGCGCGAATGATGTCCTGCTGATGATAGATATCGTGGATGAAGCGGTTGAGCGCGTTCACGCGCTGCCGCAGGCCGCGCTCCAACGCGCGCCATTCATCGGCGGGGAAGATGCGCGGAATGACATCGAATGGAATCGTGCGCTCCGGAATGATGCCGGGCAGATCGCTCGTTCCGTAGACCGCGAAGGTTATGCCGACACGCCTGAAGTTGAGATCCGCTTCGGCGCGTTTGAGATCGATCTGCTGCTCGCTTTGAGCGGAAAGCCAGGCCATGAAATCGCGGTAATGCGTGCGTGGATCACCCACGCCGCGAAATGCCACCGCCGGCAACCCGCGCGCCTCCAGATCGCTGCGCTCGAACATCTCGTTGAAGAATGCTTGCGTCATAGCCGGTCTTCCAAATGAAGTGCATGCCGGGGCGTCGATTCCCCTTCGCTCGTATTCCTGGTTGCACTCGCAAACGCTTGAAGAGCCCGAAAGACGCGACGTACCCGACCGCATGGTACGTCGATAGGCGACCTCGAAGCGCGATGCTCACTTATCCGTCACACCATTGCTGTGTGAAGCATCGATTGCGCGGGCAGCCCAGTGCCGATGCAGAAAAAGCAACTTCGATGCCAATGATTAAAGCGGTTCGCCTCCTTATATAAAGCACGCTACGAATACGCCGTCGCGATCTTTTGCACCAAAACAGCGCATCGCTGCCGGACAATGCACGTGCGCTGGATGAACTTCATGCTGCATCGAGGTGCGTGAATGACAGAAGCTTCCTGCGGCGCCGGTATGATAGGCGTCTTACTGCACGTCAATCACGCTTATGAACACGCCCTCTGAAGCCACACCCCGTCCCGCACTGCGCGAACTCACGCCGCTTGAAGCCCGCGTGCTCGGCGTGCTCGTCGAGAAACAGCATACCGTGCCTGACACCTATCCTCTTTCGTTGAATTCCCTAACCGCGGGATGCAATCAGAAGACCGCACGCGCCCCGGTGATGAGCGTAAGCGAGGACGAAGTGCTGACGACGATCGATGGCCTTAAACGCCTGAGTCTCGTCATCGAAGGCAGCAGCAGCCGTGTGCCGCGCTTCGAACATAACGTGAACCGCGTGCTCGGCGTGCCGAGTCAGTCAGTCGCCCTACTTGCCACGCTATTCCTGCGGGGCCCGCAAACCGCGGCGGAGTTGCGCGCGAACAGTGCGCGGCTGCATTCGTTCGCGGATATATCATCGGTCGAGAGCTTTCTGGATGAACTCGCCGCGAATGATCCGCCGCGTGTTGTGAAGCTGCCGCGCACACCGGGCGAGCGCGAAAGCCGCTGGATGCATCTGCTTTGCGGCGAAGTAAGCTTGAGCGATATGCCTTCGCGCGAAACTCAAGGCGGCGAATCTTATTCCCTTTCCGAATTCGAAGCGTTGAAGTCCGAGCAAAAGCGCCTTGCTCATGAAGTCACGCAATTGCGCGCAATGGTTCAGCAAATGGCAGGCGAACTGGGCATCACGCTCGATCAATCGTCGCCCGATGCCTGAACGATGGAAGCGCCGCTGATTCCGGCATCGCTCGTGTTCCGTGACGGATCCCCGTATTCGCCGCGTCACGACGACATATATCACAGCGCGGCGGGCGCGCTGGCTCAGGCGCGCCATGTCTTTCTCGATGGCAATGACTTGCCCGCGCGCTGGCGCGGCAAGCATGGCTTCACGGTGCTCGAGACCGGCTTCGGCATGGGCATCAATTTCCTTGCGACGTGGGCCGCGTGGCTCGACGATGCACATCGGCCGCCGACGCTCGAATACGTATCGATAGAAAAGCATCCATTCCGCGCAGACGATCTACGCGCGGCGCACGCGGCGATCATCGACGATGCCGCTATCGCGCCGCTGGCCGACGCGCTCATTCGCGCATTGCCTCTGCTCGAAGGCGGCGTGCATCGGCGAACGTTCGTTGCCGGCGCGGTCAGGTTGACGCTTGGCTATGGCGACGCCGCCGACTTCTTGCCACGCCTGGCCGATCATGGCGTTGCAGCGGACGCCATCTATCTCGATGGCTTTGCGCCAGCCAAGAATCCGGACATGTGGACGCCCGCCGTATTCGCTTCGCTGGCGCGCATGGCAAAAGACGACGCAACCTTCGCCACGTTCACCAGCGCGGGCATTGTCAAACGCGCACTCATCGAAAGCGGATTCGAATATCGCAAGCTTGCAGGCTTCGGCGGCAAGCGCGCGATGCTCGCCGGCATGCGAGCGAGTTCTCCGCGCGTCATAACTTCGTAAGCATAGATCGCGCTTTTTGAAGGCATGAAATGACCAAAGCTATCGGCGATTCGTCGAATTCGGCAGACGCGGAAAGCCTTGCGTAAGCATCGATTGGCACAAGCCCTTTCCATCTCTTAGGCGTCCGGCAATAAAAGCGAATTAGTTGGATAATGCGCAGCCGTTCGCGGCGCGGCGCTCACTCGCATCGGCAGAACATTCGCGGAGGCCGCGCGCCGGCAAGTTCTTATCAGCGCCGATTCACGAGGAGAATAGCTTTGGAATCCGATAACGATGCGCCCCGTGGCCCATGGCTTTGGGTTGCGCTTTTGATACCCTACGTCGCACTGCTTTGGCTGCCGTTCTATAACGACACACGGCCGTCCTTCGCGGGCTTTCCGTTTTTCTATTGGTATCAGTTCTTGTGGGTGCCGCTCACTTCGCTCCTGCTTTACATCGTGCACAGGGGCCTGAAATGAACGATCTCACGCCAGTCGATCCGGTCGCGATGACCATCTTCATCGCGTTCTTCGTGCTCGTGACCGTCGTCGGCTTCTTCGCCGCGCGCTGGAAGCGAGGCGATCTCACACAGCTTCACGAATGGGGCCTCGGCGGCCGCCAGTTCGGCGTATTGATTTCATGGTTTCTCGTCGGCGGCGATTTCTATACGGCCTATACCGTGATTGCCGTGCCGGCACTTGTGTATTCGGTCGGCGCGTATGGCTTCTTTGCACTGCCCTATACGATCATCGTCTATCCGTTCGTGTTTGCAGTGATGCCCAAGCTGTGGAAGATCGCCCATGCGAAAAATCACATCACGGGCGCAGATTACGTGCAGGGCGAATACGGCGGCAAATGGTTTCCTGCTGCGGTGGCGATCACGGGCATCGTCGCAACGATGCCCTATATCGCGCTTCAGCTCGTCGGCATGCAAGTTGTCATCAAGGGCCTCGGCGTGACGGGCGAACTGCCGCTCATCATCGCATTCGTGATTCTTGCGCTTTATACCTATACGAGCGGCCTGCGCGCCCCCGCGATGATCGCCTTCGTGAAGGACATCATGATCTATATCGTCGTGATCGCGGCGGTATGGCTGATTCCTTTGAAGCTGGGCGGTTACGCGCATGTATTCGATTCGGCCGATCAATACTTCAAGGCGAAAGGTGGCCCGACGGGCATCATTCTCAAGCCGGGACAATTCACGGCCTATGCATCGCTCGCGCTCGGCTCCGCGCTCGCCGCATTCATGTATCCGCATACGATGACGGCCGTGCTCTCGTCTTCATCCGCGATGACGGTGCGCAAGAACGCCATCTTCCTGCCAGCCTATACGCTGCTTCTGGGCTTGATCGCGCTGCTGGGCTATATGGCGATCGCGGCGGGCGTGCATGTGAAGTCGGCATCGGATGTCGTGCCGGCGTTGTTCGGCACGCTGTTTCCCTCGTGGTTCGTGGGCTTCGCGGCTGCGGCTATCGCGATCAGCGCACTCGTGCCGGCGGCGATAATGTCGATCGGCGCAGCGAATCTGTTCACCCGTAACTTGTGGCGTCCACTCGTATCGCCTGACATGTCATCCACGGCTGAAGCATCGACGGCGAAGCTCGTATCGCTCGTCGTGAAATTCGGCGCGTTGCTATTCATCGTGTTCCTGCCGACACAGTATGCGATCGACCTGCAGTTGCTCGGCGGCGTATGGATTCTGCAGATATTCCCGGCCATCGTGTTCACGCTCTATACGCGCCGATTGACCACGCCCGGCCTATTTCTGGGTTGGCTGTTCGGTATCGTGCTGGGCACCGGTCTCGCGATCTCGCAAGGCCTCAAGCCGGTTTATGTCGTCCATCTCGGTGATGCTTCGTGGCCGGTCTATATCGGCCTGATTGCACTCGTCGTGAATGTCATCGTCACGTATGTCGTATCGATCGTCACTCGGCGCAGCGTAGTGCCCGCTGCTTAAAGACTCGCGTTTCAACGATGCCTGGTGCTTTATCGCGCCGGGCATCGTTTATCAAGGCAGTGATACCATCAGCGTCGGACCCTTTCCTCGACGCAACGCGTGTCATGAACGCTAGCGAAAACACTCCAATGTCGTCTTCGATCGCGAACTCGGTTTTCGCGCAAGACAAGCTCTCTATCGGCATCACGCTGCCGATCACGCGCGATAACGAGAGCGTCGTCGACTACAGCGAACAGCTATCGCTGGCGCGGCTGGCCGACCGGCTCGGCTTTCGTGCGCTCTGGGTCCGCGACGTGCCGCTCAATAGTATCGAGTATCCCGATCCGGTCGGACATCTCGACCCTTGGGTGCTGCTCGGCGCGCTGGCATCGAACACGGAACGCATTGCGCTCATCAGCGGCGCAATCGTGCTGACGCTCAGACATCCCCTTCATGTCGCCAAAGGCGCAATCTCCGTCGACGCCCTGTCTCGGCAACGCTTCATACTGGGCGTCGGTTCAGGCGATCGTCCACCGGAATACGCCGCGTTCGGCCGCGATCCGGATACACGGCGCGATCTGTACAGGCAACATTGGGAAACGCTCGCCGCTGCCGTCACCGTGCCCTCTCGCGTGATCCCCGATCATGCACCTGGAGGCGCGCCCGACTTCTATCTTTTGCCTCGCCATAACACTTCCATTCCAATGCTCGCCGTCGGTTCGGGCGGTCAGAGCGTCGACTGGATTGCGCGTCATTCGCTTGGCTGGATGACTTATCATCGCGAGCCGCAAGCTCAGCGCGGGCGATATAGCATGTGGCGTGCTGCGGTCGATCGCGCGACGTCCGGCGCTTTTCGTGCATTCGGCGTCGCAATGCGGCTCGATCTCAGCGAAGATGCGAACGAACCCGCTGTCGACATATCGCTCGGCTATCGCACGGGACGTCGCGCGCTCGTTACGCTCTTGCGCGAGATGCGCGAGAACGGAACGCATCATGTGACGCTCAACATCACATCGGAACGACGAGCTGCGCGCGATATCATCGAAGAAGTCGCCGCACATGTTCTTCCCGAGTTTCATTGCTGAATCCGTCTGCCATTCACGACATAGCCATGACCGCACTCGACGCAAAGTCCGTCTCAACGCCCGATAAGGATATTGTTTCGCTCGAAGCTATCGCGCTGACTCGAGCAATTCATGCGCGCGACGTCTCGTGCGTCGAAGTGATGAACGCCTATCTAGCGCAAATCGATCGCTTCAATCCTGTCGTGAATGCGATCGTTGCGATGCAGGATCGCGATGCACTACGCTCTCTCGCCGCCGAGCGCGATGCACAGCTATCCCGCGGAGAGAGCCTTGGACCTCTGCATGGCTTTCCACTAGCGCCCAAAGATATCCTTCCCGTCGCGGGAATGGTCACGACGAAAGGCTCTCCTCTCTATGCAGGCGAACTTTCGAAGATGGACGCCGTCATCTTCGAGCGCATGCGCAACGCGGGCGCGATATTCATTGGCCGCACTAATTCGCCGGAATTCGGCTTGGGCGGACATACCTATAACCCGGTGTACGGGACCACGCGCAACGCCTTCGACCAATCGCGTTCGGGCGGCGGAAGCAGCGGCGGCGCGGCGGTTTCCGTCGCGTTGCACATGCTGCCCTTCGCGGACGGCACCGACATGATGGGCTCACTGCGCACGCCCGCTGCATTCAATAACGTCTTCGGCTTTCGCACGACGCCAGGATGCGTGCCGTATGCGCCAAGCGACGACGTCTTCTTCCAGCAATTCAGCGTCGCCGGGCCGATCGCGCGAACCATTCCCGATCTGGGACTATTGTTGTCGGTACAGGCCGGCTTCGACGTCCGCGCGCCTCTTTCACGCAGAAACGACAAGCCCGCCGACTTCGCGAACGCGCTCGAGCGCGATGTGCGCGGCACGCGTATTGGCTGGCTCGGCGACCTGAACGGACATCTGCCGATGGAAGCGGGTTTGATGGAGACGTATTTATCCGCGCTGCGTCACTTCGAAACGGCGGGCTGCATCGTGGAGGCTGCCGATATCGACTTTGATCTCGACTGTCTATGGAAAGCCTGGATCGATTTGCGCAGCCTTACCTTCTCCGGCACCAATGCGCCGCTTTATCGCGACGCCGCCAAGAGAAAGTTGCTCAAACCGGAAGCGGTATGGGAGATTGAACGAGGTCTGAAGTTATCGGGAGAAGATGCGTCCCGTGCAATTCGCGATCGGACGGCCTGGTATCAGGCAATCAATGCGCTATTCGATCGTTTCGACTATCTCGTGTTGCCTTCGGCGCAGGTCTTTCCGTTTGATGCGGACTTGGACTGGCCGCATGTTATCGACGGCCGCGAGATGGATACCTACCATCGCTGGATGGAGACCGTCGTTCCGGCGACGATGGCATCGCTGCCCGCGCTAAGCGCGCCAGCCGGATTGGGTGCCGGCGGCTTGCCGGCCGGATTGCAAATCATTGGACCGACGCAAGGCGATCTTGGCGTATTGCAGATCGGGCTTGCTTATGATCGGGCAAGCGGTTTTTCCCGCGTGCGCAGTCCCTTGCTCGCCTAAGCCTTCCCTTACCTTTAGGCAGCGGCGTTCCGTGCACTCTTTCTTTTGCGCGCGCCGTTCTTGCTGGCAGCACCATTGATCAGATACACGCTGCGGTCAGGCGCATCCTTGATCCAAGCGGGCGGACGAGCATGTCCGCTCCAGGTGGCGCCCGATTCCGGGTCGCGATATTTCGGCGGCAACTTGGACTTGGTCGCTCCTTTTCTGCAAACGGCCGATTGACCAGAACCCGCAGGACGGCCGCGTGTTTTTCGCGTGCCTGAACCGGCCTTGGCGAGATCGGCAATGGTCAAGCCGAACTCGTCCATCATTGCCCGAATTTTGGCGATGACCTCGATCGACTTTCTTTCCCGCAATACATCCGCGCGACGCTGCAATTTCTGAATCTGGCTTTCCAACTGTGCCAATGTGGCCATAACTCCTCCCATAGATTTCTGCAAGCGGCGAATGGAATGAGCAATGTGATGCGTCCGCACGACGCACGATTGCCATCCTTTGCAGATCTTATATGGATAACGCCCAAGCCAAGCGCTCTTGCAAGAAAAACGCAGATGTCGTTAGCGCGCTCGCAGATACACCTGAACTTGAACGAGCTTGGTCATCGTCCGCTCATCAGACGATACGCGATATCGCATCCCTTTGAATCATCAAGGCAGGTCGCGCGTGGCCACAGACGCGTGCTTCGCGCACGCGTCTCGCGGACGAAAGCCGATCACTCGGAAACGAGGCTCGCTTCCTGTTCAGCCGGAGTGAGCGCAAGCGCCAGAATCATTGCGCCGCTATTGAGCGGGACCGAACTGCCGACACGCCTCGGCCTATAAACAGGCTGTCCGCGCCTGATCGCCTGACCGCTCAGGGCGCACGTTCCGCGCTTGCGGGCAGTGCAAAGGGCCCAGACCTGCTCCGAGTAATTGAACGACGTGGGATCGTGCCAGGATAGCGAGAGCGTCGATTCGCTCAAGCGCTCCAGCACGCGAATATTGACGCAATGCCCGTCGGTGGATCCGATGCATGCGGTCTTGCCTTGGACATTCCGTACGAGCGGTCGTGTCATCAGTGAGAGCTTCTCGTTCGCTTCCGAAGGGCGGTTCGGAAGGCTGTCGAGCATTGCCAGGGTACGGCTCCAGGGATCCATCAACGATGGATGCTTCATGTTCCGCTCCTGCTGGCGACAACGCCCGCCGCAACAGAAGCCGCGTGAACGTTGCCGGTGAAGTTCCGGGAATGCGCCGCACGACCCGCTTGCTGATGCGGTGTGCCGCGCCGCTTCCGATGATCGTTCCTAGAGTAGTACACCTGAGCATGCTTTTCTTTTCATTTTTCATGGACATTCATGGACAACCGCGCCAGTCTTGCCGGTATGGGATCTCGCGCGGCGTCGAATCCCGCAGGTTGCACCTCAGACTACTCCGCAAATCTTTAACGTCGGTGAACGCCGAATACGAACGTTCGATTCATTCCTATGAAGTTTGTCCCCGCGTTGGAACCGCCTTGAAGCGAAAAACGCCTGCTTCTGGCCGTTTGCGCACGTTTCGCGCTCATTCGAGGATTCGCGAGTTCACCAAATTCTGACACAATAAAATTCAGCGAAACGTATCTCTCCTGTCGAACCATGACGAGCAAGCTCCTGATCCATGCCACTATTTCGGCGGACCGCGCCTCCGTCAGCTTCGTCGCGTTCTCTCGCGAGCAGGCCATTCAATGCAACATCACGCGCAAGGCGTTGGAACAGTGCTTTTGGGCACCGACAGGAGCAAGCGACGAGCGCTTGCTAAAAGCCCTGAGCGATGGTTATGAGCGCATCAGTGCACGTGTGCATCGCAAATTCCTCGCGCATCCATCCAGTTCGATTCACCTGGATGTCATCGATTTTTCTTCCTGACCCATACACTCACTGCGTCGCCTTGCGCATCTTCGTCACGTCCGATGCCTGCACAGCCGGCGTGCCGTTGTTCCACGCGCCCCGGATGAAAGTAAGTACGTCCGCGATCTGCTGATCGTTCAGCACGGGTGCATAGCGCGGCATCGGGTAAGGCGCGGGCACGCCGCCGATAACCAGATCGCCGGTGCCGTTCAGCGTCACGTTGATCAGCGACGATGCATCCTTTTCCAGAACGTTTGGATTGCCCGCGAGCGGCGCAAGCATGGGTGCGAAGCCACGGCCGTCCGCACCATGACAATGCAAGCAATAGGCGGTATAGACCCGCGCTCCCGAATCCGATGCGGCCGGACGCGACAAGGACACTTTCGTCGCTTTGGGATCATATGAATAGCGCGGTCCACCATTGCCCCCCGACGCGGGCAACGACTTCAAATAGCGCGCCATCGCGGCAAGATCGTCGTCACTCAACATCTGCGTGCTGTTGTTGACGACGCTCGTCATCGAGCCCAATGCAGACGCGTGCGCGTTCGCGCCCGTCTTGAGAAAGCTGGCAATGTCCTGCTCCGACCAGCGCCCGAGGCCGGTATTGTGCTCGCCCGTCAGGTTGGAAGCGAACCAGTTATCGAGCAAGCCGCCCGTCAAATAGGCGCTATTGCTTTCGTCGAGTCCTTTTTCCTGAAATGCGATGCCCCGCGGCGTGTGGCATGAGCCGCAATGTCCGAGTCCCTGAATGAGATAAGCGCCACGATTCCACGCGACATCCTTTCCGGATTTGTTCTGATAAACGCCCTTTTCCAGAAAGACCGCGTTCCATAGCTTAAGCGGCCAGCGCATATTGAGCGGCCATTTCATGTCCGGCTCACGATTGGGCTGCTTGACGGGTGTGACGCCATGCATGAAATACGCGTACAGCGCATGCATGTCCTCGTCGTTTATCTTTGCATAAGAAGGGTAAGGCATCGCCGGATAAAGGTTATGCCCATCCTTCGCAACGCCCTCGCGCAAGGCGCGCGCGAAGTCCTCTTCCGTGTAGCGGCCGATTCCCGTGTCCGGATCGGGCGTGATATTGGTCGTATAGATCGCGCCCAACGGCGTCATCATCGGCAAACCGCCTGCGAGCGGCTTGCCTTTTTGAGTCGAGTGACAAGCGACGCAATCGCCTGCTCGCGCGAGATAGGCGCCACGCGTGACGAGTGCATCGTCGGCTGCATGAGCCGAGGACGCCAATGCAAACAGCATCGCAAAGAGAGGCTTGAATGCGTTCTTCATGACGGGCTCCTCAGGCGCTACGCAATTGATCGCCTACGGGCAAGCGCCTCAATCGCTTGCCCGTTGCGGCATGGATCGCATTCGTGATAGCCGGCGCAAGCGCCGCTGTGCCCGGTTCGCCGATGCCGCCAGGAGCTTCCGTGCTTTTGACGATATGCACCTCCACCGGCGGCGTTTCGTGAATGCGCAGCATTCGATAGTCGGTGAAATTGCTTTGTTCGACGCGTCCGTCCTTGATCGTGATTTCGCTATAGAGCGCGGCGGTAATGCCGAATATGATGCCGCCTTGCACTTGCGCTTCAACCGTATTGGGATTGACGACCATGCCGCAATCGACGGCGCACACGATGCGATTCACCTTCACCTCGCCGTCTTTGTCGACAGCGACATCCGCGACGATGGCGAAGAAACTGCCGAATGCGTGCATCACCGAAACGCCGCGCCCTTGTCCCTGCGGCATGGATTGCTGTCCCCAGCCCGCCGCCTGCGTCGCGACATCGAGCACGTTGCGTGCGCGCGGCGACTTGCCAAGCAGATCTCGCCGATACTTGACGGGGTCGACTTTCGCCTGCACGGCCAATTCGTCGATAAAGCTTTCCACGACGAACGTGCCACGCGTCGGTCCCACGCCGCGCCAGAATGCGGTGGGCACGTCATGCGGTTCGAGCCGCACATAGTCGACGAGCTGATTGGGCAAGTCGTATGGAAGATCGGATGCCACTTCGACGGCATCGGGATCGACCCCATCCTTTACTGCCGGCGGCGCAAAACGCGCAAGCACAGACGACCCGACGATGCGATGCGTCCATGCAACCGGCTTGCCGTTGGCATCGAGTCCCGCAGATAACTTGTCGTAATAGCACGGCCGATACATGTCGTGCTGAATGTCTTCCTCGCGCGACCACGTTACTTTGACCGGAACGCCGAGCGCCTTGCCGATCTTGAGCGCCTGCGTGGCCATGTCGAATTCGAGCCGCCTGCCGAAGCCGCCGCCGAGCAAATGGTTATGCACATGAATCTTTTCCGCAGGCAAGCCAGTCGCTTTCATTCCGGCATCGCGGATACGCGTGGGCACTTGCGTGCCAAGCCAAATATCGCACCCATCCGGGCGCACGTGCACCGTGCAGTTGATCGGCTCCATCGTCGCATGCGCGAGAAACGGCTGAACGTACACCGCATCGACGCGCGTCTTCGCATTGGCAAACGCATTGTCGACATTCCCTTCCTTACGCGCCACCGCGCCCGTGCGCTGCGATGCATTGGCCATGTCGTCGACGATCTGCTTCGTCGATACGTTGGCGCTCGCGCCTTCGTTCCATTGAATCTGCAAGGCAGCCGCGCCGCGTTTGGCGGCCCATGTATGATCGCCGATCACCGCGACGCCATTGTCGAACTTTACGATCTGACGCACGCCGGGAATCTTCTTCGCATTGCTGTCGTCGACGGATGCGAGCGTTCCGCCGAACACGGGGCAATTCACGATCGCTGCATACACCATGTCGGGTAAGCGCACATCGAGACCGAACATTGCAGTGCCATCGACCTTCTCTGGCGAATCGAGCCTTTTCGCCGGCGTGCCGACGATCTTGAAGTTATTCGGATCCTTTAATTTGATGTCTTGCGGAACGGGCAATTTCGCGGCCGCTTCGGCGAGCTCGCCATAACTCGCGCTACGTTCTCCCGATGCATGCATAACCTTGCCGCCTTGCGCCTGGCAAGACGATGGATCGCATTTCCATTCCTGCGCCGCCGCCGCGACGAGCATCATGCGTGCGGCCGCGCCCGCTTTGCGTAACGGCTCCCACGCATAGCGCACGGACGTCGAACCGCCTGTCAATTGACCGCCCAACAGCGGGTCCGTGAAAAGTTTTTCGTTCGGCGGCGCATGATCGATCGTGACGCTATCGAGCGGCACTTCGAGCTCCTCGGCTATCAACATGGGCAACGCGGTATAGACGCCTTGTCCCATTTCGACCTTCGGCATGATGAGCACGACCTTGCCGCTCTTGTCGATCTGCACGAACGCGTTCGGTGCGAATACGCCTTCTTGCGCGGACTCGACGCCATCGCCTCCGATAACCGACTTGCCTTTGCCCTGATCCTGGCTCGCGGCCGGCAAGCTGAAGCCGATCAGCAATCCGCCGCTTGCAGCGACGCCGGCGGTCACGCCGAACTTCAGAAACGTGCGGCGCGACAATCCCGCGCGAGCCGCATGACGCCCCGCCTCGATCAATCCTTGCGACATGTCACGCCTCCTTTGCGGCCTGCTTGATGGCGGCGCGAATGCGGTGATAAGTGCCGCAGCGGCAGATGTTGCCCGCCATCGCGGCATCGATATCGGAGTCGTTGGGATCGGAGACTGTCGCGAGCAATGCCGCGGCGGACATGACTTGTCCAGACTGACAGTACCCGCATTGCACGACATCGAGCGAACGCCAGGCCGCTTGCACTTTCTTGCCGGCGGGTGTTTCGCCGATGCCTTCGATCGTCGTCACCTTGCGATCGCCAACGGCGGCAATCGGTAAAACGCATGAACGAACCGCGACGCCATCGAGGTGAACGGTACACGCACCGCATTGCGCAATGCCGCAGCCGAATTTGGTTCCTGTGAGTCCTACGATGTCGCGCAATACCCAGAGAAGCGGCATGTCGGGTGGCGCATCGACCGAATGATTCTGGCCGTTAATGGAAAGCGTGGTCATGAGCGCTCCGGCTTTTTGAGTGGTTTCAGCGGATATCGCAAATAGCCGACTGTGTGGGGCGCCAGTCGGTTTTAGGCATCGGGATTGTAGCGCCGCTTTAAAAATCGAGCTTGGATCGTGTAGCGCCTGCGGATAGCTTCGCTAATACGCATCGATTTGGTGCGCGGCCTTGAAGTAGTTCTTTGATTGCCTAAAACTCCGACTGCTCGCTCATTCGATTCTTTTGCTGGCCTGGGCTCGGATTCGAAGTGGATAAGTGCAAAGGACAGTTAGTTGCATCGCTAATCGATTGATACCGATTGATACCTTCGCCTAGCGTCGGCATCGCGTCTCTTCCGGCTGGCGCTACACCAACATCGAAGCGCTTGAGGCGCGCATCGGCATCGCCTAACGGACACGGCAATACCGCATAGCCGGCACCCGATGCGCACATCGTTGCCTGCGCATCGCGATTGTTGCTGCCGAAAACGATCTTCGCTTTAGGCGAAACACGCTCCTCGCTGCCGCGCCGAACGTACCGCTTCGCGCAGTCGCGAGAAAGATTCGCACGTCGCTCCATTCGAGATTCAATCAAGCCCCATCTAAACAATGACGACGATGAGACGCGATTCAATTCTCACTCAGCGCGCATCGTAGGGCTATTAGCAACGCGACATGTCGTTCGTCTTTACTCTTGAATCAACGAGACGAACGATAAAGGTGACGTCATGGCGTCCCAGACAGAACTCAAGCGCTTTACCTCCAATCTCGCGGACGAACTCGACAGCGCCGCGCTCTACGACACGCTCGCACGAGCGGAAAAGCAGGACGACAAGCGGCGCGTTTATGCCGAGCTGGCCGAAGCGGAGCGCCGTCATGCGGACATATGGGCCGCGAAATTGCGCGCGAATGGCGTGTCCGTTCGAACGCATCGCATCAGCGCAAAAACGCGGATCATGCGTACGCTCGCACGCGCGTTCGGACCGGACTTCGTGTTGCGCTCGGTCGCCGCAAACGAAATGGCCGATCGCGATAAATATGCCGGCCAACCCGATGCCGCGCAGATGTCGGCGGAAGAGCGGCATCACGCGGATATCGTGCAGGAAGTCGCGAGTCGCAGCAAAGGGCTGAGTAAAGGCAGTGCGATCGCAGCGGCCGAGTCGTGGCATCGCGGCGTCGCATCGGGCAACGATTTACGTGCCGCAGTGCTCGGCGCGAACGACGGCCTCGTGTCGAACTTTTGCCTCATCATGGGCGTCGCGGGTGCAGGCAGCGATAGCAAAACGGTCCTGCTCACGGCGTTCGCGGGACTCATCGCGGGCGCGGCATCGATGGCGCTCGGCGAATGGCTCTCTGTCACGAATGCGCGCGAACTCGCGCGCACGCAAATCGCGCGGGAGAAGGACGAGCTCGATCATATGCCCGACGCGGAGCGGCATGAGCTCGCGCTCATCTATCAGGCAAAGGGCATCGATGCAGCCGAAGCGAAACGCGTCGCCGCGCAAATCATGCGCGACAAGGACAAGGCGCTCGACACGCTGACGCGCGAAGAACTCGGCCTCGATCCGCGCGAGTTGGGCGGCAATCCCTGGACGGCCGCGCTCGCATCGTTCACGTTGTTCGCCGTGGGCGCGATCATTCCGGCCATCGCCTTTCTTTGGGCAAGCGGTACGGAAGGCATCGTGCAATGCATCGTTTTGAGCGGACTCGGGCTTGCGGGCATCGGCGTGTTCACGTCGCTGTTCAATGGACGCGGCGCGCTGTTTTCCGCCGTGCGACAAGCGTTGATCGGAATGATCGCGGCCGCTTGCACATATGGAATCGGCAAGTTGCTGGGCGTGTCGCTTTCGTGAACGATGCGCCATGCAATGCAACGCATGGCGCATGGTTTTCACATCATCAGATCCTGAACGACTCGAACGTCTCCGGCGCGAACGCATGCATCGGAATCGCGACGCGCACGCCGGCAGTCGTTACGGCTTGAGCAGCACCTTGATCGAATCGAGCGAATTCGCGATCCTGATGGCTTCGTCCCACTCGTCGAGCGTGAAGCCATGCGTGACGATGCCCTTCGACGTGACGAGTCCGCGCGCGAGCAGATCGATCGCGATCGGATAGCAATACGGTCCGAGATGCGCGCCGCGCACGTCGAGCTCCTTGCGATCCCCGATGATCGACCAGTCGACGGTTGTATCCGCGCCGAACACGGAGAACTCGACGAAGCGGCCGAGCTTGCGAATCAGCTCCAGTCCTTGCGTAACGCCCGCAGGAACGCCGGTCGTTTCGATATATACGTCGCAGCCATAGCGATCGGTGATCGAGCGAATCGTTTCGAGCGCATCGTCGGTCTTCGGGTTGATCGTGATGTCCGCGCCGTACTCGCGCGCCAACGCGAGCCGCTCTTCGACGAGATCGATCACGACGAGCTTCTTCGGCGTCTTCAGATGCGCGACTTGCGTCATCATCAGACCGAGTGGCCCCGCGCCCGCGATCACAACGACATCGCTCAACTGGATATCGCCGCGATTTACCGTATGGATCGCGCACGCAAGCGGCTCGATGATCGCCGCATCTTCCAGTGAAATGCCGTCCGGAATCTTATGCACGATCGCCGTCGGCGGAAAGCGCATGTATTCGGCCATGCCGCCATCGGCGACTTCGCGCTGGAAGCCGAAGATGTTATGCACTTCGCACATCCAGTACTCGCCCGACTTGCAATAGCGGCATTTCGCACAAGGCACGATTTGCTCGGCAATCACGCGATCGCCCTTCTTCACGCCAAAATGTTCTTCCGCGCCCTCGCCCAGTTCTTCGACATAACCGAAGAACTCGTGTCCCGGAATGACCGGCGCCTTGACCCACGGATTCGGGCCGCCCCAGAACATCTTCGCGCCCGACCAGCATTTGCAATCGCTCGCGCAAATGCCGCATGCCGCAATGCGGATCACGAGTTCGTTTCTCGCCGCGCTCGGGCGTTGCACGCGTTCGACGCGATAGTCTTTCGGCGCGCGGCATACGATCGCGGTCATCTGTGAATCGGCCATTACAAGTCTCCGGTGTCGTTGATTGAATCGCGAAGCTAATCTCAGCGCGCCTGAAATCCGCCATCGACCAACAGGCTCACGCCGCTGACCATGCTCGAATCGTCGGAAAGCAGATAGGCAATCGTGCGCGCGACTTCCACCGGCTCCACGAAGCGGTTCATCGGAATGCGCGCAAGCATCGGTTCGGATTTGGCGGGATCGCTCCACGCTCTTTCACCCATCGGGGTCATCGTGACGGTCGGGAGCACCGCGTTCACGCGTATGCCGTGCGGGCCGAGCTCGTTGGCCATGACGCGCGTCATCGCGTCGAGTCCGCCTTTCGATGCGCAATACGACGCGTGCAGCGCGAAGCCCACATTCGCCGACAGGCTCGATACGTTCACGATCGAACCGCCCGCGCCACGCGCGATCATGTTCTTCGCGCACTCTTGCGCGACGATCATCGCTGCGCGCACGTTGACGTTCATCGTCAGATCGAAGGCTTCGACGGTCGTATCGAGAAACGGCTCCAACACCGCGATGCCCGCGTTGTTCACGAGCAGATCGACGGGCTGAACGGCGCGCGCCGCTTCGCGTGCGGCGTCGGCATCGGCGAGATCGGCGGCAATGATCTCGCAACCCGTCTCCTTCTTCAGCAGATCGAGATCGGCTGCGCTGCGGCTCAATGCAATGACACGCGCGCCACGCTCGATCAGCAGATGAACCGTTGCATGACCGATGCCCTTGCCCGCCCCCGTGACGAGCACGGTCTTGCCCGCGAATTCGCGATTTCTGTCGATGGTCGTCATGGTGTCGTCTTCAGGGCTCGTCGCACAGGCGTCTTGCGGTGTCCTCGTCGGTCACGAGCACGGATGGATAACGCCCGCGCAATGCCGCGCGCGTGACATGAAATTTCTTCTTGCCGCCGCTCACGAGAATCACGCGTTTGATCTTGCGCAGGTCGTCCAGCGTGATCGCCACGGTGCGTCGATTCAACGGATGATCGATCAGCTCCCCGTCTTCATCCATGAAGTGGCCGAGCATGTCGCCGACCGCGCCCGCCTTCTGCAACGTGCGCAATTGCTCCGGATTGTCGATGCCGTATGTCACGACGAGCGATTCCGTCAGATCGCCGCACGTCAGCAAGGCGAGATCGGCACTGCGCGCGAGTTCATAGGTCTCGCGCACGGTTTCTTCCTGCAGGATCACGTCGCGCGCTTTCTGGCTGCTCACGTAGATCGGCGCGGCGAACAGATAACTGTCGGCGCGGCAGATGTTCGCGAAGTCCGACACGATATCGAACGTATTGATACTCGGGCAATGCGACAGCCCGCCCTGCAGCGACACCGCCGACACCGCGCCGTACGTGCGCTGCGGCAGCGCGCGCAACACGGCGCGGATCGTGCGGCCCCAGCCGAGGCCGATAGTTTGCCCTGCAACTATCTGCCTCGCGAAGTACGACGCCGCGCCGATGCCGAGCGCCGCATTGTTCGCCTCGTTGTTCGCGCCGCTCGGCACGACCACCGCGCATTCGAGGCCGAAGCGTTTCGCGAGCGCTTCTTCCAGCGCGACGCATGGCACGATCTTGCTATTGATCGTGATCTGCACGAGGCCGGACTCGCGGCTCGCCGCAAGCAGCCGGTTCACGCGCACGCGATTGCTGCCGATGCGCTGCGCGATTTCCTGCTGCGTCAGATTGCCGACGTAGTAATGCCACGCGACGCGCGCCTGCAGTTCTTCTTCCGAATCGATGGAATCGTCCGCTTCCGCGATGGCGATGGGCGGTGCGCTCTTGCTCATGTTGTCCTGTTGTTCAATGAAAGGCCGCGCGATTTTATTTCACCGCGCCCATCGTGAGCCCTTGCACCAATCGCCCGGACACGGCCAGCGCGAACACGACCATGGGCAGCACGATCAGCGTGCCCGTCGCCATGATCTCGCCCCAGGGCAATTCATAACCGCTCATGTAGCTCGTCGCCGCAACCGGCGAGGTAATCGCGTCGCTGCGCGTGAGCACGAGCGCATATAGCAGATCGTTCCACGAGAAGATGAACGCGAAGATCGCCGATACGACGATGCCCGGCATCGCGAGCGGCAGATTGATGCGCCAGAACACGCGCCACGGCGATGCGCCATCGAGACGCGCGGCTTCGTCGAGCTCGACGGGAATGTTGCGGAACTGGTCCGTGCAGATCCATACGACGATGGGCAGCGAGAACGTCAGATACAGCAGGATCAGCACGATATGCGTATCGACGAGATCGAGCTTCGTCGCGATCAGAAAGAACGGCACCGCGAGCACGACGGGACTCACCATGCGGTTCGAGATGAACCAGAACCAGAGGTCTTCCTTGCCGCGAAATTCGTAGCGCGCGAGCGCATAAGCGGCTGGCGTGCCAAGCAGGATGGCGAGGACGGTCGTGCTGCTGGCGATGATGAGCGAGTTCAGCAAACTGCTCGCGACGTCATGTTCGAACAGTGCTGCCGAGTAGTGATGAAACGTCGGCGAGAACAGCCATTTCGGCGGGTACGCGAGCGCATCGGCCTGACTCTTGAGGCTCGTCGTGACCATCCAGTAGAACGGAAACACCGACGACATGAACACTACGACGAGGCCCAGAAAGTGCCATACAGTAGCGCGTTTTCTTGCCGCGCGTGCGCGCTTTGCGCGTTGCGTGCCTTGCATGCCTATCGAACTCACGCGGCCTCCCGATACACGAAGCGAATATAGAGACGCGACAGCACGATCGTCAGAATGAGCAGGATGATCGCCTGTGCGGAAGCCATGCCCTGATCGAAGAGACGAAAGCCGACGCGCTGGATATAGACGCTGATGAATTCCGTCGCGGCGCCGGGCCCGCCGCGCGTCATCGTGAAGACGGCGTCGAACATCTTCAGCATATCGGCGGAACGAAGAATAAGAATCGCAGTGAGACCCGGAAGAAGATACGGACGCTGCAGGTGCCACAAAATCATGCTCCACTTCGGCGTTTCGAGGCGCGCTGCTTCTTCGGCTTCCTTCGGCACCATCGAAAGCCCGGCGAGCAGGATCAGCGCGCAGAAGGGCGTCCATTGCCAGATATCCATGATCATCACGGAGACGAACGCGAGCGTCGGGTCCGCAAGCCAGTCCTGCGGCGGAATGCCGATGAGACCTGTCAGATAGTTCGCCACGCCGAACTGCCGATTGAAGATCAGGCGGCCGATGAGCCCGACCACCGCATACGTCGTCGCCATCGGAATGACGAGACTCACGCGCGCCGCCGCCCGCATCCACGGCAGCTCCGTGCGATGCAACAGCAGCGCTGCAAAGAGCCCGAGCGCGACTTCGATCGGCAAGGTCACGCACAGGAACAATGCCGTGCGTCCGAGCGCTTCCCAGAAGGTCGGATCGGTCAGCGTCGCGATGTAGTTATCGACGCCGACGAACGGCGTGCCCGAGGCCAGGTCCGCGAGCTTGTATTGATGAAACGAGTTATAGAGCGCAAGCAGCAGCGGATAGATGCCGATGATCGCGAGCGCCGCGATCGCGGGTATCAGGAACCAGAAGGCGGGCGAACGCGGCAGGACGCCGAAGTAGCGCGCGGGCTTGCGCGGTCCGCGCGCATGCATTACAGGTGATGCCATTCGATCGCCTCCGGTCCCGTGAACAGAATTACTTCAGCAAAGGCTTCTTGCCGTCGTAATAGCCCGCTTTCTTCAGGATGTCCTCGGTCTTCTGACCGATGGTCTGCGCGCCCTCCTTCACCGTCACCTGGCCGAGCATCATCTTGCTGCCCCATTCGCCGATGACTTCCGAAATCGCCGGCCACTCCGGGAAGCGCGGACGATAATCCGGCACGCCGCCCTGCCACGATTCGACCATCGGCTTCACGAACGGATACTTGTCCTGCACGGCCTTGTCCTCATAGATCGCCATGCGCGCCGGCACGCCGCCCGCTTCGAGATAAGGCTTCGCCATGGCTTCGGACGTGATCCATTGAATGAAGAGCCACGACGCGGCCTGCTTCTTCGCATTCGACTTCGCGTTCACTGCAAGCGAGAAGCCGCCGAGCGCGGGCTTAAGTCCGGCCGGTCCCTTCGGTTCGGTGGTGATCGCGAGACAGTTGCCGATCTTCGACTTGCTCGGATCGGTGAGCGTGGGATAGAACGCGGACCACTCGGTAATCATCGCGACCTGTCCTTGCGCAAGCGCGTTGACCGCTTCGGCGTGATCGAAGTCGACGATGCCCGGCGGCATGTACTTCATCAGCTTCTGCCGATATTCGAGGCCCGCCTGCGATTGCGGCGACATCAGATTCGACTTGAACTTCGCATCGAGAAGCGACCCGCCGTTCGGCCACAGCACGCGCATGAAGCTATCGGCCGACTGCGTTTCGCCTCGCCGCGATTGCAGCGCGAACGCGAACTTGTCGCCCTTCGTGAGCTTCGGCGCGTAGGTGTTGAGCAAGTCGTCCCAGGTCTTCGGCGGCTCGTCGAAGCCCGCGTCCTTCAACATGCACTTGTTGTAGAACATCAGGCCCGAGTAGTTATCGAACGGCAGGCCGTATGTGACCTTGTCCCACGAGCCGAACGAATCGAGCAGGATCGGAAAGAAGCCCTTCAGGTTGAGATTCGGATCCGCGAGCTTCGGATCGTCGGTGAACTTCTTGATCGGCACGAGCCACTTGTTGCTCGCGAATTCGCCGATCCACACGACGTCCACGAGCACGATGTCCTGGTCGCCGCCGCCGACGAAGTTGAGCACTTCCTTTTCGCGCGTATTCTCATAGGGAATCACTTCCCAGCGCACCTTGATGCCCGTTTCCTTTTCGAACTGCGGAATGAGTTGCTGCGCGGCCTTGTAGCCGGGACGATCGAGAAAGATAGCCTTGATCGTGGTGCCCGAATACGGCTGCGCCGCTTCCTTCAGAGTCCAGGCCTGCGCGTTCGATGTTGCGAACGCCGCGCTCGCCGTGAGGAGCGCGACTGCCGCGGCGTGTTTGATCGGACCGGCTTGCATGGCCGGAATGAAGCGCTTCTTCATGCCTGTCTCCTTGGTATTTTTCGAGCGGATACGGCTTCTCTGGTGCGTTCGTTCGTGATCTTTGGTGCGCGTCGTTTCACTTGTAATTTCGGTTTTACAATTGTATATTTTGGCGCGAACAGCTTGTCAAGAACAAATTCGACGACGCATCGGATGCTGCGCTGCCGCAGCAGCAAACGGGAGACAACGCATGAGCGCAGTTCATTTGCAGCAGATCCGCAAGGCATTCGCTGGCGTCGACGTGCTGAAGGGCGTCGACATAGAAGTGACCGATCGCGAGTTCATGGTTTTCGTCGGTCCTTCGGGATGCGGAAAGTCGACCTTGCTTCGCACCATCGCCGGACTCGAACGCTGCGACTCAGGGCAAGTACTGATTGGCGGCGAGGACGTCACCGAACTCGAGCCTTCGCAACGCGGCGTCGCGATGGTGTTTCAGTCGTATGCGCTTTATCCGCACATGTCGGTGTACGAGAACATCGCGTTCGGTTTGCGCATGCTCAAGTTGCCCGAAGCGCAGATCAAGGAACGCGTGCATCGCGCGGCCGAGATCTTGCAGATCGGCCAGTTGCTCGAACGGCGTCCGCGCGCGCTGTCGGGCGGGCAGCGTCAGCGCGTGGCGATCGGCCGGTCCATCGTACGCGAGCCGAAAGTCTTTCTCTTCGACGAGCCGCTCTCCAATCTCGACGCCGCATTGCGCGTGCAGATGCGCCTCGAACTCATCAAGCTGCACAAGCAGCTCAATGCGACGATGATCTACGTCACGCACGATCAGACCGAAGCGATGACGATGGCCGATCGCATCGTCGTGCTGAATCATGGACGCGTCGAACAGATCGGCTCGCCGCTGGAGCTGTATCGCACGCCACACAATCGCTTCGTCGCGGGTTTCATCGGCTCGCCGAAAATGAACTTCATGGATGTGCGCGTGATGCGCGTGGATGCTATGGGCGTCACCATCGAATTGCCGGGCGGCGAGTCGTTGACGCTGCCGTTCGCGGCTTCGTCCGTGCACGCGGGCGAGACGCTTACGCTTGGCATCCGGCCCGAGCATTTCGTCGAATCGGGCGGCGGCGATATCGACAGCGGCCTTGCAGGCGAAGTCATGGTGATCGAGCATCTCGGCGGCGAGACGCTGCTGCATGTCCGTTTGCCGAACGAACTCGTGATTCAGGTGAAAGGCTCGGGCGAATCGACGGCCGTCGAAGGACAGCGCCTGAACGCGGGCTTCAGCATTCGCCATGTGCATCTGTTCCGCGAGGATGGCAGCGCGCTGGAACGCATGCGCCCTATCGCCGAAACCGCGACCGCCTGACGGTCGACGTCGCGGAAAGACTGTCGTAAGCGAAGACAGCGGCATACCCATGCTCATCGACCGGCGGTCGCCTGTGCGGAAGCGCCGCGTGTCCCAATTTTGGTGCGCGCCCGCCGTTCGCAGCGATCATTTTCCGGCGCCGACACTAGTCGGGATTACAAATGTTCCGGAATCGCTATATACAAAACTGCAAAACGCCATGCCGATGCAGCGCAATATGTGCTTGCGTTATGTGCGCCAGCCCACACAGACCATCACGCGTTACGGTTGCGTTACGTGACTCGGGATGGCTGAACGATGCGTCCACACGCAAGCGCAAACGCTCCCCTTAAGGAGGCAAACGTTGTCTCCAAGGGGCTCACCGAATTTACTTGGATTGGACGACGCGCGATCATAGTTTCTGGCACGACTCGTGCAACCGCTTCCACGACCAACTGGGAGGGATGGCTAGAGCATGAAAAGAACGACACACGGCTCGCCTGTCGCGAAAGCCGCGCCGGAGTCAGATCATGCATTCAGGCATCGCATACTCGAAGGCCTCAAGGCCGGAGAATTCTGCATCGCCTATCAGGGAATCTACCGAGTCCACGGCGGCGAACTCGCGCAAATGGAAGCGCTCATTCGCTGGCGTCATCCGGAATACGGCGTATTGCTGCCAGGCGCATTCAGCGAGGCGTTCAAGGACGCCGACATCATGCGCGAACTGACATGGTTCGTGCTGGACGCGGTCGCGTCCGAAATTGGCGAGTGGCGCGAAAGTGGCGGCGCACACTATTCGGTCGCCGTGAACGTCCCGCCATCGGTCGCGGCGTTGCCGGGCTTCGCCGAGCGGATGGAATCGATTTGCCGCGCGCACGACATCACGCCCGATTGCATCGAACTCGAACTGCTGGAAAGCGAAGATCTCGCGCGCATGCCGGCGATGCGCAAGGTCGTGCGGCGTCTCAAGAACAAGGGCGTGAGCGTCGCGATGGACGATTTCGGCACCGGCTATTCATGTCTCGCCGCGCTCGGACCGATCGACTTCGGCACCGTCAAGATCGCGAAGGAACTGCTCGCCGAAGCGCCGCGCTGCCCGAACGCGTGTCTGGTCTTTTCGTCGGTGCTCACGCTTCTTACGCGGCTGAAGGTGGCGATCGTCGTCGAAGGTGTGGAAACGGCCGCGCAGGCGCAATGGATTGCGCAGTGGCCGCACGTGCTCGCGCAGGGTTTCTTTCTCGCGCGACCCGCGTTCGGCATCGGTAATGTGCCGGGCGCGCTCATCGGCCGGCCGGGGACGCGGCGCAAAGAACAGCAGACCATTCGGCTCGCGGATGCAGCATGAGGAACTGAAGCGTTTCTGGCAGCCCTCGTAAAAGCCAGGACTTCGCCGACGCGTGCATGCGTCGGCGTTTTTTTGCCTTAAATCCGCGTGCGCGTCAAATCGGTCTTCGGCGCGCTCAGCTTCAGCCCGGCAATCGCCGCACGCGTGCCAGCATCGACCGGCAGTCCCCATCGCTCGAAGAAATCCGTCAGATCGAGATTGGCCGCCATGCACGCACGCAGCACGAAGCGTTGCACTTCGTTCTGGTCGCCGCCTTCATCCTCCGTCAGCGGATGCCGCCGATACAGCTTGTGCAGCCGCGCATAGAAGCCGTTGCCGAGTGCGCGGCGCAACTGCTCGTACATGACGAGCCTGATCCAGAGCGCTTCCGGTGGCATCGGAAACGACGCATCGTCGAGAAAATTGCGTGACGGCTGCGCGAAATACTGCGCCGCGAGATCGATGCGATTCTTCTTGCCGCGCGCGTCGACGACTTGCAGCAGTGGCGAAGGCATCGGCGTGCCGAGGCGTTCCAGCGCATGCAGCGAATAGACGTTCACCGTCGTCTCCGTCACGCCCGGCCATGTCCAGTCCCATTGCTGATACATGTGTCCCATCTCGTGCCATACGCCCCATTCGTCGGCTTTCGCGGGCTTGAGCAAGGTCTCGGCCGCGCTATTGAGCGGCAGGCCGATCATGTAGTACGTCGCGTAGAGATACGTGTTCTGCAACTCGGCGTGGGTCGAAATCGCGTCCTGCACGAAATGCACGCGCAACGGCGACGGCGCATCGAGTGCTTCCGTGCCATCGAGTCCGGACAGTTCGTCGTGATAGCCCATGATGCGCTCGACATAATCGAGCAATGCGGCCGGATCCGCCGCGCCCGACTTGTCGTACATGGCGCGCGCGACGGTGAACATCGTGCGCTTGCCGACCATCTCGACGAGCGGCGCATCCGCATGACGCTGCAGCATCGCGCGCCATTCGGCGGGCGTCGTCGCACCTTCGACATAGAACGGCACCGGCTTGCCGCCTTCGCGCACGATGACATCGATCGACGTACGTGGCCGCTCGTTGTATCCGCTGTCGATGTATTCGAAGTAGAGCAAGCCATCGCGCGATGCGACGAACGCGTTGCGTCCTTCGGTCGCGAGGATCGTTTGCGGATCGCCCGCGGCTTGCCGCCGATAGAAGCCGTTCTTGTTGCCGACCATGACGATGAGGCCATCGGGACCATCGTCGGCGAGACCGTTCACATCGATCACGACGGTTTCGCCCTTCGACACATACAGCCCCGACGGATGATAGTCAGTCCAGCGAAAACCGCCGAGCCGTTCGGCCTCGATCGCATCGGGTGCATACGCGCTCAAGTGATAGCGCCTGCCGATGTTGTCGTAAGTCGAGCGCGCCGAAGCATCGAGCATGCGATACGCATGATCGCCGCCATCGCTTCCGGTCTTGTACAGACGCCACTGTCCGGCCTGCGCATTGACTTCGACGGACGCACCGTCGCGCAACGCATGATGCCCGACGACGAGTCCCGTCTTCGTGCCGGTGGCCGCGATGGTCACGACGTTCGCATCGGCTTCGATGCTCCAGTTCTGCCGCGCATCGCCCGATGGCGCTTCGAGCTCGACACGCGCGCCGAGCGTCACGTAACGTCCATATAGCTTCGAGTAAAGACGAAAGCCGCTGCCTTCCTTGTCGATGGTCCAGATCTGGCTCGCGGCGCGTTCGGGCGTCCACTCGGACTGCACGAGCGCGATCGTGCCATCGCGTTGCACTTGCGCGGTCAGCGCCTTGAAAGTTGCATTCGAAACGATATAGAAGTCGCCTTCCTCGACTTTCGCGCCTGCGCCGTAAGGCACCTGCATCGCCCCGGTCTTCGATGCGAAACGCGATACCCGCACCGCGTCGTGCGGATAAAACGTCACGGGCGCGTAGTAGCGCGATGCCGCGTGTGCGTCGCACAGGGCGAAGATCAACAGCCATGACCGCCATCGCATGCGTGGCCTCCCCGATACATCGGCCGTATTCCGGCTCTTCGTCGCATATCTGGAACTTGCGCCTGATGCCGAGATACTGCCGTATCCCGCCGTCGGCGTCGAGCGCGGACATCACGCGATTGCCGCATCATGCGTCGCGCGCTTTGCGATCAACGCGATCTCGTCGTATCGACTGCCTTAATGAAGCGGATGGCGTTTTCCGCGTCGTCCCGGAACAAGCGTCCGATTACGGCGTCGATGCCGGCGCCGGCTTGCCCGCCTTCTGCGCATTGATCTTCGACTGCGCGTTTTGCAGATTCTGCGGATAGTTGGTCTGCTCGCCAGCGGGGTTGTAGCCGTTCTGTTCGAGTTGCTTCAGCTCGGCGTTCTTCTTCGCGCGCGCTTCCTTTCGCTGGGCTTTCTTGATCTGCTTCGGCGTGGATGCGGCCGTGTCTTGCGCCTGCGCGATGGGCATCGAGACGAAAGCGGCGACGGACAGCGCGAGGACGGCCAACGGTGCGGTGCGTTTGTTCATGATCGATCTTCTCCGGATGGATGGCGGCGCTGGACAACGACGCTTGCGGACAACGCTGAAGCAATCGGCGATCCAAGCGCGGATGAATCACCGATCGACGATACGGCTCAGATTGCCGCGCACGCGTTGCAGAAGCGCGATCAATTGCTCGCTTTCCTGCCGGCTGAAGCCCGCGAGCGCTTCTGCTGCGATCTCGTCGCCGACGCGCCGCGCGCGGTCGAGCGCCTTCTCCGCCTTCGCGGTCATGCGAACCTGACGCTCGCGACGATCGTCGGGATTCGGGCGGCGCTCGATCCAGCCGCCCTCTTCCATGCGATCGAGCAGACGGCCGGCGGAAATCGGCGCGACTTCCAGCAGCCCGGCGAGCCGCGCCTGATTGACCTCGCCGTAATGCGAGAGATACGCGAGCACGCGGCATTGCGCGCGCGTCAGATTGAGCGATGACTTCGCCAGCACGTCGAAGCGGTTGCCGCACAGGCGGTCCACGTCCGCGACCAGAAAGCCGAAGCGTTTGTCGAGTTGGGTTTCCATCGCGCGATTATATGTAACGCCTTTCGATGCGCGCATCTCGTGTACACCCGGTAATTGACCGCATTGCGCGAGATCGCGGCCGTTCTATAATAAGCCTGCTTATCATCATCGTACTTACAAAAGCCGCCGCCTTGCGGCCACGTCCATGTCCCTCGAAGTCCCCACGGAACGCGCCGCAGCGCCATTGAACCGCGGCATGCTGACTGTCTCGATCATGCTCGCCACGCTGATCCAGACGCTCGACAGCACCATCGCGAACGTCGCGCTGCCGCATATGCAGGGCACGCTGTCGGCGTCCCAGGACGAAATCACCTGGGTGCTGACCTCGTATATCGTCGCCGCCGCGATCGCTACGCCGCTCACTGGCTGGCTCTCGGACCAGTTGAGCGTGAAGAAGCTGCTGTGTATTTCGATTGCGGGTTTCACCGTCGCGTCGGCGTTTTGCGGGCTGTCGGAGACGCTCACGCAGATCGTCGCGTCGCGGCTGTTGCAGGGCGTGTTCGGGGCGTCGCTCGTGCCGCTGTCGCAATCGATCCTGCTCGACATCAATCCGCGCGAGAAACAGGGCCAGGCGATGGCCGTCTGGGGCATGGGAGTGATGGTCGGTCCGATTCTCGGTCCGACGCTCGGTGGCTGGCTCACGGACAGCTACAACTGGCGCTGGGTCTTTTTCATCAACGTGCCGATCGGTGCGTTCGCGCTCTTCGGCGTAGTGACGTTTCTGCCCGCGCAGATCGCGCGCCGCGCGGTGAAGTTCGACGCGTTCGGCTTCGCGACGCTCGGCCTTGCGATCGGCGCGTTCCAGGCGATGCTCGATCGCGGCGAACAACTCGACTGGTTCGGATCGATGGAAATCCGCATCGAGGCGATTCTCGCGGCGCTGAGTTTCGTGTTCTTCATCGCGCATACGGCGACGGCCGGGTCGCGCTCGTTCTTCAAATATCAGTTGCTGAAGGACCGCAACTTCGCGACCGGAACGTGCTTCATCTTCGTGATCGGCGCGGTGATGTACGCGACGCGCGCGCTGTTGCCGCCGATGTTGCAGAACCTGATGAACTATCCGGTCGCGACGACAGGCCTCGTCACGGCGCCGAGCGGCGCGGGCACGATGATCGCGATGCTCGTCGCCGGACGCCTGCTGAAGCACATCGATGCGCGTGTGCTGCTGCTGTCGGGATTTCTGATTTCGGCGTTCGCGCTCTGGCAGATGATGCATTACACGATCGTGCTGTCGGCATCGGATATCGTTTGGCCGGGCGTGATTCAGGGCTTCGGGCTGGGACTCGTGTTCGTGCCGCTGTCGGCGCTGACGTTTTCGACGCTCACGCCCGAGTTGCGCGCGGATGGCACCGCGACTTACAGCCTGATGCGCAATATCGGCAGCAGTATCGGTATTTCCATCGTGCAGACGCTGATGACGCGCAACACGCAGGTCGCCCACGCGGACCTCGCCGCGCAAGTGACGCCGTTCAATCCGGCGATGCAGCCGATGCTGTCCGGCGGCTCGATGACGGACATGGCGATGCTCAATCAAACGATCACGCAGCAGGCTTCGATGATTGCTTATCTCAACGACTTCAAGCTGATGTTTGTCGCGACGTTGTTGGTGGTGCCGTTGCTGCTGCTGATCCGGCCGGCGAAGAAGACCGCGGCGGAGGAGTCGGTGGCGCATGCGGCGATGGATTGAGGTTCGTGTTTGCGTCTTTTGTGTGGCTTTCCCTCGGGCTCGTTTCGTGAAATCCTGATCTCACAGGATTCCACGACCAAAAATCAAACACCGACAGCAGCCTTCTCCAGCATCCCCCCAAACGCATCCGCCGACAAAGGCATCGCCAGCAAGAACCCCTGCATCTCATCGCACATCATGTCCTGCAAGCGATCGAGCTGCGACCCGGTCTCGACGCCTTCCGCCACGACATCCATATCGAGCGAATGCGCGAGCGCAATAATCGCCGAGACGATCGCGCGCCCCTCCTGCCCGTTCTCATCCAGCCCGTTCGTGAAGAACCGATCGATCTTCAACTGCTTCGCGCGAAACCGCTGCAAATACGCGAGGCTCGAATATCCGGTGCCGAAATCGTCGATTGCGATCTCGAAACCATTCTCCTGAAACGCGCGAATCATCTCGATGGTGCGCGGCGCGTCCTGCATCGCCACCGACTCGGTGATCTCGAACATGATCTGCTCGCTCTCGACGCCTTCCTCGCGCACGATCGTCATGATGTTCGCGACAAGATCCGCCTCGTGCATCTGCCGCGGCGACAGGTTGATCGCCACCTTCACCGGCGGACGCCCTTCCGCGCGCCAACGCGACATGTGCCGGCACGTTTCGCGCACGACCCAGTATCCGATCTGCACGATCTGTCCGGAACGCTCCGCGATCGGGATGAACTCGAGCGGCGTCAACGTGCCGATCTCCGGATGATCCAGCCGGATCAACGCTTCCGCGCCCGCCAGCTCGCCGCTTTTGCCTCGGAACTTCGGCTGAAACAGAAGATAGAAATGGCCGCCATTCAGCGCCTCGTGCAACGCCTGCTGAATCTGCAGCGTCCGCACCGCCGCCTCGTTCATGCTCGCCTCGAAGAAGCGATAGGTGCTGCGCCCGCCGCGCTTCGCTTCGTACATCGCGACGTCCGCGTGCTTGAGCAGCGATTCGACGCTGTCGCCATCCTGCGAAAAGAGCGCAATGCCGATGCTCGGCATCACCTGCAACGGATGACTCCCGACGACGAGTCCCTTTTTCATCGTATCGAGGATGCGTTCGGCCATCTTCTCGGCATCCGTCGGCGCGTGCAGGTGTTCGAGCATCACGACGAACTCGTCGCCGCCCAGACGCGCCACCGTGTCGCCGCCGCGCACGCATTCCTGCAGACGTCGCGCGAATGCCTTCAGCACTTCGTCGCCGACCGTATGGCCCAACGAGTCGTTGATCGTCTTGAAGCCATCCAGGTCCATGAAGAGAATCGCGAAACGGCTGTCGCTGTGCCGCGCGTTTCGAATCGCGCGATCGATGCGCTCGTTCATCGTGCGGCGGTTCGGCAGGTCCGTCAGCGTATCGAAGGTCGCCATGCGTACGATCTGCCCGTTCAGCCGCGACACCGAACCTGCAAGCAGCGCCGTGCGCGCATCGAAGCGCGACAGCACGAGCGTGATAATCAGAATGGTCAGCGTGAATAGCACGACAGTCGTCGCGAGCCAGCGCGAGTCGATGTCGTTGGCCGCGCCGCAGATCGAGCCCGGCAGAAACTCCGCCGCCGCGTTGCCCGTGTAGTGCATGCCGGTGATCGCGAGGCCCATCACCAGCGCCGACCCGAGTCGCTTGGCGAGCACGTTCGTCTGGTTCGCATCCGAGAGCGTATGGGCGATCCACAACGCCGCCCCCGATGCGACCACCGCAATCACGATCGACGCCGCGAACAGCAGCGGATCGTACGTGATCGCGGGCTGCATCCGCATCGCGGCATCGCCCGTGTAGTGCATCGCCGCGATGCCCGCGCCCATCAAGAGACTGCTCGCGACGAGGCGCTTCATCGTCAGACGCCTGCTCGTAATGACGAGCAGCGCGAAGAACGACACGAGCACCGCGATGCCGAGCGACCCGGCGGTGATCTTCAGGTCATAGCCGAGCGGGATAGGCAATTCGAACGCGAGTACGCCGATGAAATGCATCGACCAGATGCCGATGCCCATCGACGCCGCACCGCCCGCGAGCCAGACGTGCCGCGTGCGCGACTGCGCAAGCGATGCGATGCGGCCCGAGATATCGAGCGCAGTAAAGGAAGCGAGCGTGGCGACTACGAGCGATGCCGCGACCAGCCAAAAGTTATAGGTGCCGTGCATGATTGCCGTAGACCGAGAGACCCGTTTGCGTGAGCGTCTTATCGGCTTTCGTCAGGCGATCTTTAGGCCAAGATGAGAAATATTCGCAACACGGAATGCGCGAAAGTCAAAGCTGCGGATCGAGCAGCGCGGCCACGCGCTCCAGCAGCTTCTCGGTGAGCGAACGGCGGCGCCAGTCTTCGAGCGTGATGCGTTTCGCGCGGGCGACGTCGTCATCGAAAATCGCCGTTTGCTGGCGCGCGAAGTCGCGGTCGTAGATGTTCAGATTGGCTTCGTCGTTCAGCTTGAAGGAGCGGCTGTCGAAATTCGTCGAGCCGACCGACACCAGGTACTCATCGACGACGATCAGCTTGCAGTGGAACATCGTCGGCTGATATTCGAACATTTCGACGCCCACCGCGAGCAGGTCGCCCCAGCACGCGCGCGATGCCTCGCGCACCGTATGCGTGTCGATGCGCTTGCCCGGCGTGATGATGCGAACCCGCACGCCGCGCCGCGCCGCCTCGACGATCGCGTTGATCGTCAGCTTGTCCGGCACGAAGTACGCGCTCGACAAGTGGATGGAACGCGTCGCCGCGGTGATCGCCATGAGGTACATCAGCTGCATGTCGTCGCTGCCGCCGGACGGCGAGCTGCTGAACATGTGCGCGAAGCCGTCGCCCGCATCGTCGATGTCAGGAAAATAGCGCGGGCCGTGCAGTACGTTGCCCGTCGTCTTGATCCAGTTGTCCATGAACACGGCCTGCATCTGCCCGACGGCCGGGCCTTCGACGCGAAAATGCGTGTCGCGCCAGTGCTTCTCGTCCTGCGCGTGTCCGGTCCATTCCTCGGCAATGCCGACGCCGCCCGTGAAGCCGATGCGCCCGTCGATTACGAGCAGCTTGCGGTGCGTGCGGTCGTTCATGCGGCCGAGCCCGGTCCAGTGCGGCTTGTGATACTGGATCACTTCCGCGCCCGCGTCGCGCAGCATGCGCAGATAGCGCTTGTCCATCTTCGACGTGCCGACCCAGTCGAGCAGCACATGCACCGATACGCCCGCCCGAGCCTTGTCGGAGAGCGCCTGCGCGATTTGCTCGCCGATCGCGCCCGACCAGTAGATGAAGGTTTCGAAGGTGATCGTCTCTCGCGCCGCGCGAATGCCTTCGAGCATCGACGGGAAAATCTCGTCGCCGTTCACGAGCACCTCGAAGCGGTTGCCGCCGACCACGGGCGGACCGAGCAGCAAGCCCATCGAACGGAGAAACTGCGGGTCGTCGCTCGCGTACAGCCGTTCGATCCTGTGCTCGATCTTCTTTTCGCCGCTCGTCAGATTCGCGATCACCAGCACGACGACGAGCGTCACGACAACGGTCAGGACAATCAGGGCAATCGTCGGCATGCGCAGCCTCGCGAAGCGAACATTCGTCCGGATTCTAGTGCAAGCACGTTCCGGACCGCGCAACGGCCGCCGCCTTCCTTAGCTCTTCGCCGGCATCCAGCCCTGCTCCTGGCCGAGCTTGGCGATCTGCTTGGCGATGGTGTCGCCGAGGCGCTTTTCATCGGACGACACATCCGCGTGCTTCGTCTCCGACACCGCGTGCAGCCCGCCCGACACCGCGAGCGATGTCGCGACGTGCCCCGCCGCCGCGCCGACGCCCGCCATTTCCGCGACGCCCGGCGCGTGGCCGCTGTCGGCTTTCGCGTCGAATTGTTCGAGCAGTTGCGGCACGCCGTTCGCGGGCTTGAGGACGAGCTGCACCGTCGCGCCGACCTTGCTTTCGCCCGCGCCGAGGCCGATCACCATGCGGCGGCGGCGATTGCCCGCATCGATCGTATTGATGCTTCCTTCGACGACGAGCACGCTCCGATCTTGCGGCGGCGGCACGTCGGCGCGGATCGCGGGCAGACCCATCGATTGCAGTTTGGCGACGATTTCGTTCGCGACTTCCTCGCGCGCCGCGATGGCGTCTTGCGTCTGCTTCCGCGCTTGCGAATCGCCGGACATCGCCGAGCCGAGCTTCGAAATCAGGCCGTGATTGTCGAGCTTGACGTCGTTCGCGTCGCTGGCGAATGCGTAGACATAGATCGTGTCGGGGCGCACGGCGGGCGCAGCCGCGACGGTCTGCACGTACTGCCCGTACTGATTCGATGCCTGCGCCGGATTGCTCGCGCATCCCGCAAGCAGCGCCGTGCCGACGACGAAACCGGCGAGCGCCGCGCCGCGCACTTTCTTGAACAAGTTGATCGAGCTGGACATGTTGCACCTCCTGTGTGGATTCGTGGATGCGTGACACGGCTCGGTTCTCGCTGCTGCATCTGCTTCGTTTCACGCTGGACGCAACTATGGACGATGACCGCGGCGGAAGCCATCGAGCATTTATGTCGCGGGGTTTCACGGGCGGCGAACGCTTGCCGGACGCGGCTTCAGCAACGTACTGCGCTTATGGCTAACATCCCGGAACGCGTCGTGGCGAAATCGCCGGCGCATTCCGCCAACCCAATCGAAGGAGCAGACATGGATCTCAAGATCGGCAACAAGCTCGCGCTGGTATCCGGATCGACGAAGGGCATCGGACATGCCATTGCCGTGGCGCTCGCGCGTGAAGGCGCGCGCGTGATCATCAACGGCCGTTCGCAGGCGTCTGTCGATGCGGCGCTGGCTAAACTGCGCGAACTCGTGCCCAACGCACAGGGCGAAGGCTTCGCCGGCGACGTCTCCGACGCAGCGCAAGTCGACGCGCTCGTGAAGCGCTTTCCGCACGTCGATATTCTCGTGAACAACATGGGCATCTTCGATCCGAAGCCGTTCGAAGAGATTCCCGACGACGAATGGCTGCGCTTTTTCAACACCAACGTGATGTCGGGCGTGCGCCTGTCGCGCGCGTATCTGCCGAAGATGAAGGAGAAGAACTGGGGCCGCGTCGTGTTCATCAGCAGCGAGAGCGGCATTCAGATTCCCGTCGAGATGATTCATTACGGCGTGACCAAATCGGCGCAGATTTCGCTCGCGCGCGGCCTCGCGGAAACCTGCGCGGGCACCGGCGTGACCGTCAATTCGGTGCTGCCGGGGCCGACGAGCTCCGAAGGCGTCACCGAGTTCGTCGAGAAACTGTCGGGCGGCAAGAGCTTCGGCGAATTCGAGAAGCAGTTCTTCGAAGAAGCGCGGCCCACGTCGATTCTCAAGCGCTTCATCACGCCCGAGGAAATCGGCAGCATGGTGGCGTACGTGTGCTCGGAGCTTTCATCGGCGACGAACGGCGCGGCGTTGCGCGCGGATGGCGGCGTCGTGCGCGCGGCGTTCTGAGCGCGCTAGGCCTTCAACGACGACGCCAGCTCCAGCGCCGCAACGATAGCCGCGACGGTTTTTTCGCGCGCGGCTTCGTCGTTCTGGCGCAGCGCGTAGGACGGGTGATACGTCGCGACGACCAGCTTGTCCCGATACGGCACGACGCGCCCGACATGCGCCGAAAGCGTCGCGCGCCGTCCGAAAAGCGCGGCCAACGCGGTCGCGCCGAGCGTGACGATCACCTTCGCGCCGACGTCATGCAGTTCCTGTTGGAGCCAGTACGAACAGGCTTCGACCTCCTGCTGCGCGGGCGTCTTGTGCAGACGGCGCTTGCCGCGCGGCTCCCATTTGAAGTGCTTCACCGCATTGGTCAGATAGACGTGCTCGCGCACGACGCCGGCACGCTGCATCGCGTCCTGAAGCAGCTGCCCGGCCGGTCCGACGAACGGCTCGCCCTTCAGATCCTCCTGATCGCCGGGCTGTTCGCCGAGCAGCATGATGCGCGCATCGGACGGACCGGCGCCATGCACCGCCTGCGTCGCGTTGCGCCACAGATCGCAGCGGCGGCAAGTATCGAGCGATGTGGGCGCGTCCCGCTCCGGCTGCGCTGCGAGCGCATCGACCTGAACCGCCTTGCCGCCGAGCGCGCCGACGTTTTGCGCCTGCGCGACGCGTCGCGCGCCGCCGCGCGCATCGCTGACGAGCTTCGGGATCAGTGCGCCTTCCGGCAGCCCTTTCCAGAAACGTACCGGCATATGCTGTTCGAGCGCGGATTCGTTCAGTCGCGCCGGATTGAAGATGCTGCGGTAGTAGGTCATCCAGAGCGCTTCGGCGGCATCCGGCAAGACCGCCGCATGATCCGACGCCAGCGCGCGGCCGCGCTCCAGTTGCAGGCGCTCGCCGTCGAACATCGCGGCGCCGTCGGGCGTTGCGATGAGCCATGTCGAGCGTCCCATGCGCGCGGCGAAATGCTCCGCGCCCCACGCGAGCACGTCGTGATCCGGCTTGTACCACGCGACGAATTCCGGCGCGCCGAGCGACGCGTCGCGCTGCCGGAAGCGCACATACGCGATCATGTCGTGCTGCGCGCGGCGCACCGCCTTCGCCATCTTGTAGAGGCGCGCGCCGTCTTCATCGGCGGGCGATGCCACCGAGCGGTCGCCCTGCGCCCAGCGCCACAGCACGCGATATAAAATGCTCCAGCGGCGCGCGTCGCGAAAATGCGCGGCGTCTTTCAGCAGCGATGCGAGTTCGCGCGACACGCGGATAGGCGGCGCATCCGCTGCCTTCGCCGCTTTCGCCGATCGCGCCGACTCGTTGAACAACGCCGGCTCCGCCTGAGCCGTACGCCAGTCGATCGATTCGGGCGGGAGCTTTTGCGCGAGCGCATCGAGCGCGGCGACGCGCCAGCCGTCGAATTCGTCGTCGATGGCGATGACGTGCATCAGATCAGCGAGAGCTGCACCGGGCCGGTCGCGAGCGCGCGCCGCAGACTGTCCGAAGGCGCTTCGTCGAGCGGCGGCCGGTAATCCGCCGTGACGACGAACGGCTTCACCTTGTCCATGCCGCAGCGCAGCCGCACGAGATCGTGATAGCGCACGCGCCGCTCGCGCCGCAACTCCACGATGCGCTTCGCGTTGCGCATGCCGATGCCCGGCACGCGCGCGATCATGCGCGCGGGCGCGGCGTTCAGATCGACGGGAAAGCGCTCGCGATGCGCAAGCGCCCACGCGAGTTTCGGATCGACATCGAGCGGAAGATTGCCGGCATCGCCGAGCAGTTCGGCGGCGGCGAAACCGTAGCCGCGCATCAGAAAATCCGCCTGATACAGCCGATGCTCGCGCAAGAGCGGCGGCGCTTTCGACGGCACGCCCGAGGGGCTGTCAGGAATCGGGCTGAACGCCGAGTAATACACGCGCTTTAGCTGATAAGAGCCGTACAGCGTTTCGGCGGTGCCGAGGATCGTGCGGTCGTCGGTTTCATCGGCGCCGACGATCATCTGCGTGCTCTGCCCCGCCGGCGCGAACTTCGGCGCGCGCGGCTCCGCTTCCGATTCCTCGCGCGCGACGCGGATGTTGCCCATCGCCAGCTTGATCGTGCGGCCGCTCTTTTCCGGCGCGAGCCGCTCGAGGCTGATTTCCGTCGGCAATTCGATGTTCACGCTCAGACGGTCGGCATAGCGTCCCGCTTGCGCGATGAGTTCGGGATCGGCATCGGGAATCGTCTTCAGATGGATGTAGCCGCGAAATCCGTGCTTCTCACGCAGCAATTTCGCGACGAGGACGAGCTGCTCCATCGTGTAGTTCGACGAACGAATCACTCCGGAACTGAGAAACAACCCGTCGATGTAATTGCGACGGTAGAAATCCAGCGTGAGCGTAACAACTTCTTCCGGCGTGAAGCGCGCACGCGGCACGTTACTGGACCGGCGATTGATGCAGTACCGGCAGTCGTACAGACAAAAGTTCGTCAGCAAAATCTTGAGCAGCGAGACGCAGCGCCCGTCGGGCGTGAAGCTATGGCAGATGCCGGAGCCGGTGCTCGCGCCGAGGCCATCGATGCCGCGCGACTCGCGTTTGGGCGCGCCGCCGCTCGCACACGACGCGTCGTATTTGGCGGCGTCGGCGAGAATTTCGAGCTTTTCGGAGAGATCCATCTTGATTATGGTACTGTATGTTTATACAGTACCTCACGAGAGGCGCGGAGTCAAAGGTAATCACGGCATCGCACGCTTCGCGCCTGCCCTCGCAATCTCTTTCGGAGCCTTTCATGCGATTCGACTACAAGACGTTTCACATCGACTGCACCGCCCATCACGACGAAGACGGCAGCTACTCCGCGCACGCACGCATCACGCGTCCGGCGGACGAGCGCACCGCGCATGCGGAAGTATTCGAATCCGGCGAGCTGGATGCGTTCGCGAGCGAGTCGGATGCCGTCCATTGCGCGCGGGCGTGGGCCATCGAGTGGTGTGACGAGGCGACTGCATGACAATTCGATTTCTTCCCGCGGCACGGTGATTGCGCAATGTAATCTGCGACGCCGCAGCTTTGCGCAAGGCGGCGCGCATCGAGATCATTGATCAACGGGAGGAAACCATGAAGAACGCCAAGAGAAGTTTGATTGTGTCGGCCATGATTCTGGGCTTGTCGGGCGCGGCATTCGCGCAAGGCGCGGGCGGCGGTGCCGGCGGCGGCGGCGCGGGTGGCGCAGGCGCGGGTGGCGGCACGGCGGGCGGCAACGGGGCCGGTCAGGGCGGCACCGGAATGGGCACGCCGAACAGCAACGGTGTAACCGGCTCGACGTCGGGCGCATCGGGCTCGAACACGATGGATTCGTCCAAGGGCAGCAGCAAGATGCACAAGAAGGGCAGCTCGGGATCGAACATGTCGGGCGGCACCTCCGGCAAGTCGGAATAAACGTATTGAGTTTCCACGTTTCGGCGCGCCCGGACTTTCGCAAGTCCGGGCGCGTTTTTCGTGCTTCTTCTTTAAACCCGCACGCCTATCCCCACCAAGGTATCCCTGCCAGATAGGGATTTCTCGCGCCTTCCCATCGCCGTAAGGTAATCCCCGAGCGCCATTCGTCGCGCCCGGTGCGTCGTCATTTGTCGCGTCGGACGAAGCGAGCCCGCGCTCGATCCATTCATCCGTCCATCGGCAAAGCGGCAAGGAGTCCGAGACTCGCGTTCCCGGCTGCTTGTGCATTCGTTTCAAGGAGCTGGAACATGAAGGCAAAGATCAACCCGAAATTTCTCGCGATGATGGCAGCATGCGCGGTCGTGTCAGGAATCGGTGTCGCGCACGCGCAAGGCATGCCCGCCGATGCGCAGCAACTCGTCCAGACGATGCGCCCGATGTACGTGTCGCAGGCCATGCCCGATGAATCTCAGACGCAAACCGCCGCGACGCCGCAACAAGCCTCCGGCGGCGACTCCGCGTATGGCGGCATGAAGCCCGCCTCCGCGAGCGGACATCGCGATAGCGACTGCAGCCCGGCGAACTGCAACGTTTTCTTCGGTCAGTAGGCGCGACGCCTTATTCCGTGTGAGTCGTCCAGGCGAATGTCGCGCTGACCGACTCGCCCGGTTCCAGCACCGCGCCGCCCTTCGCGGCGCGGTCGACATCGAGATTGACCCAGTCCGCCACGTTGCTCACCGGCTCAACGCAGAGCAAATCGGGATGCGACTTCGGTGCATACACCACCAGGGCATCGAACGGCGCTTGCGCGCTGAGCGCGACCGCGCGGCGTTCGTCGGGCCACGCGATCGTCGCCGTGCGCGACCAACCGGCGAAGTTGTTGTCGAGATCGAAGGCATCGGCGGACATGCCTTCTTGCGACGCCATCGCATCGACGCACGGATGCGCGCCCGCATGCGTGGGCAGCAGATCGGGCGTGCTGTGCCACATCGACGCGACGCGTGCGTGAACGCGCGTATTGCGCGTGCGCGGATAGTACGGGTGATGTCCCATGCCGAACGGCATCGGCCGCTCGGACAGGTTGCGCGCGGAGAGCGTCACGCTTAGCGTGTGGTCATCGAGCGCGATGTCCTGCGTCGCCTCGTATGCGAACGGCCAGTGACGCGCGGCATCGCGCGAGGGTTCGTGCAAAAAATGCAGACGCGCGCGGGCGTCCGACACATCGCCGACACGCCACGGCAAGCGCCACGCGTTGCCGTGCAGCGCGTGCGCAAAGGCGTTGCCGTCGCCGGAGAGATCGATGAGCGCACCGTCGAACACGAAGCGCGCATCGCGGATGCGATTGCAGTACGGCAGGAGCGGAAAGCTCGCCATGCCGAGCGGATCGCGTGCGGCCAGCGCGGCGGGCGTCGCGGGACGCAACCAGTCGATCGTACGTCCGTCGCGCGTTTCGTCGAAGGCCGCGATCGATCCGCCCACGTGCGGCGCAAGCAGCACGCGCCGCGCGCCATGACGCAGTTCGACGAGGGGATCGGACGGCGCGGCGCTCAATATGCAAACTGCCGATAGCTTTCGTCGAAGGTGCGCGCCGTCGTTTCCACCTGAGGATTGAAGCGCAGCAGCCGCCGCGCGCGCGGAGGCAACGCGGCGAAGACGTCGCGCGGCACGTCGATATGCACCTCGGGCCGGAAATACCACGCGCGGCTGTAGCCGATCACGACCATCGGACGCGGCTCGCCGATGAGATTCGGCGTACCGCGATGCAGGCCGCGCACATCGCGAATCATCACGTCGCCGACTTTCATCGGCACGCGCTCGGCGGGGAAGCGCCCTGCTTCGAGACCGGCCAGCGCCTCATCGCGCGACATGCGATGCGTGCCACGCGTCGTTTCGAGCGGACCGTTGCGGTCATCGACATCGACGAGCGGGAAATTCACCGCGAGCTGGAACGAAGGCGTTTCCGGCGCATCGTCGAAGAGCGGCGGCGTATCGCGATGCCAGTCCTGGAACTCTGAACCGAGCACCGGCGTGTCGGTGGCGAGCTGACACATCACCGGATCGCGCCCGGCCACGCGTTCGACGATCCCGACGATGTCTTCATCGCAAAAGACCGACGGGTCCGCGAACTCGCCTTCGAACGGCAGCGTGACGTAATAGCGGCCCGGTCCGCGATTGCCGCTCGCCGACGCCTCGCGCGCTGCATCGACGTGCGGTTGCAGAAGCGGCGCGAACGCATCGCGCCATGCGTCGATCGTCGCGCGCGGGAAATGATCGCGCAGCAGGACGAAGCCGTCTCGTTCGAACGCTTCGGCGAGCGCGTCTCGCGCGCTCTCGTCGTACTTGGCCATGCACTTTCTCCTCGTTGCGAGTGCGAAAACAGAATCGCATGCGTGTAATCCGCTCGTCAATATTATTAGTAATAACCAGTGAAAACCCTGAGCAGAAATGACCAATAAAAACGTGCTTTCCGCGTCGTTCATCACTAATATTAGTGGCAAGTTTCTCCGGCCCGCGAGACAGGTTTCGCGCAGAGTTCAGCCGCCCGGCGCGGCACGCACAATGAAAAAATCCACGCAACGCCGCCCGACGATGACCGACATCGCGAAGCTCACCGGAGTCTCGCAATCGACGGTCTCGCTCGTGCTGAACAACGCAAGCGGCGCGAAGTTCTCCGACACCACGCGCGACAAGGTGCTGCGCGCCGCGCAAGATCTCGGCTATCGCATGACGCAGCGCGAACCGGTCGCCGCGCTCGATAGCCAGCGCGAGCGCAATCTGATCGTCTATCTCGCCGACGAAATTTCGACGAGCCCGCATCCGGTCGTGAGCATCGACGGCGCGCGGGACGCGGCCTTCGCCAACGGGCGCATGCTCGCCGTCTATTCGACGCACGGCAATGCGGAGATCGAGGCGCGCGTGCTCGACGCGACGCTCGGCAATCCGAACGTGCTCGGCGTGATCTACGCGACGGTCTATACCCGCCGCGTCACGCTGCCGGCCGTGCTCGCCAAGGTGCCGACCGTGCTGCTCAACTGCTACACGAGCGATGCGAGCGTGTCTTCGGTGGTGCCGGCGGAAGTGGCGGGCGGGCACACCGCGACGGATCATCTGCTGGCCGCGGGGCACAAGCGCATTGGCTATATCAACGGCGAGCCGTGGCAGGACGCGGCGCGCGATCGTCTGAAGGGCTATCGGACCGCGCTCGCCACAGCCGATCTGCCGTTCGCGCCGGAACTGGTGCGCGAAGGGGACTGGAGTCCCGACACCGGCTTCGAACAGACGCTCTCGCTAATGCGCGAGCCGAATCCGCCGACCGCGATCTTTTGCGCGAACGACCTGATGGCGCTCGGCGCGATCGAGGCGTTGAAGCAACTCGGACTGCGCGTGCCCGACGATGTATCCGTGCTCGGCTACGACGATCAGGAAATCGCGCGGCATACGCATCCGCCGCTTTCGACCGTCGTGCTGCCGAACTATGAGCTAGGGCGCTGGGCGGTCGAGACGCTGCTGCAGGAAGAAGAGAACCGGGCCGCGGGCGCGCCCGTTCGGCGTCGCACCGTGAAGCTGGACGGACCGCTGATCGAGCGCGGCTCCGTCGCGGAAAACACCGAGGCGAAACAGTTGGCCATTAATAATATTAGCGATTGATCGTTAATGAAATGCGCTGAAGCAATCGCCGCATTCGCACGGAACGCGGTACGCAGTTTGACTCTCGCAGCAGGCAGACCGGGCAACACCAAGCATCGGCGTCGTTAGAAAAAGCCTAACCATTCAATGGAGGAAGACATGCTGTCATTAGATAAGAAATCGCGCCTGGGCCTGCGCCCGCTCGCTGCCGCACTCACGCTCGCGGCCGGCTTCACCGCCGCCCACGCCGCCGACGACGGCCTGCCGAAGATCCCGAACAAGAAGCCGTTGAAGGTCGGCTTTGCGCAGACCGAGAGCAATAATCCGTGGCGTCTCGCGGAGACGAAGAGCTTCAAGGACATCGCGGCGAAATGCGGCTGGCAGATGGTCATGACCGACGCCAACAGTTCCGCGGCGAAGCAGGTCTCGGACATCCAGAGCATGATCGCGCAGCACGTCGATCTGCTCGTCTTCCCGCCGCGCGAGGAAAAGCCGCTCGTGCCGGTCGTGATGCAGGCGAAGAAAGCGGGCATTCCCGTGATTCTGGTCGACCGCAACATCGATCAGTCGATGGCGAAGGCGGGCAAGGACTACATCACGTTCATCGGCTCGGACTTCATCGATCAGGGTCAGCGCGCCGCCGACTGGCTCGTGAAGGCGACCAACGGCAAGGCGACCATCATCGAGCTGGAAGGCTCGACGGGCGCGTCCGCCGCGAACGATCGCAAGAAAGGCTTCGACGATGTCATCGCGAAGAATCCCGGCATGAAGATCGTTGCGTCGCAAAGCGGCGACTTCGCGCGCGACAAGGGCCGTCAGGTGATGGAGACGCTCTTGCAGGCGCATCCCGACGTGACCGCGGTCTACGCGCACAACGACGAAATGGCGCTCGGCGCGATCGCGGCGATCAAGGCGGCGGGCAAGCAGCCGGGCAAGGATATCGTTCTCGTGACGATCGACGGCACCAAGGGCGGCCTCGAAGCGATCAAGGCGGGCGAGCTCGGCGCGAGCGTGCAATCCAGCCCGTTCTTCGGACCGCTCGCATGCGACGTCGCGCAGAAGTACGCGAAGGGCGAAACGGTGCCGCCGTGGGTGAAGGTCTCGGATCGCTTCTACGACAAGAGCAACGTCGACGCAAGCATGCAGTACGGGTACTGAGCGAAGTGTGTGTGTGACTTGCGGGCGTCTGATCGGAGGCGCTCGCTTTTTCATTTCGACGGATATCACGCATGGCTCAGACTCCCCTTCTCGACATGCAGGACATCGATATCGCGTTCGGCGGCGTCGCTGCGTTGAAGCGCGCGCGCCTGACCGTCGCAGCGGGCGAAGTGCACGCGCTCATCGGCCAGAACGGCGCGGGCAAGTCCACGCTCATCAAGATTCTCACGGGCGCGTATCGCAAGAGCGCGGGCACGATTCGCTTCGATGGCCGCGAAGTCGATTTCCGCACGCCGAAGGAAGCGCGCGAAGCGGGCATCAGCACGATCTATCAGGAGATCAATCTCGTGCCTTTCCGCTCCGTCGCGGAAAACATCTTTCTCGGGCGCGAGCCGCGCCGTTTCGGTCTCATCGACTGGAAGATAGTGCAACGGCGTGCGAGCGAATTGCTCGAATCGTTCGGATTGCGTATCGATGTGAGAAAGCCCGTGCGCGACTATTCCACCGCGATTCAGCAGATGGTCGCGCTCGCGCGCGCGGTGTCGTCGGATGCGAAGATGGTCATCATGGATGAATCGACGTCCTCGCTCGACGAGCGCGAAGTCGAGCTGCTCTTCACCGTCGTGCGCCGCTTGCGCGACGACGGGCGCGCGGTCATCTTCGTCTCGCATCGGCTCGATGAACTCTATGCGCTGTGCGATCGCGTCACGGTGATGCGCGACGGCCAGACCGTCGCCGAAAACACGATGCAGGAAATGGACAAGCTGAAGCTCGTCACGACGATGCTCGGCCGCACGCTCGCCGCCGTCGTGCATGAAGACAGCGCGGTGAAGGAAGCGAATCTCGCGAAGCGCGGTCCGGTCGCGCTCGCGGCGCAAGGGCTCGCGGCGGGCGCGAAGGTCACGGACGTATCGCTCGATGTTCACGCGGGCGAAGCGGTCGGCCTCGCGGGCCTGCTCGGCTCGGGCCGCACGGAAACGATGCGCCTGCTCTTCGGCGCGGATCGCCCGGCGAAAGGAACGCTCGATATAAACGGCGAGCCAGCATCGTTCAAATCGCCGAAAGATGCGATCGCGCGCGGCGTCGCGTATCTGACGGAAGATCGCAAGGCCGAAGGCATCGTGCCGGAGCTTTCCGTGCGCGACAACCTCACGCTCGTCTGCCTGCCTGCGCTGACGAAACGCGGCGTCGTCGATGTCGCGAAGCAGCGCGAGATCGTCGATGGCTTCATCGAATCGCTCGGCATCAAGCTACGCTCGCCCGATCAGCCGATACGCGAACTTTCCGGCGGCAATCAGCAGAAGGTGCTGCTCGCGCGCTGGCTCGCGACGCACCCTCGCCTCTTGCTGCTCGACGAGCCCACGCGCGGCATCGACGTGGGCGCGAAAGCCGACGTCGCGAAGATCGTGCGCGAATTGCGCGATGCCGGCATGGCGGTGCTGCTGTCCGCATCGGAACTGGAAGAACTCACGGCAGTGGCGGATCGCGCAGTCGTGATCCGCGACGGCGAAACGGTCGCGCAACTAGACGGCGCGCAGATGAACGAGGCGTCGATCATGGATGCGATCGCGTATGGCGCGGGCGCGGAGTCGACGCTCGCCGAGGCGGTAGAGGAAGCGAAACATGATCGATGATACGCAACGGGCCGCGCCGATCGTGCAGGCATCGGCAAAGAAGAAGCGTGGCGTGGCGATTCAGCGCGAAGTCGCCGTGCTGCTCGCGATGATCGTCTTCAATCTGATCTTCACGCAGCACTTCGTTTCGCTGCAGACGTTCAACGTGAATCTCACGCAAGTGGTGACGATCGTGATCGTCGGCATCGGCATGACGCTCGTCGTCGCGACGGGCGGCATCGACCTGTCCGTGGGCGCGTCGATGGCGATAGCCGGTGCGCTCGCGCCGATGCTCTTCATGAACGTCGACGGGCCGCTCGGCATCGTGCTTGCGTTCACGCTGCCGATCGTCGCCGCCGCGTTATGCGGCATCTTCAACGGCTTTCTCGTGACGCGACTGAACGTGCAGCCGATCGTCGCGACGCTCGTGCTCTTCATCGCGGGCCGCGGCATCGCGCAAGTCGTCACCGATGGGAGCCTTCAGGCGTTCACGAATCCCGCGTTTCAATGGATCGCGCTCGGCAAGATCGCGGGCGTGCCGTTCCAGATTCTCCTGATGCTCGTGCTCGTCGCACTCTTTACGTGGATCGTGCGCAAGACGCTGTTCGGCAAGTTCCTGCTCGTGACGGGCGGCAATGAGGACGCCGCGTATCTCTCGGGCATTCCGACCGCGCGCGTGAAGATGATCGCGTACACCGTATGCGCGGCGCTCGCCGGGCTAGCCGGGCTGATTTCGATCTCGGTGAATTCGTCGTCGGATGCGAATGTCGTCGGTCTCGGCGTGGAGCTCGATGCGATCGCGGCGGTCGCGGTCGGCGGCACCGCGTTGACGGGCGGCAAGGCGTATATCACGGGCACGCTGATCGGCGCGCTCATCATCCAGTTGCTGCGTTATACGCTGCTCGCGCACGGCATTCCGGATGCCGCCGCGCTGGTGCTGAAGGCCGCGATCATCATCGTCGCGGTGTACGTGCAACGCAAGCGAGGTTGAACGTCGACATGAAAAAGAACTTGCCGATTCTCATCGCGCTCGCGGCGCTGCTCGTGCTCGGCGTCATGCGTTACGAACATTTCGCGGACGCGTACAACATCACGTCGTTCTGGCGATACAACTCGATGTTCCTGCTGATCTCGATCGGCATGGCGTTCGTCATCATCACGGGCGGCATCGATCTGTCCGTCGGCGCGGTGGCCGCGCTCGCGAGCGTGGTGTCGGCGCTGGGGGGGCCGCCGGGGCGGGGTGCCCGCGGGGGATGCGGGTGGCGTGCCCGCCGCGCCGGGGGGGGGGTGATCCTGGGGCGGCTTATCCCTAATTGGCCTCTTGCG